>JBEBUW010000028.1:0-42491 GCA_040393065.1 Lujinxingia vulgaris | reverse complement strand
GTAAGCACTTTGGCGGGCAAAATGGTTACTTGAGAGCTCGGGTAAGCACTTTGGCGGGCAGAATGGTGTCCCTGAGGCCTCGGGTAAGCACTTTGGCGGGCAAAATGGTGTCCCTGAGGCCTCGGGTAAGCACTTTGGCGGGCAAAATGGTTACTTGAGAGCTCGGGTAAGCACTTTGGCAAAAAACCGGGGTTTGGCGAAAGCCGGAAGGAATCTGGGATAGAAAAAGAAAACCAAAAATAAATTTATCAAAACTATTGCAAAAGAAAAAAGTTCGGGTAGCGTGTTGGTAATGTTGTAAAAATTAGCTGTAAAGACGCGTGGGACAGTTTGTAGCGAATTCAATTCACTGAAGCGCCTATCTTGTTGGCGGTTTCCTGTTTGGAGGAGGTTCGTATGAATATTGTTTCGATAAGCAGTTCAATCGGGGTTTACTATAAGGAACTGGTGTTTCTTGAGTCGCGTCTGGGAGCGGAGGGGAAAACCGCGCATTTGAAGGGGATGGTGACCGCGCAGCGTGGAAAGTATGACGCGGTGTGGCGTGCGGAGCGTGAGATCGAGTTTGATATTGCGGATACGCAGGCACAGACAAAGACGGCGGAAGTTCGCGTTGAATCGTATATGGAAGAGGCGTACTCGCTGGCATTGCATGAGGTAAAGCAGAAGCGAAAAGATTTGCGGTACAGTAAACTGATTTCGATGAATTTCAGTACGTTCCGGCAGCAGGGGTTTTCGGCGCAGAAAGAGGATATTCTGCGGATGAAGGATGTCTTGGAATTGGACATGTATGACGATTCATTTCGCAATGCGATGAACCCGCTGTTGGATCGGGCGGTGGTGGAAATTGACAGGATTGTGGCGTTGCAAAAGCAGCTTGACCGTAAGCGGATGTTTTATCGTCAGGATGTGGATGCTTTTAAGAATGAGACGAATCAGGTGCGGATGGATGTGTATGGGGAGCTGATTCAGTTGTCGGATACGCCGGGGGAGAGTTGGGCGCGGAGTTTCTTCCCGTTGCAGAAGAAGGCCAAGAAGCTGACCGAGCAGGAGAAGGCCAAGAAGGAAGAAGCGCGGCTTGCGAAGCGGGCGAAGAAAGCGGCCGATAAGCTGGAGCTCGAGCAGAAAAATCTGGAGAGAGCCCGGCAGAAACTGGACATTGAGAATGCGAAGGCTAATGCAGAGAAACAGGGAACGGGTGGAGCTTCTGGCGGTGATGCTCCTGCAGATCAAACTCCTGCTGATAAAACACCTGCGGGTGATGCGGCGCCGGAGCTGGTGAATGGCAAAACCAGGGAAGTGGAGATGAGCACGCATTGAGTGGGGTGCTCGGGTGAAGATCAAGACAGGCCATGTTCACGGGGGTGAGCATGGCCTGTTTTTTATTGGAGAACCGTGGGGAAGGATTAGACGGCGGTGAGGAGGATGGGTTTGTTGCGGGTAATGATCATGGTGTGCTCGAACTGGGCGCTGAGTTCACCGTTGGGGGTCTGGAGGGTCCAGCCGTCGGCCTGTTCGATGACGTCGGTGGCGCCGGTGGAGAGGAAGGGTTCCAGGGTGAGGACGGTGCCTTCGGTGAAGCGGCGTTTTTCGGTGCGGTCGTAGAAGTGGGGGATGAAGCTGGGTTCCTGGTGGAGTTTACGGCCGATGCCGTGTCCGCCGAGGTTTTTGATGATGGTGTAGCCGCGTTCGCGGGCGAAGTTTTCGACGACGCGTCCGACCATCTGGATGGGGAGTCCGGCGCGAGCGACGCCGAGTGCTTTTTGGAGGGCTTCGCGGGTGGAGTCGACGAGGTCCTGGGCCTGCGGGGTGACGGGTGGGACGGGGAAAGAGGCGCCGGAGTCGGCGAAAAAGCCGTCGAGTTCGGCGGAGACGTCGATGTTGACGAGGTCGCCGCGCTGGATGACCTGGGGGCCGGGGATGCCGTGGGCGGCCTGGTCGTTGATGCTGATGCAGGTAGTGCCGGGGAAATTGTAGACGAGGATGGGGGCGGAGCGGGCGCCGTGGAGTTCGAGAAATTTGCGGCCGATGTCGTCGAGTTCGGCGGTGGTCATGCCGGGTTCAATCTGGCGAGCCATTTCTTGGATGGTGAGGCCCACGATGCGGCCGATGCGTTTGAGGGCGTTGAGGTCTTCCTCGGATGAAATGATCATGATGTATGTAGGGTCAGGTTTGGGGAACTCAAAAAATGAGAGAAAGGCGAAAGCCGATTATCCATACTCCGAACGCTTTGATCTGGCTAGATATTCGTCTGGGGGGGTGAAAGGTAAAGGCACGGCAAATGCAAAAGGCGCACGCGAATGCGCGAAGGCGCGAATTTCGCGAAGGTAAGGAAGGGAAAAAGGAGGGACCAGGTCGTGGAGCCGGACGCAGTCCGAGCGGAGCGCAGCGGCTGTTCTAGCCCCGCATGAAATGCGGGGTGTGACGTGGCGAACCGCGGCTTCCGCTGGTGGGGTGAAAGGCAAAGGCACGGCAAATGCAAAAGGCGCACGCGAATGCGCGAAGGCGCGAATTTCGCGAAGGTAAGGAAGGGAAATAGGAGGGACCAGGTCGTGGAGCCGGACGCTTGTCTTTTGGATTTGGCCGAGCGGAGCGCAGCGGTTGTTCTAGCCCCGCATGAAATGCGGGGTGTGACGTGGTGAACCGCTGCTGTTGCATGAAATGCGGGTTGTGACGTGGTGAACCGCTGCTTTTGTATGAAATGCGGGTTGTGACGTGGTGAACCGCGGTTTTTATATTTAGATGGTGCTGGAGAAGCCGCCGCGGGGGGCGTTGAGGTAGGCGTCGAAGCGCATGGCGATGTTGCGCAGTAGCAGGCGGCCGGTGGGGGTGACGGTGAGGGTGTTGTCGGTGAGGTGGAGGAGGCCGTCGTCGACGAGGTCGGAGAGTTGGGAGAGTTCGTGGCGGAAGTAGGTGCGGAAGTCGATGTTGAGGAGGTTGGACATGGTGTCGAAGTCGACGACGGCGTCGCACATGAGGCGCATGATGGTGGTGGAGCGGATGCGGTCGTCGTGGGTGAGCAGGTAGGCTTTGTGGGTGGGGAAGTCGTGGGTGGGGACGGCGGCGTAGTATTCGTTTAAGTCTTTGGGGGACTGGATGTAGGCGTCGCCGATCTGGGAGATGGCGGACATGCCGAAGCCGTAGATGTCGGTGCCGGCCCAGGTGGAGTAGCCCTGGAAGTTGCGTTGGAGGTTGCCGTTTTGTTGGGCGATGGCGAGTTCGTTGTCGGCGCGGGCGAAGTGATCCATGCCGATGTAGAGGAAGCCTTCGGCGGTGAGGCGTTCGATGATCATTTTGTGGATCGCGAGTTTGACTTCGGCGGAGGGGAGTGCGCTGCCGGCCAGAAGTTTTTGGGAGGGTTTGATCCAGGGGACGTGGGCGTAGCTGTAGATGGCGAAGCGGTCGGGTTGGAGGGCGAGGACTTCGTCGAGGGTCTGGGCGAAGGATTCGACGGTCTGGTGGGGCAGGCCGTAGATCAGGTCGATGTTGAGGGATTGGAAGCCGGCGTCGCGCAGCCATTGGACGGATTGTTCGGTCATGTGCATGGGCTGGATGCGGTTGACGGCTTTTTGGACGATGGGGTTGTTGTCCTGGACGCCGAGGGAGGCGCGGTTGAAGCCGGCTTCGCGCAGGGCGTGGACGTGGTCCTGGGTGAGGCGTCGCGGGTCGATTTCGGCGGCGGATTCGTGGGTGGAGTCAAACTGGAAATGTTGGTGGATCTGGTGGCCGAGGGCGCGGATTTCGTCGGGTGTAAGGAATGTGGGGGTGCCGCCGCCGAAGTGCATCTGGACGACTTTGCGGTCGGGGTGGAGGTGGCGGGCTTTGTTGGCCATCTCCTGGAAGAGGTGTTCGAGGTAGGGTTTTGTGCGGTCGGGGTTCTTGCCGATGACGGTGGTGCAGCCGCAGTACCAGCAGAGGGTCTGGCAGAAGGGGATGTGAAAATACAGGGAGAGGTTGCGGGGTGTGAGGTTGTTGCGGGCGACTTCGGCCATGATTGTGTCGTGGGGCAGGTCGTCGCGGAAGTGCGGTGCGGTGGGGTAGGAGGTGTAGCGGGGGCCGGGGACGTTGTATTTCTGGGTGAGGGCGAGGTCTACGGTGATGCTGGACATGGACTACCTGGGGTTGTGGAAAGGGGAACTTCTTCGGTTTTCAACAACGAGGGGCTTGAGCAAATTGCGTGCCGGGCGGGAATTGGCGCAAAGATCGTTGAAGAAGGGTGGTCGAGAGGCAGGGAAAGGAGTGGGTTGGGTGCAAAATGTGCGTGGTTCTGGGGGTGGTGCAAAATTTGCGCGGGTGTGGGGGATGGCTTGTGTAGAATGGCGGTGAACGTGATAATCGGGGGAGAAATCTGTAGGATGGCTTGATGGAAGTGGATGAACGATACAGGGAGCTGGCTTATGAAACGCCTGGTGCTGTTGGTACTGGTATTGGTGGGGCTGATCGGATTTTCGGTCGGATGTTCGGATGATGGGAAGCAGGACCGGGAGGGGGATGTCGGGGGCGATGTTGCGGAGGAGGTCGGGGAGGATGTGGCCGAGGACGTTGAGGAGGATGTGCGGCGTCCGGAGCCAGGTGAGCGGGTGGCGTATGATCTGGGGCCGCATCTGGGCGGTTCGGGGGAGGGGAGTGTGCGGTTGTATCAGGTGGAGGATGCGGCGGATTTGATCGGGGGCGATGCTGCGGAGGGGCGCGTTGGGGATTATATCCTGGAGAACGGGAAGGTGCGGTTTTTGGTGCAGGGGGATGAGCGCACGATGAGTCCGTGTCCGTGGGGTGGGAATGTGATCGACGCGGAGTATCTGGGTGCGGAGGGGAGCACGGGCGATACGCTGGATGAGATTTGTTTGTTTTTGAATGCCGACCAGACGTTTAAGCCGGAGCGGTATGAGATTTTGCATGATGGCAGTGAGGGGTATGCGGTTTTAGCGGTGACGGGGCATACGGAGCTGTTAGATTTTTTGAATTTGTCGTCGATGATTGCGCAATTTAGTCCGGATCTGGCGAAAATGTTTCGTTTGAAGCCGGATGGTCTGATGCCGCTGACGTTGACGGTTTATTATATTTTGTTGCCGGGTGATGGCGGTTTGCAGGTTGTGTCTGCGATGCGCAATGACGGCGACGAGATGGTGGATGTGGTGACGAGTCACCTGGTTGTGTCGGGTGGCGCGGGCGGCGGGTATTTCAATCCGCTGAGTAGTTTGCGCGGGTTTGGTTATGGGACGGGATTTACCAATCCGACGCCGGATTCCTTGCCGTATTTGTTGTATCGGGGTGAGCAGGCGAGTTTTGGGTATGTGCCGAAGGCGGCAGGGCATTTGCGGGGAGATCTGCCGATTGGGGGTTCGTATTTTACGATTTCGGGTGTGGCTGCTTCGATTCTGGGGCGCACAGATCTGTTGGAAGTGTTGATGGCGGCGCCGGCGAAGTTGCGGGGGCTGGAGGGTGTTTTGCATCTGGCGCCGGGTGAGGTCGGGGTGGCAGAGCATCGGGTGTTTGCGGGGGACGGTGATATTTCCAGGATGTTGGATGAAATTTATCCGTTGCAGGGCGTGGAAACTGGGACGGTTTCGGGATTGGTGCAGGATGGGCAGGGGCAGCCTGTGGCGGGGGCGCGCGTGTCGGTGATTGATGCGAAGAATCGCACGATGAATCAGGCGGTGAGCGGGGCGGATGGGCGTTATGAGATGCTGGTTCCGGCCGGGGAGGTATTTGGGACGTATCGTGTTTCGGCGCGGCTGGATGGGCGCGTGACGCATGTGCGGCCGGAGGTTGTGGTGGAGGCGGACAAAGTGGTGGAGGCCGCGGCGATTGCGCTTGCGGAGGCGGCGCGGATCGAGGTTTCGGTGCGGACGCCGGAGGGTGAGCGGACGCCGGCACGCGTGTCGATTTTGTGTGAGGAGGCGTGTCCGCATAAGCCGACTTCGCAGGAAGAGGAGGTGACGTTTCACGGGCTTCCGGCGGATTTTGCGAAGATTGAGTGGGTGGGCGTGAGCGGAGAACACGGGTTTTATCTGCCGGCGGGAACGTATCGCGTGGTGGTGAGTCGTGGTCTGGAGTGGAGCGTCTGGCCGCAGGACGCGCTGGAGACAGGCGGCGAGCTGGTGACGATTGCCGAGGGGGAAACGCTGGAGATTGAGGCGGAAATTGCGCGGGTTCTGGATACGAGCGGGGCGCTTAGCGGGGATTTCCATGTGCATGCGATGGCGTCGGCGGATAGTCCGGTGTCGAATCAGGACCGGGTTTTGACGTTTTTGGTCGAGGGCGTGGATGTGGTGGTGAGCTCGGATCACGATGTGATTTCGGATTTTGGTCCGGCGGTCGAAGCGCTGGGTGCAGGCGATGAAATTGTGACGATTGTGGGGACGGAAGTGACGACGAGTGATCTGGGGCATTTCAATGGTTTTCCGATGACGCAAGATTCGAGCAAGTTGCGTGGTGGTGCGCTGGACTGGGGTAATGGCGCGGAGCCTGCGCTTTTGCCGGCGGATATTTTTGCCTGGTTGCATGCGCATCCGGAAGAACAGGTGGTGCAGATCAATCACCCGGATTCGAGTTTTCTGATGTACGCCGATGTGTTGCGTTCGTTGACGTATGGAGATCCGACGTTGATGCGTGTGCAGGCGGAGGCAGATCCAGAGACGGGGGAAACAGGGATGTGGACGGATGATTTTACGGCCATGGAATTGATGAATGGTTATAATACGTCGCGATTCTGGGGTGTGGGGCGCTGGTGGTTTACGATGCTGGGGCGCGGTCAGAAGGTGACGGGCACGGCGGTGACCGATACGCACAATCTGTATGGAAGCACGATGGGTGGGGTGCCCCGGACGTTTGTGTTTGTGCCGGAGGGCACGGATAGTCCGGCGGCGTTTGATCAGGCCGGGTTTGTGGGCGCGGTCAATGCGGGGCGCGCGATCGGGACGAACGGGCCGTTTTTCAGGGTGCTGGCGAAAAATCATGAGGGGGCGGAAGCGCGCATCGGCGATACGCTGGCGACGGACGGGCAGCCTGTGGAGGTTACGGTGCATCTCGAGGTGCCGGAGTGGATGGGCGTCGATCTGTTGGAGTTGTATATGAACGTCGATGCGGAACAGATTGTGCGGGTTCCGGGCAAGTACGACTCGCAGAAGATCGAGCCGACGCGCTCCTGGCCGATTGCGCTGACGGAGGACGATCTGGTTGAGGTGGCTCGTGGTGCGCATGTGCATCGTCGGTATGAGAAGACGCTGACGCTGGAGCTTGAGACGGATGTGGATGCGTATGCGGTGTTCGTGGTGCAAGGCGCGGCGGGCAGGACGATGTATCCGATCTTGCCGGGCAAGGGGACGTTGCCGTTTGCGTTTTCGAATCCGGTGTATCTGGATGCGGACGGCGGCGGGTATGACAAGCCGCATCTGGCAGAACTGGCCGCGACGCCGGCGCCGATGATGTCACCGGTGAAGTGGGAGGGGGCGGCGCACGTGGATGATGCGAGGGAGGTGGAGATTACGCCGGAGCTCGCGCGTGAGTTGATGCATGTGTTTGAGGGGTGCGCTGAATAGGCGGGGGATTGGGTTGGGGGATCGGAGAATTGGGTGGTGTGTGTGGTGGTGGGGATCGGAGAATTGGGTGGTGTGCAACGATCCCAGGGCCAGAGGCCCTGGGTTGGCACAACCGGCGCGCTTCGCGGAGGGCAGAGCCCTCGCTGCGCGGGTGGGTAGAGGTGTTGGGGGGGATTGGGGGGCGGGATTAAAAATCCTGGAACCAGCGGTGGAGTTCGGTCTGGGCGCGGGCGCGGAGTTTCTGGGGTTGATCGGGGTGATAATTGAGGGAGAGGCCGGGGATTTTCTGGGTTTCGGCGAAGGCGTGGTGGCGGATGTCGGGGTTGGGGGAATCGAGGGCGTCGATGAGCCAGGTGGTGGGGGATTGGTTCTGGGCGGTTTGCCACCAGCGGCGCCATTCGGAGATGGAGGGGGCGAGGTCCTGGAAGGTCAGGAGGCGCAGGGCGTTCTGGACGGCGAGTTGGACGCGGGGGCGGTGTTGGGCGAGGGCGTCGATGAGAAGGGGGATGGCGTGGGTGTCGCGTAGGTTGCCGATGGTTTCGGCGGAGATTTCGACGCGCACGTCTTCGATGTTGGAGATGATTTCGTGTCGGAGGCGTTGCAGGACGATGCGCTCGAATCCGGTGTCGAGGCGTGCGTTGAGGATGATGGTCTGGGCCAGGCCGCGGATTTGTTGGTCGCGGTCGAAGAGACGTTCGACGACGTCTTCGAGCAGGTTGTGGCCGGGGATTTCGGTGAGGAGCAGGGTTGCGTAAAAGCGCAGTTCGAGGCTGCTGGTGTTGATGAATTCGCGGATGATTTCGAGTGCTGGCAGGCCGATGTCGGCGATTTCCGCAAGCAGGGGGCCGTGTTCGCGGGCCGGGGGCATGGTCTGGATGGTGTGCTGGTAGCGATCGATGACGAGGTGACCGGGGAAGGCTTTTTTGAGGGCCTGCAGATCGTAGGCGGGCTCGGCCGGTTGGGTGGTTTGGGCCTGGGTTTCTGGCTCCGGTTCCGGGGTGTTGAGTTCGGAGAAAGAACGCGGGGTGATGGACATGCGGCGCAGGACGCGTGCATCGGGGGCGTGGCGGGTTTCGGGTTCCTTGCGGTTTTTGGGGTCCTCAAGAACGGGGTCGAAGCCGCCGGGGTGCGTCTGGCCGACGGGATACGTGGTTTCTGGTTCGCGGCTGATGGCTTCGAAGCCGCCAGAGAGTGTTCTGCCGGCGACGTAAATCTGGAGGGTTTCGGGTTCCTGCTCCGGCTCCTGCTCGGGGTTTTGTGCTTCTTGTGTCTGTTCTTGTTCGGGAGCCTGTTCTTGTTCGGGAGCCTGTTTTTGTTCGGGTTCGGGCGCAGGGGTGGAGATGGATTCCGCGAGGGAATCGTCGCTGAGGTTTTCGAAGCCGTGGGTCACTGTTGCGCGCGGGTTGTTCAGGCCGAGCAGTGCATCGGGGAACATTTCGAGAGTCAGCGCGGGGCGTTCTACGGTATGGCCGGCGCGCTGAAGCTTGGGCTGGGGAGAGAAGATTTCTTCTTCGTCTTCTTTGCGGTCTTCGGTTTCGATGTTGTCGAGGCTTGCCGTGTCGGCGAAGGCATCGGGTTCGCTCCGGAGAGCGGGGGGAATCCTGGGTTCTGATTCTGTTTGGGGGGCTGCCGCGGGTGGAGTGGCGGCGTTCTTGGGATCTTCGAGCAGATCGAGCCAGCCGTCATCGATGAGACTGGAGGAGGACTCTTTGTGGGTGAGTAGTTCGTTGGTGAGTTCTTCGACGATGACGGCGGAGGGCGGCGGCTTGATAGGGCGTGGCAGAGGCGGGACGCGCTCGTCGACCGGGGGCAGGGTGTTGGATTTGTGGCGGTTGATGATTTCTTCGAGTTGTTTTCCGAGCGCAACCGCGGCGTTGTTGAGGGCGTTGATGTCGAGTTCTGGTTGGATTTCGACGGTGGAAGGCTGCTGCGGCGTTCCGATCAGAAGAAGTGCGGTTTTGGTGGCGACCTGAATGGCTTGCACGGCCAGAAACGGCGGTGCGGGCAGTTTGAGGACGTAGAAAATGCTTTGCAGACCGGAGTTCTGGATGGGGGTGAGCGTGAGGAGATTTTCTGGGGTTTGTGGGTTTTGAGGCAGAGGCTGGAAGGGGGCGCGCAGTGTGCGTAGGCGCGCGGTGTCTTGCAGTTCGGTGTAGGAATCGGGCCAGCCTTCGAGCATGAAGGGCTGAAGGCCGGCTTTGGTGACGACGGCGATCATGCGCGTGGAGAGCCATTGCGAGGCGTATCCAAGCAGGATCTTGAGGAGTACATCGCGGTCAAAGCAGTTGGCGATGAAATTCAGAACTTCTTGCTCGGTCCAATCTGTCGCCAGGGTGTTGGCGGCGAGAATGTCGTCTGCGGAGAGCTGGCTATCGGTACGCATGGAGCGTTGATTGTGCGTATCCAAAGGGATGTCCTGAAGTTGAGTGAGAACTTTGGTTGTTGGGGTTGAACGTCTGAGAAAAGTTTACTGTAGGACGGTCAAAGTTACCATCGCGCCAAAGCCTGGGGCGAGGGTTCCGGAAGCGTGGTGGCGGTAGCGCACATCGGTGAGGTTTTCGACGGTGAGGTCGATGCGGCCGATGTTCTCGAAGTGGTAACCGCCGCGGACGTTGAAGGTAGTCCAGGACGGCGAGCCGGGGCAATCGAGGTTGACGTCTCCGAAGAGTACGCCGGTGGTGGTTTCGCAGATGCGCAGATCTTTTAGGTCGCCGCTGGCGAGTTTGTCCTGGGCGGCGGCGCCTTCCACGAAGAAGGATGCGTACCAGCTTTCGTCCAGGGAGAATCCAAGTCCGGCGATGTATTCGACGGGCGTTAGGCGGCGCGGATTTTCGTAAAAGTCGCCGCTTGCAAACAGGGAGTGCAGGGGGCCGGCTTTGAAATTCGGGTCGTCGGATTTGGCTTGAACCGCGCCGTCGATGTAGCTGATATTTCCGAAAAGGTGCAGGCCGAAGTATTCGGCGGATCGGAGGCCGAGTTCGGCGCCATAATAATAGGCACTATCGGCGTTGATGCGTTGTTGGACAGTTTTGCCGTCGACGGTTTCCTGGCCGTTGTAGGTTGCGTTGGTGCGTGTGATGCGATCGGAAAGGAGGGAAACGTAGGCGGCGGCGCTGACCTGAGCGATGGCGGGGAGATCGACTTTGGTGCCGAGCTCAAAGGTGTCGCTGCGTTCGGGGGCCAGGTCGGGGTTGTTGATTTCGAAGAAGTTTCCGCTGTCACCGATGTAGGTCGCTTCCTGGAGGTTGGGCGCGCGGAATCCCTGGCTCCAGTTGAGGTAGACGTGGGCGTTTACGTCGTAGAGGTAGCTGACACCGAGCGAGCCGACGACGCCGGTGTTGGAGAATTTGATGTCGTCGTCGAGCAAGTTGACGGCCGGTTCGGAGGCGCGGAAGTTTTCGACGCGCGCGCCGCCCTGCAGCGTGATTTCGTGGGGGCCGGCGGCGAAAACGCTGTAATCGCCGTGGGCGAAGAGGCCGGTGCTGGCGTAGGTGGAACCGGATGCGAAGTTGCCGCGCGCCTGGGCTTGCAGGTTGTCGAGGGTGCCCGAGGAGCGTTGTGCTTCAGAGATGACGCGGTCCTGGTAGTGTTCGCCGCCCCAGCTCAAGCGAAGCGGGATCTGAGAAATCTGGCTGACGCCGGTGAGGCTTGCGCCGATGGTGCTGACGATGTCGTCGTTGATGCGGCGGCTTTTCAGGGCGTTGGGGTTGAGCGTGGCGCAGGCTTCCGGGTCGAAGACGCGGCCGGCGCTGCCGTCGGGGCGCGTTGTGGTGGTGCAGCCGTAGCGTTCGGTGCGTTCGTGGGTGCGGTGAAAAGAAATATTCGCGTTCAAGCTGCTGAGTGCGCCGCGGCCGGGCGCGTAGGTGTAGGTTGCCCAGAGCAGGTCGTCGCGGTTGTCGGTGAAGCGAACGTCGCCAATGCCCAGGTTGTCGGTGCGGGGCGCGTCGTTGACCATGCCTCCCATATAATTCAGCCTGAAACTCGAATACGTTCCCACATCCGCCCGCGTCGCCGCTCGCCAGTACATCTCGGAGTAGTCGCTGGCGAGCATTTTGTAGTTTTGTTCGGCGCTGAGGAAGGTGGGGTTGCTGCCGTAGCGTTGGCCGGTGTGGAGCTGGCCGTAGTCGCGGAAGCTGAAGCCGGCGATCATGCCGAGGTTGTTGGGCTGGCCGCCGACGTCGAGGGCCGCGCCAAGCGCGGTGTCTGCGGTGCGGAACATGCCCAGGCCGCGCAGGGCCAGCGGGGCGTCGGGGACTTCGTGCGGGAAGATGTGGATAACGCCGCCCATCGCGCCGCTGCCGTAGAGTACGCTGCCCGGGCCGCGCATAATTTCCATGCGGCGAATAGCCCAGGGGTCAATGGTGTTCAGGTACTGGTTTGGGCCTGTGCGAAATGTGGACTGATTGAATCGGACTCCATCGACGTAGATCAGGTTTTCAGGTCCGATCATGCCCCGGATGGAGACCGTGCTTCCGCCGCGATTGGTGGTTTGCACGGAAACGCCGGGCAGTTCGTTGGCGATGGCCGAGAGTTCGGTCGCGCCGGAGGCAAGGATATCGTTGGAAGTAATGACGTCGATACTACGGTCGGCGGCAAAAGACTCGATGGGAGCGCGTGCTGTGGTTGTTACGATGCTTTCGCTGATTTCCTCTGGTTCCAGGTCGTCGGCTTCGGAGGAGTCTTGCGCATAGGCCGAGGAACTCAAAAGGAGCGTCGCGATAAGTGGTAAAGCGCTTGAATTTAGAAGAGAGCGATACAACATACAAACTCCACAACAGCGTTCAATAGACAAAATAAGTCCTTACAAATCGGCGGTATCATAGGCGCCAGAACGTGATGCCACAAGATAATCAAGCCTGAGAATGTGCGTAACGCAACAAAATCAGGCGGTTTAATTCGGGGATTCACTTTTTACGGAAATCGCTGTAGAAGCATGATGCCGGGGAGTGCGTCTTACCAAAACCAAAGTGTATTCTTATGATCAAAACATCGTTCCTACATAGCTACTTCGCGCGGGCGATCGCAGCGATTGCTCTTCTATTGTGCTTGCAGCCGGGTATGGCGCAGGCTCAGGATGCTGAGTCGCCGTTGCGTCTGGCATTTGTAAACGTGGCAGGTTCGGCCGGAAGCAGTGCGTATTCGAGTATTGAATCGATTTTGCTTCAGAGTAATCAGTTGGTCTTGATGGACGAGTCGGTTTTTTTGTCCAAGGCCGAAGAATATCAGATTGATGTGAAGACGTTGCGGCAGAGTTCTGCGCGTCAGGAGAATGTCGAGACGTTTCAAGAGTTGTTGCTTGCCCTGGACGTTGAAGCGCTTCTTGTGCAGGACGTTTTCGGCAACGGCGGCAAGCTGCAGGTCGTTGTCATCGGGCCGCGCGGCAATGAGCTGGTGGATTTGCGCCGCGATATTCGTCGGGGACGCGTGAGCGACGAGCAGGCGATTGATGTGTTGCGTGAAGTGTTCAGCGTGGCTGTGCCGGAAGTGCGCGAGTTTCGCGTTGAGCAGGAAGAAAAGGCGCGGCTTGCTGCTGAGGAAGCGGCCGCCAATCGCAGCCAGGTGGAGCTGGTCGAGGAGCCGACGATTCTGGATCAGGTCATGGCCGACCGGCGCGCGGTGCATGGTTCGTTGGAGACGGGTTATCGTCTGAATGTCGGCGCGTTGCTGGGCAACCGGATGATGCATCTCACCCAGGAAGTGGGCGATGGCATCGATCACGGCACGCCGCTGTTTGGTATCGCCGGTGAGCTGGATGCGCGTTTTATGTTGTTCTCCAATGCGCGCGGGGCGCTGGGAGCGACGCTGTTTGGAGCGTATGCGCCGTTCAAAACTGCCTTTGAGGGCACGCAACTGGAGAGCTCGTTCATGCGTATGGGCGCGGAGCTGTATGTGGCCTATGCGCTCAATTCGAGTTTTGTACTGCGCGGTTTTGGTGGTTTTGAAACTCTGGCCATCGAACTTGGCGAAAACACCCTCTACCAGGGACACAAATACACCAGCGCGCGCCTGGGCGTTGGCGTCGAGTATTCGTTTGGAGAGCTGGGCTCGCTTTCGCTGGGCGGCGGGATCTTGCCGCTGTTGAGTGCGGAAAAGATCGGCGGCAGCTTTGGCGATGCGACGGGCACGCTTGGTTTTGAAGGTGCGGCAAGCCTGAAGATCGAGCCGGTGGAGTCGTTTGTGATCGGAGCTGATTATACGGCGCAGTATTATACGCTGGAGTTTGAGGCTCCGGTGGCGCCGAATACTGCTGCCAAAACGACAGATCTGATGCACATGATTATGTTGTCGATTGGTTACCGCTTGTAATTGTTGGCGTTTTCATGAGTCCAGACGAATTAGAATCGTTGCGTGAACTATTGCTTGAGCGTCGTCGCGAGCTTGTAGCCGAAGGCGATTTGAAGGCGGAGCCGAACCGTCCGGATGCGCAAACGCTTCCGGACGAGGACGAGCAGCCTTTGAACGAGATGAATCAGGTGATCGTGTCGCGCCGCAATCGTTTGCGGGCCGAGGAAATCGCTGGCATTGAGCGTGCCTTGCAGCGCATTGCCGAAGATCCCGAGGAATTCGGGATCTGCCAGGATTGCGAGGAGCCGATTGCCATCGGCCGGCTGCGTCTGATGCCCTGGGCGTTGTTCTGTGTAAATTGTCAGGGACGGCGCGGCCAGGCGCAACGTACGCGTGGCGGACGCCGCCGGCATGCCGCGGATTTCGACGATTGAGCGCCGGATTGTCGAAGACTAAGAAATTGAGTGGATACAGGGTTCTGGAATAATTATTGCGCCTGATTGTCGTATCCTTTGCGGAGCGACTGTGAGGCGTTTGTACTTTCGTAATTTATGGAGTTGGTCGTGAGTGAAAAGATCGAAAAAGGCCTGGAAGGCGGCGAGGAAATCGTGCGCCGCAATACGTTTATTCACGACATCATCGATGCAGATCTGGCGAGTGGAAAACATCAAAAGATCGCGACCCGTTTTCCGCCGGAGCCCAATGGCTATCTGCATATCGGGCATGCAAAGTCGATTGTTCTGAATTTCGGTCTGGCCGCGGAATACGGCGGGCGGTGCCATCTGCGTTTCGATGACACCAATCCGTTGACGGAAGACGTGGAGTACGTCGAATCGATCAAGAACGACGTGCGCTGGCTCGGGTATGACTGGGGCGAAAATTTGTTTTTCGCGTCGGATTATTTTGAGCAGATGTATGAGCGCGCGGTTTTGTTGATCAAGAAAGGCAAGGCGTATGTGGACAGCCTGTCGATCGATGAGATCCGGGAGTATCGCGGGACACTGACGGAGCCGGCCAAACCGAGTCCGTATCGCGACCGCAGCGTCGAGGAAAACCTGGATCTGTTTGCGCGGATGCGTGCCGGCGAGTTTGAGAATGGAACGCATGTGTTGCGGGCGAAGATCGATCTGGCCGCGGCCAATATGTTGATGCGCGATCCGTTGTTGTATCGGATTCGTCATGCAACGCACCATCGCACCGGCGATGACTGGTGTATTTATCCGATGTACGACTATGCGCACTGCCTCGAAGATGCATTTGAGGGGATTACGCATTCGATCTGTACGCTGGAGTTTGAGAACAACCGTGAGCTGTATGACTGGGTGATCCGCGAAACGGAGGTGCCCTGCCAGCCGCAGCAGATCGAGTTTGCGCGCTTGAATATTGGCTACACGGTGATGAGTAAGCGCAAGTTGTTGCAGCTTGTGCAGGATAATTATGTGAGCGGCTGGGACGATCCGCGGATGCCGACGATTGCGGGATTGCGCCGTCGTGGGATTTCGGCCGAGGCGATTCGCAAGTTTTGCCACCTGATCGGCGTTGCCAAAGCCAATAGCTGCGTGGATTACGAGCTGTTCGAGTTTGCGATTCGTGACGATCTGAACATCAATGCACCGCGCGTGATGGGTGTGTTGCGGCCGCTGAAAGTTGTGATCACGAACTATCCGGAAGGGAAAACCGAGGAGCTGGAAGCGCCGCTGTACCCGCAGGACAGCGCGCGGACAGAGAGTCGCAAGGTGCCGTTCGGGCGTGAGATTTATATCGAGCGCGATGACTTTGCGCAGACCGCGCCGAAGGGCTGGCATCGTCTGGCGCCGGGTGCGGAAGTGCGCCTGCGCTTTGCGTATTTCATTCGGTGCGAAGAAGTGATTTGCGACGAAAACGGCGAAGTCGTCGAGCTGCGTTGCACCTACGATCCGGAAACGCTGGGCGGCTCAGCGCCGGACGGCCGCAAGGTCAAAGGCACGTTGCACTGGGTTTCGGCAACGGATTCGGTGCCGGCGACGGTGCGCCTGTACGAGCGTTTGTTTGCCGTGGAGCGGCCGGATGCAGATGCCGACGTGGACTTTAAAACGCTTCTCAACGACGAATCGCTCGTGACCCTGGAGAATTGCCGGGTGGAACGCGGTCTTGCGCAGATGTTGGAAGCCGATCCGGAAACGCGCGTGCAGTTTGAGCGCCAGGGATATTTCTGGGCAGATCCGGTCGATAGCAAGCCGGATGCGCTGGTGTTCAACCGGATTGTGACCTTGCGCGATTCGTGGGCGAAGGACACAGCGAAGACGGAAAAGCCAGCGGTTGCAAAAGCCGAAAAAACGGCGGCCACCAAAGCGCCGAAAGAGGCCAAAGAAAGCGAAAAAGATCGTCCGGGTAAGAAAAAGCCGCAGTACGATCGCGACAACGCGCGTGCGGAACGCGCACATCTGGCCGAGCGTTTTGCGAGCTATCAGAGCGAGCTCGGCCTGTCGCAGGATGATGCCGATTTGTTGAGCGGCGACGTGGCGTTGTCGGCATATTTTGAGGACGTTCGCGCAGCCTACGAAAATCCGCGCGCGGTGGCTTCGATTCTTGTGAACGATCTGTTGCCGCTTCTGGGTGAGGCCGGTGAAGTGGCCTCGATCAAGGCAAAGCCGCAGCAACTGGCAGCGCTGGTAAAAATGATCGACGACGATCGGATTACCAAACAAGCCGGAAAAGAAGTGCTGGCGGAAATGCTGGCCAGCGGTCAGGACGCAGAAACCATCGTGAAGGCGCGTGGACTGGAGAAGCTTGGTTCCAGCGAGGAGCTTGCGCCGATCATCGACAAGGTGCTGGAGGAAAATCCCGAGCAGCTTGCGCGCTATCGCGAGGGTAAAACGACGCTGTTTGGATTTTTTGTCGGCCAGGTCATGAAAACCACCGGCGGGGCGGCTGATGCCGTCGTCGTTAAGGAGCTGTTGGCGTCGGCCCTAAATCGACGCTAGCTGCGTTGCCGTTCGCTCGGTGGCCGTCCAGGCCACCGTCGCTCCGCCAGCCTTGCTAGCCCCGATTTATGACTCGCCGCAGACGTTAGGTTTTTGGGGTTGGGTGGTGTGGTGTTGGGTGGTTCGCGTTGTGGAGGTGATCGGAGAATTGGGTGGTTTGCGTTGTGGAGGTGATCGGAGAATTGGGTGGTTTGCGGCGTTCCCACCCGTCGGCTGACGCCGAGGGCTAAAACGACCTGCGGCGCTCCGCTCAGGCTGACGCCTGGCTGCGCGGGTGGTTTGCGCGGTTTTTCGCGGACAGTCATTTCCTGAAAAGTTTTGGCCAGAATTTTTCGCGGACAGTCATTTCCTGAAAAGTTTTGGTCAGAATTTTTCGTGGACAGTCATTTCCTGAAAAGTTTTGGCCAGAATTTTTCGTGGACAGTCATTTCCTGAAAAGTTTTGGCCAGAATTTTTCGTGGACAGTCATTTCCGAATAAGTTTTGGCCAGAATTTTTTTTGGACGGGCATTTCCTGAATGTGCAGACGCTGTTTGTGAAAAAAACCGGTGTTTTCTAAATCTGCCTGGTTGGCCTTCGAAAAGTAGCGGCGTACGGGAAAGAAATTGTGGGGATGGCAGGAGCGTAGGGTCTTGAGCTTGCGCGCGCGGGGATTGTTGTGTTCCCGCGCGGGGCGCGCGGGAAGTGAACGGGCTATCCGGCGAGCTGTGCGATGGGCGCGGTTTTGATTTGCCAGCCGGATTCAACCCAGAGGATGTGGTTGTCGGGGATTTCGATCCAGGGGGAGTCCTCGGTGGTTGGGGAAACCTGGTTGGTGACGATGACGGCGCGGAAGCGGGGGTGTTCGATGGGGTGGGTGCGGTGGCCGGCGAAGAGGGGTTTTTCGCCGGGTTCCTGGATGCCTTCGTAGAGGCGGTAGTAGAGCGGGGCGCCGATGCGGGTTGCAAAGAGCTGGCGCTCGGTAATGGCGACATTGAGCAGGGGCGTGAGCGGGTCGAGGTGATGCGCCAGGGTTTTTTCTTGCAGGGTCTGGAGGGCTCTGGCGAGTATGGTGGCGTGCCGGGTGGGGGTGAGTTGCATGTTGAAGGCGTCTTGCTCGGTGAGGTGGGTGAGCAGGACGTGGAAGATCACATCGGCGGCGGTCTGGCCCTGGAGGTTGCGGCGGAGATGGTCGGGAAGATCGGCAATCAGGGAGTCGGTGAATTCCTGGATGCGGGCCGGATCTCCGGCAAAGGCGCCGTGCTGGGCGTAGACCCAGTTGCGGTAGCGGAAGGGCTGAAGGTCCGCGGCGGCGATGTGGCCGGAGGTTGCGCGCTGGATGTGGGCAACCATGGCGCGGGTCGGGATATCGGAAAGCAGATCGAGCAGGTCGTCGGTGCTGTCGGGGCGAGTGGGGTGCTTGCGGACGAGGGTGCGGCCCTGTTGGAGCCAGCCGATTCCCAGGCCATTGTTGCGCTGAGGATCGATCGGGTTAAGTTGACCCTTGAAGTCGGTCATGACAGCATGAGTAAGCGAATCATCGCTACACAAATAACCGAAAACGTGTGACATATGAACTCCTTAGCTACGGGTACAGAACTTTCAAGACTGCAACGAGCTGGTTGTCAACGGCATGGTATCGAAGCGTGCGCTCGACGGCCAGCGCGCAAATTTACGAGGCAGCTGGCTTTGTTTTGTATGTTGATGTGCACGTTGTCAGTCACAGGCTGCTATGCGTATGGCGGTCATACGCTTGAGAGCAGCGAGCTTGAAACACTCAGCTATGCCTGTGAAGCGAACGCGCGTAACGATCGTCGCGCTTATGGAACACTCGCCGGGCGTCTCAATAGTCCACTGGTTGCTGGCGAAGAACTTTGTGGCACAGCCATCACGGTGGAACGGACGTGTGTTTCCGATTGTGATCATGCTCCTGAATGATTACATCCTGGGCTTGCAATCATGTTGCAGGCGACTCGTGGTTGCGAGTGCCTGATTTATCAATATAAACGCGTGGACTGTTGATTCCCTCTATTTTGTGGGCATCTGTTGGAGGTTGAGTGGTGGTAACTGGCAAAGAGGCAGGTGTGGAGAAGAGTTATTCGGCGGTGGTTCTGGATATTGAGGGGACAACAACGCCGGTGAGTTTTGTGTATGATGTGCTGTTTCCGTTTGCGCGTGAGCATGTGGCGGCGTTTTTGAAGACGAACTGGGAAGATGCGGCGGTGCAGGCGGCTGTGGCGCAGATCGCGAAGGATGTTGCGGGCGATGTGGCGGCCGGCGTGGAGGGTGCACGTGCGGTGGATGTGAGCGCGCCTGAGTCGGTGGTCGAGAGTGTGTTGTGGCAGATGGATGCCGACCGCAAGGCGACGGGTTTGAAGGATTTGCAGGGACAGATCTGGCGCGCGGGTTATGAGCACGGCGATATCGAGGCGACGGTGTACGAGGATGTGCCGCGCGCGATGAAGGCGTGGCGTACGCAGGGTTTGCCGATTTATATCTATTCGTCGGGCAGCGTCGAGGCGCAAAAGCTTTTGTTCGGGTACACCGGCTATGGAAATTTGAAGGGGTATTTTTCGGGGTATTTCGACACGACGACCGGGCACAAACGGGTGGCGCAGAGCTATCGCGATATTGTGGAGGCGGTGGGGAAGCCGGCCGGGCAGGTGGTGTTTGTGACGGATATTTATGAAGAAGCTGTTGCGGCGCGCGAGGCCGGGTTGCAGGCGTATATCATCGTGCGGCCGGGCAACAAGGCGTTGCCGGCGGAGCACGATTTTCCGGTGATCGAGTCGCTGGAAGATTTGTTGTAAGGGGGGAGCGAGGGGGAATTAATCGGCAGTCGGGGCCGGGGGAGCTGGCTCGGCTGTTGAAGGTTCTGCCGGAGTGGGCTCTGTTGTGGCGGGTTCGGTGGGCGTGGGGGCTGGCACGGCCTGGGGGCCGCTCAGGGGCATTTCGGTGCCGAGGCGGTGTGCGGGCTGGTCTTTGGCGATTGGATTAAGCAGGCCGCCGATGGCGCCGGCCACGCCGGTGTTCAGGCGAACCAGTGCGTGGTCGACGGGCAGGCCGGAGACTTCGGCAATGGTGGAGGCGGGCCAGTGGCCGTATTCGGCCAGGTTTTTGGCGGCCGTGGCGGGCATCGGCGCCGCAAGCGCGATGGTGAGGAGCAGGCCGGTGCCGCTGAGCCAGTAGACGTAGCGTCCGCGGTGGGTGAAGTGGCGGAGCAGTCCGGGCAAGCCGAAGACAAAGCTGGTGGTGACGAGCGCGATGAGCCAGGCGGCGGAAATCCACTGGGCCAGGTAGGAGCCGACGAGCCACCAGAGGCAAAAGACAGGCAGGCCGAGCGCGGTCCAGGTCAGGATGCGCAGGGCGATGTGGCGTTTGCCGGCGTTTTTCTCTTCTTTGCGGGCTTGTTTTTCGGCAAGCGCGGCGTCTTTCTGGGCCTGTTTCTCGGCGTTGGCGGCGTCGATGGCTGCTTGTTTTTCGGCGGCTTTTTGTTCGGCGGCCTGTTTTTTGGCCAGTTTTTCGGCTTCTTTTCTCTGCTGGCGCGTAGGTTTTTCGGGCTCGGAAATGGCAATGGCTTTGCCGTGCGTAGCTTCCAGTTCGGCGAACTGGGCGGCAAACGGGTCGTCGGCCGCAGGGTCGGCGGTTGCAACGCGGGGAGCGGGTGGTTCGTAGTCGTCTTCTTCGAGTGATTTGAGGAAAGCTTCGAGGTCTTCGCCGTCGTCATCAGCGACTGCGGCGCTGGCGGCGGGGGCGTTGCCGCTGGCGCGTGCTTCTAGTTCGCGGCGGAGGGCTTCGGATTCATCGGCACTGAGTTCGTCATTTTTGTTGCTCATATCACTCCAGAATCAAAACGTGGTTCTTGTTCGCCGGGCCGCTGGTATTGCGAGGTTTTTGCGGTAGACGACACGTATCCACACCTTTAGAGAAGTTAAGAAGATCGTCTGGCAAGGCAAACAACTCCCGGAGGGGATACATTCTCGGGTTGTGGCCGGACGAAATGGGCGGATCCATCGGATTTGTTTAGCGTAAATCTGCGTGGGTAGGAAGGGATGTGTGTATTGTTGTGAAAATATCTATGTATGATATTTCAATAAGTTCTGAGCATGATAGAAGATACGTACCGTAGAGGGATGTGGTCGTTGCGAGGTCGTAAAGGTGAGGAAACTGTCAGAAATTACCTGAATTTAACCTTTTGAGCGAATGTGGTTCGTATGGAAGCGAGTTTTCCAGAGCCAGGGGAAATTTTTGCGGAGAAATATCGCGTCCAGTCGGTGCTGGGCAGCGGTGGGTTTTCGCGGATTTATCATGCGATTCAGCAAGATCTGGAGCGGGATGTTGCGCTGAAGATTTTGCGTCCTGTGATCGATGCGTCGTTGGAGGGGACGCATCGGAGCGAGTATTTGAGTCGGATTTCGGGGCGGTTTCAGCAGGAAGCGCGGCTGGTATCCAGGTTGCGGTGTCCGTATACGATTACGATGTACGATTACGGGCGGACCGAGGAAGGTCTGCTGTATATGGTGCTGGAGTATATTGACGGGCAATCGCTGGCTGAGATTCTGCGCGAGGGTGTGGCGCTGGAGCAGGGGCGGGTGGTGAAGATTTTGCGGCAGGTGCTGGAAAGTCTGCATGAAGCGCACTCATTGGGGATGCTGCATCGCGACTTAAAGCCTGCGAATATCATGGTTTATGAGTATCTCGGCGAGCCGGATCAGGTGAAGTTGCTGGACTTTGGGATTGCGAAGCAGCTTCAGGAGGCGGCGCCGGAAACGGAGCCGGACTGGACGACGGACGGGGTGATTGTGGGAACGCCGCGGTATATGTCGCCGGAGCAGCTTCGGAATGATCGGGAACTGAATGCGTCGAGCGATCTTTATAGTCTGGGGCTTGTTGCGTTTGAGCTGCTGACGGGGACGAAGGCGATTACGACGAATAATAAGTTGCAGATCATTGTGCGGCAGGTTTCGGGCGCGTCTTTTGTGTTGCCGCCCAATGTGGCGATGGCGCCGGGATTGCGGGCGATCGTCAACAAAATGCTGTGCAAGGATATGACAGGGCGTTTTTCGAGTGCGCAGGAGGTTCTGGCGGAGCTGGAGAATTTAGAGCTTTCGGGCGAGCTGGATTTGATGGCTGAGGTTGCGCAGGAAATCGAGGCTCTGCCGGTCGTCGAGGTCATGACGTATCAGGAAGAAGTTCTGGATGATGCGGGGATTCTTCAGATTGAGGAAGTGGAAGATATCGATTCTTTTGAGGATGCGTTTGAGGACGTGCTGGTGGATGTGCAGGCAGACGCGGCGGAAGAAAAGGACGAGGAAGAAGTTGATGATGCCGTAAAGAAAAAGGCATCCGAGGGCGGCGTGCTGGCAAGGCTGTGGAGTCTGGTGGCGGGTGCGGTTGTGGTGATTTTGGTGCTTGCGTTGCTGGGCTGGAGGTTCGGGCAGTTTTCGAGGTGAGCGCCTGGCAAGAAAAGAGAAAGGCCGCGTCTGCAAATACAGACGCGGCCTTTTTTATGGGCGGTTTAGCCCGGCGGACAATTACTCGCCGGCGGCCATTTCTTCGTCAGCGGTGCCGAAGCGACGCTTGATATCATCAGGCAGTTCGCTTGGGACTTCGACTTTGTGGCGAAGTTTCTGGTACTGCTTCGCGCCGGTACCGGCCGGGATGAGACGTCCCATGATGACGTTCTCTTTGAGTCCGGTGAGGTAGTCGATTTTGCTGGCGAGTGCAGCTTCGGTGAGGACCTTGGTGGTTTCCTGGAAGCTGGAGGCCGAGATGAAGCTTTCGGTGGAAAGCGATGCTTTGGTGATTCCGAGCAAAAGGTCTTGAGCAACGGCGGGACGTCCACCGCGTTCGATGAGCTTTTGCTTGGATTCTTCGAAGACTTGGCGGTCGACGGTTTCGTCGATCAGGAAATCGCTGTCGCCGACTTCGACGATGCGTACTTTACGCAGCATCTGACGCACGATGATTTCGATGTGCTTGTCGTTGATGGCAACACCCTGGAGACGGTAGACCTCCTGGACTTCGTCGGTGAGGTAGCGGGAAAGTTCTTTGCGACCCTTCACGCGCAGAATGTCGTGTGGGTTCTCGGAACCTTCCATGAGCGCTTCACCGGTGCGTACGCGGTCGCCTTCAAGCACGGTGATGTGCTTGTTTTTGGGGATTTTGTACACGGCCGGATCGCCTACATCAGGAGTGATGATGACGGCGCGCTTGCCCTTGGTTTCCTTGCCGTAGGAGACGATACCGTCGATTTCGGCAATGATTGCCTGCTCTTTGGGCTTGCGGGCTTCAAAGAGTTCGGCAACGCGAGGCAGACCACCGGTGATGTCTTTGTTCTTGGTGGTTTCACGCGGGATTTTGGCAAGAACCTGACCGGGTTCCACTTCCTGGCCTTCGGCAACGAAGATGGCTGCGCCGACGGTGAGGAACTGGGTGGAGAGGGTTTTTCCGCCTTTTTTGTTCTCGCGGATGCTCATGCGAGGACGAAGGGTTGCATCGCGGCTTTCGATGATCACTTTACGCGACAGGGCGGTGTTTTCATCGACGCGCTCTTCCATGGTGACGCCTTCGGTGATGTCTTCAAATTTGACGACACCGGCGACTTCGGTGAGCACGGGCGTTGCGAACGGTTCCCACTCGGCGAGTACGGCACCGGCCTGGATGGCAGCGCCGTCGCCGTAGTGCAGACGCGCACCGTAGACGATCGGGTAGCGTTCACGTTCGCGGCCTTGCTCGTCAGCGATGGAGATTTCACCGTTACGGTTCATAACGATGAAGACTTCTACGCCGTGTTCCTGGCGAGCGATGACCTTGAGGTGATGGTAGCGCACGGTTCCGCCGAAGCGGACTTCGTGAGCGGACTGCTCGACGCGCAGCGAACCAACACCACCGATGTGGAAGGTACGCATGGTGAGCTGGGTTCCGGGTTCACCGATGGATTGCGCTGCGATGGTTCCGACGGCTTCACCGACGTTGACCAGGCGGCCACGGGCCAGGTCGCGGCCGTAGCATCGTGCACAGACGCCGCCCACGGATTGGCAGGTCAGGCCGCTGCGGATGCGGACGCGTTCGATGCCGGAATCTTCGATGAGTTTTGCTTTCTCTTCGTCGATTTCGTCGTTGGGGTGCGCGATGATGTTGTCGTTCTGGTCGAAGACAACTTCGAGCGCAACGCGTCCGAGTACGCGGTCGCCGAGCGCTTCGATGACTTCGCCGCCTTCATACAGAGCGGTGAGATCGATACCGTCGAGCGTTCCGCAGTCGAATTCGGTGACAACGCAGTCGTTGGCAACGTCGACCAGACGACGGGTCAGGTAACCAGAGTTTGCCGTTTTGAGAGCAGTATCCGCGAGACCTTTACGAGCACCGTGGGTGGAGGTGAAGTACTCCAGAACGGTGAGGCCTTCGCGGAAGTTCGCGGTAATGGGCGTTTCGATGATCGCGCCGGAGGGCTTGGCCATCAGTCCGCGCATACCGGAGAGCTGACGCATCTGCTGGGCGGAACCACGGGCACCGGAGTCGGCCATGATGAAGACCGGGTTAAAGGACTTCGAGGAGACGACTTCGCCGGTGTGCGGGTTGGTGTAGGTCTGGGTGGAGATTTCTTCGACCATTTGTTTTGCAACTTCTTCGGTCGAGTTGGCCCAGATGTCGATGACTTTGTTGTAGCGCTCACCGTCGGTGATGAGACCTTCGCTGTATTGCTCTTCGATTTCGGCAACTTCATCGCGGGCGACATTGATGACGTCCCATTTGTTGCTGGGGATCAGCATGTCTCCGATAGCGACGGAGAGGCCGGCCTGCGTGGCGTATTCGTAACCGATGGTTCGAACGGCGTCGGCGAGCAAAACGGTGGTTTTGTTGCCGGCTTCGCGGTAGCAGGAGTCGATGAGCTTGGCGAGTGCCTTTTTGTTCATCGGGCGGTTGACGAGGGAGAAATCCAGTTCGTCAGGCACGACTTCGTACAAAAGGACGCGACCGCAGGTGGAATCGACGAGTTTGCCGTTGTGGCGCACTTTGATGGCGGCATGGAGTTCCAGGGCGCCGTTGTCGTAAGCCATGCGGACTTCTTCGAAGTTTGCGTACACACCCTGGATGGGGCGGCCGTTTTCGTCTTCGTAGTAGTGACCGCGTGCAAAGGGGCGCTCGATCGTCATGTAGTAGCAACCCAGAACAATGTCCTGCGTCGGGATGATGATCGGTCCGCCGTGTGCGGGCGACAGAATGTTGTTGGTGCTCAGGAGCAGTACGCGTGCTTCCATCTGCGCTTCGAGCGAGAGGGGAACGTGTACGGCCATCTGGTCACCGTCGAAGTCAGCGTTGTAGGCAACGCAGACAAGCGGATGGATCTGGATCGCTTTACCTTCGACCAGAACGGGCTCGAAAGCCTGGATGCCGAGGCGGTGAAGCGTGGGTGCGCGGTTCAGCAGCACGGGATGTTCTTTGATGACTTCGTCGAGGACGTCCCAGACTTCGGGGCGTTCTTTTTCGACCATTTTCTTGGCGCTTTTGATGGTCGTGACAAAGCCTTTTTCTTCAAGCTTGTTGTAAATAAAGGGCTTGAAGAGTTCGAGCGCCATACGTTTGGGCAGACCGCACTGATGGAGTTTCAGGTTGGGGCCGGCAACGATGACGGAACGTCCGGAGTAGTCAACGCGCTTTCCGAGCAGGTTCTGACGGAAACGGCCTTGCTTGCCCTTGATCATGTCGGAGAGCGACTTGAGGGGGCGTTTGTTGGGGCCTGTGATGGTTTTTCCGCGGCGGCCGTTGTCGAACAGGGCGTCGACGGCTTCTTGAAGCATGCGCTTCTCGTTGCGGATGATGATTTCCGGAGCGTGCAGCTCGAGCAGACGCTTGAGGCGGTTGTTGCGGTTGATCACGCGACGATAGAGATCGTTGAGATCGGAGGTCGCGAAACGGCCGCCGTCCAGGGGAACGAGCGGGCGCAGATCAGGCGGCAGAACCGGGATAACGTCGAGAATGAGCCATTCCGCAAGGTTCTGGGAATCGCGCACGGCTTCGACGATTTTCAGGCGCTTGGCAATGCGCTTGCGCTTGGCCTGGCTGGTGGCTTCCTTCATTTCGGCGCGCAGCTCTTCGGAGATGCGCTGAATGTCGAGAGCGGTCAGCAATTCTTTGATGGCTTCGGCGCCCATGCTGGCTTCGAAAACATCGCCGTATTCGTCGAGATACTGCATGTACTTCTGTTCGGAGAGGACTTCGCCGACGGTCAGAGGTGTCATGCCGGGATCGGTGACGATGTAGGCCACGCAGTAAAGCACTTTTTCAAGGTCTTTGAGCGTGATGTCGAGTAGATGGCCGATGCGCGAGGGCAGGCTCTTCAAAAACCAGATGTGTGCAGCGGGCGTGGCGAGGTTGATGTGCCCAAGACGCTCGCGGCGAACTTTGGACTGAATAACTTCGACGCCGCACTTTTCGCAGACCACACCGCGATGCTTCATGCGCTTGTATTTGCCGCAGATGCATTCGAAGTCTTTGACGGGCCCGAAGATTTTGGCGCAAAAGAGGCCATCGCGTTCGGGTTTGAAGGTACGGTAGTTGATGGTTTCTGGCTTTTTGACTTCGCCGTGACTCCATTCCCGAATTTTTTCGGGGCTGGCGATACTGATGCGAATGGCGGAAAAGCTCAGCGGATCTTTGGGTTTCTCGAAAAAGCTGAATATATCTTTCAAGGTAACCTCCTTGAGGGACGGGTTAGGCGTAAGTGTATCGATGAAGGTTATGTGGCGGGCTGCTGCTTTTTAAGGGCAGCAGCCTCTGGAGCGTTTGCTCAACCGACGTCATCCAGGAGTTCAACGTTGAGACACAAGGAGTGAAGCTCTTTGATGAGTACGTTGAAGCTCTCGGGTAGAGCGGGGTCGAGGGTGAAATCACCCTTCACAATCGATTCATAGATACGGGTTCGGCCCTGAACGTCGTCCGATTTGACCGTCAAAAACTCTTGCAGTGTGTAAGCTGCGCCATAGGCCTCGATGGCCCAGACTTCCATCTCTCCCAGACGTTGGCCACCGAACTGCGCCTTACCGCCGAGGGGTTGCTGGGTGACCAGGCTGTAGGGCCCGATGGAGCGTGCGTGGATCTTATCATCAACAAGGTGATCGAGTTTGAGCATGTACATCACGCCGACTGTCACATCCTTGTCGAAGGCTTCGCCGGTGCGTCCGTCGTACAGAATGCTTCGGCCGCTGACATCGAGTCCGGCGCGCTGAAGCATTTCCTGGATCGCGGGTTCCGGCGCGCCATCGAAGACTGGCGTAGCGACGTGAACGCCGGTGCGACAGGTTTTTGCAAATTCGATGACATTTTCTGCATCCAGAGAGTCGATGAGCTCCCGGGTTTCCGGATTGTCGTACACTTCCTTGAGGTAGGTACGGATGGTTTCCGGATTGGTGGCTTCTTCGACCATTTCGGCAATGCGCTGTCCGACACCACGAGCACCCCAACCAAGGTGTGTCTCGAGGATCTGACCGATGTTCATACGGCTGGGAACACCGAGCGGGTTGAGTACGAAGTCAACCGGCGTGCCGTCGTCGAGGAAGGGCATGTCTTCTTCGGGCAGAATGCGGCTGATAACACCTTTGTTTCCGTGGCGTCCGGCCATTTTGTCGCCGACCTGCAGCTTGCGTTTTACGGCCACATATACCTTGACCATTTTGATAACGCCCGGCGGCAGCTCGTCGCCCTTGCGAAGTTTCTTGATCTTCTCGCCGTAGTTCATACGGATGATCAGAACCTGGTCTTCCACGTCACCCAGGATTTGCATCAACTTGAAGTTGGTGTCTTCTTCGGTGTCGAGGTCAGGCCAGTAGCGACGCGGGATTTCATCGAGGGTTGCGTCGTCGAGTTTGCCGCCTTTTTTGATGAGGGCTTTGCCGGACTCGTCTTTCAGATCCGACTGTACGGTTTTGCCGATCAGCAAAGAGCGCATGTTGCGGTGGGCAGCGTCGCGAAGAATGCGGATCTCATCGTTCTGGTCTTTGATGAGTTTGGCTTCCTCGGCATCTTCGATGGCACGGGTGCGGTCGTCTTTGTCAGCATCTTCACGGATGAAGACCTGAGCGCCGATTACGGTTCCGTGGGTGCCCGGAGGCATACGCAACGACGTGTCGCGAACATCGCCGGCTTTTTCACCGAAGATCGCGCGGAGAAGTTTCTCTTCCGGCGAAAGCTGGGATTCACCTTTGGGCGTGATTTTGCCAACGAGGATATCTTCAGCTTTTACCTCGGCACCGATACGGATGATGCCGGTATCGTCGAGGTCGATCAGGGCTTCTTCACCGACGTTGGGGATGTCGCGCGTGATCTCTTCCGGTCCAAGCTTGGTGTCGCGGGCGACGCACTCGTACTCTTCGATGTGGATCGAGGTGTAGAGGTCTTCTTTGACCAGACGCTCGCTGAGAAGGATGGAGTCCTCGAAGTTGTAGCCGCCCCAGGGCATGAAAGCCACGACCATGTTGCAGCCGAGCGCGAGTTCGCCGCGTTCGGTGGAGGGGCCGTCTGCGATGACTTCGCCTTTTTCGATGCGGTCGCCAACGTTGACGATCGGACGCTGGTTGATGCACGTACCCTGGTTGGAGCGCGTGAATTTGGTCAGCTTGTAGATGTCAGGTTTGACGAAGAGCGAGCCGGAGTCGCTGTCCGGGCGAACGACGATACGCTCGGCATCGACGCTTTCGACGTAGCCGCCGTTGCGCGCCACAGCCGTAACGCCGGAGTCTTTGGCGATCAGGCCTTCGATTCCGGTACCGACCAGCGGCGAGAAGGTGCGAAGCAGGGGCACTGCCTGGCGCTGCATGTTGGAGCCCATCAGCGCGCGGTTGGCGTCGTTGTTCTCGAGGAACGGGATCAAACCGGCACCGATGCTGACGAGCTGATTCGGACTCACGTCCATCAACGTTACGCGGTCAGCAGGCATGAAGGTCGGCTCGCCGGCTTCACGGGATGCAACCAGTTCGTTGACGAAGTGGCCTTCATCATCGAGTTCGGCGTTGGCCTGAGCGATGATGTTGTTTTCTTCTTCGAGCGCGGAGAAATAACGCGTTTCTTCGGTCGCAACGCCGTCCACAACTTTGCGGAAGGGCGTTTCGATGAAGCCAAAGTCGTTGATCCGTGCGTAGGTCGAAAGCGATGCGATCAGACCGATGTTCGGACCTTCCGGCGTTTCAATCGGGCAGATACGGCCGTAGTGCGTGACGTGAACGTCGCGGACTTCGAAGCCTGCGCGGTCGCGGGTCAGACCACCGGGTCCGAGCGCCGAGAGTCGCCGCTTGTGGGTGACTTCGGAGAGCGGGTTGGTCTGGTCCATGAACTGCGAGAGCTGGCTGGAACCGAAGTATTCCTTGATGACGGCGCTGACCGGTTTGGCGTTGATCAGATCGTCAGGCATCAGGGTTTCGATTTCCTGCGAGGAGCTCATGCGCTCTTTGATGCCGCGCTCCATGCGAACCAGACCGATGCGGTACTGGTTTTCGAGGAGTTCGCCGACGGTGCGAACACGACGGTTTCCGAGGTGGTCGATATCGTCGATGGTGCCGCGGCCGTTGCGCAGTTCGATGAGGTATTTGACGGCTTCGAGAATGTCTTCTTCACGAAGGGTCTGGATACGCCAGGGATCGAGCTGTTCGGTGACTTCGGCAAGTTCGGCAGCGATCTTCTGCTTCTCTTTGGTCGAGGTTGCGGCGTCAAGCTGGGCTTGCAGCGCGCGCTCGCGTTCTTCGAGAGGCTCGACGATGTGGCGATGGAATTTGTAGTTGAGCTTGAGACGACCGACGTTGCTGAGGTCGTAGCGCTCGGGGTTGAAGAACAGGTTGTCGAAAAGATTCTGCGCCTGCTCGATCGTGGGCGGATCGCCGGGGCGAAGCCGCTGGTAGATCTCGAGAATACCTTCCTCGGGCGTGGTGATCTTGTCGGCGAGCAGCGTGTTGCGCAGATAGGGACCAACGTTAACGTCGTCGATAAACAGGACGTTGACCGAGTTGATGCCGCGGCTGAGCAGTTCTTCGAGCGTGGATTCTTTGAGGTCTTCGTTACATTCAACGATGATCTCACCGGTTTCCATGTCGTAGACGTCTTCGGCGGCGACCTTGTCCAGGAGCTCTTCACGCGAAATGGGGATGCGTGTGATTCCGGCTTTGGCCAGGCGACGAATCATGCTGCGGGTGAATTTTTTGCCTTCGCGAACCAGGACGTTTCCTTCGTCGTCCACCACGTCGGCCGAAGCGACCTGACCCTGGAGAACTTCGAGATTCACGACCTTGAAGTAGCTCGTACCTTCGATGAATACGGTTTCCGTATCATAGTAGTAGTTGAGCAGCTCTTCGGTGGAGTAACCCAGTGCGCGCAAAAGTACGGTGACCGGCATTTTGCGTTTGCGGTCGATGCGTACATACAGGATGTCCTTGGCGTCGAATTCAAAATCGAGCCAGGAGCCGCGGTAAGGAATGACGCGTGCCGAGTACAGGAGTTTTCCTGAGGAGTGCGTTTTTCCTTTGTCGTGATCGAAGAACGTACCGGGTGAGCGGTGGAGCTGGCTGACGATAACGCGCTCGGTGCCGTTGATGATGAAAGTTCCCTTATCAGTCATCAGCGGGATGTCGCCGAAGAAGACTTCTTTTTCTTTGAAGTCACGGATGGTGCGCGTGTCGGTTTCTTCATCCACGTCCCAGATAACAAGACGAATGACGACCTTTACCGGAGCGGCATAGGTCGATCCGCGAGCGATACACTCGTCGATGTCGTATTTGGGTTTATCGAGATGATAGCTGACAAACTCCAGCGTTGAGGTTTCGCCGAATCCTTTAATCGGGAAAACACTCTTAAAGACGGCCTGCAGGCCTACGTCTTTACGTTCGTCGAGATCGACGTTGGTTTGAAGAAAATCCTCGTACGATCGCCGCTGAACGTCGATGAGGTTTGGAAACTCGATAATCTTCTTGATCTTTCCGTAGTTCTTCCGGGCGCGGAAGTTCGACTTGATCGCTGGACCCATCGTCTCTCCTTCTAGTGCTGCTGTAGTGAGCTTGTATCGCCGCCATCTACTGACCGCTCGTTTCCCCGTATGGAGGGTGTTCACGCGCTCATTGGTCGAAATATTTGGAGCAAGAACGTGCACAGACCTGAGCGTTCACGACCTTATTTTGGAGTAAGGGTCGGGATGTTCAGGTCAATCTCCAGAATTTCTGGTTTCAGTACGTTCCTAGCGTGTCAGTACGGTCGATGTCGGTAAAGAAACTTGTCATATAACAAAGCGTGCGTGTCGCTGTGTATCGAATTTGGCGGAGCCTGGTGTTGCCATCTTGCAAAATGCCGTTCAAGTACAAAAAGGCCCCAACCCGCGAAGGATTTTGCTGTAAGCCTTCGTGGTGGAACCTGACGACTCTATCTGGTCCGGATTATAAATCCGGGCAGCCATTCCTGGTGTAACGTCTTATTATCAACCGGCGCTCGCGCTAAAATTAATGCTGTTTGAAACAATTCCTTCTTGTAAAAAAGGAAATCCGGTGTAAGGCAGCGCAACCTAGAGGATGAAATCGCGGGTGTCAACAGAGTTTTCTGTTTTACCTTTCTTTTTTCCGAGTTTTGTGCCGTCCATTGAACCAGCGGGTACCTAACCGGGCTCAACGGTTGGATATTCCAGCCAAATTCACAAATAGAGGAATGCAGATGGGCAAGCGTGAAAAGATCGTGGTGATCGGCAGCGGTTCGCCACTGGAGCATGAGATCTGTAATCTGGGGCGATCGCTGGGGCACTGGATGACGAGTATTTCGGAGACCGGACAGCCGCAAAGCGATGAGCCCTGGGTGGAAGGCGTGGTGTGGATTGAAGATCGATGTTTTACGGCGCCGGAGGGCGTGCCGGCGCGGATTGCGAACTGGCTGGAAGGTAGTAAAGCGATCGTTTTTTGCCAGCACGGGGGTGTGCAGAATTTTGAGGCGATCCGCACGCTGATCCGGCGCCTGGCCGATACGGCAGAAGAGATCGGCGCGGAGAAATTTGTATGGGTGCTCACATCGGAAGGCGAGTTGAGTCCGGAGGATCGAGGGCGGTATTATCGGCACTATTATAATGAGGAGATTGAGAGCGATCTGTTGTCGCGATCGTTTGCGGCGGTGATCTTGCGTCCGACGATCGTTTTCGGGCAGGGGATCGCGATGCAGGTGCTGGATGGGAGTTTTCTGAAGGCTTTGCCCGTGGAATGTGTGGCGATGGCGGCCTTACGTGCGGCTCTGGAACCAGAAACGCGCGGTGTTCTGGAGCGTGAGGCGATTGAATTGTACGGCGACGCCATGATGATTCAGTGAGGATGTGCATGAGGATCGAATAATCTACTTGCGTTGCGATTGGATCTGTGAAAGAACCCTCACGCTCTGGTCTGAGGAGTTTTTGTTTACTCCTTGATTAATCGCGAAACCAGCATTATGGTGTGCGCCCTTTGGCGCGCTTTGCATCATATAAGCCGAAAAATTACATCAATTTATAGTTGGTGCTCCGCGGGTAATGCTACTCGCCGGGCAGAACAAACAACGTTCAACTGGAAAGACAATCGTTATGGCACGTTATAGAGGTCCACGTCTGCGTATTGCCCGCCGTCTCGGGACGGATCTTCCTGGCCTGACGCGAAAGCTTGCTGATAAGCGTCCCTATCCTCCCGGACAGCATGGGCAAGGTCGTCAGCGCTTCAGCGAGTACAAGAAGCAGCTGTATGAAAAGCAAAAGCTTCGTTTCAACTACGGAATTGGAGAGCGTCAGCTCCGTAACCTGTTCACGGAAGCTCAGCGTTCCAAAGATCCGGCCGGTCTGGTTCTGCTTCGTTTCCTGGAGCAACGTCTGGATAACGTCGTGTTCCGTCTTGGTCTTGCACCGACGATCCCGGCCGCTCGCCAGCTCGTTGTTCACGGTCACTTCCTTGTGGATGGCCGCAAGGTTGACCGCCCCAGCTACCGTGTAGCTCCGGGACAGGAAATCACGGTTCGTTTGCGCAGCCGCAACACGGCAGCGATCCTTGAGTCGGTTGCCAATCCTGCTCTGCGTCTTCCGGGCTACCTGAGCTTTGATGCAAAAACTTTGACGGGCCGCTGCCTGTCGCTTCCTGGCCGTGAGGATGTTCCTCTCCAGGTCGCAGAAAACCTCGTGGTTGAGTACTACTCACCGCGTCTGTAATACGCACGATCTACGGGTTCGCCCGGTCAGGCGCGATGATGTTCTCTCTTTTGGAATTGCTGAAGGAGATGTTCTAATCATCGCGCCTTTTTTTGTTTCTTCTTTGAACAGCAGGTTTCATGGTGAATGCTCAGCAAATCCTGGTTTTGTGCGGATTGATCTTCGTTTTGGGATGCAGTGCCTGCATGGGGCAAACACGTCCGGCGCCTGATACCAGTCCGATGCCGACGGCGGCCTCGATTGCCGAGCATGCGGGCACGGAAGCGCGGCGTCTGGAGGCGGAGCGGCGCAGCGGGGTGATCTTTGAAACCAGCCAGCCGGGCGAAATTTTGACGGATGGCCAGACGCCTGTCCCGCAAGCGCCGGATGAGGTGGACGATTCCGAGCAAGAAGACGAACAAGGCGGCGAGGCTGGAGAAGAAAACCCGCTCGAAGATCCGTCTGTAGAAGATGTTGATGCGGAGCCGGACGAGGCGGAGCAAAACTGAAATACGTTTTCAGGGGGAATGGGTGGTAGGATGCTTTTGAGCTGATTGGCTAATTTTCTTGAGATTTTTGGAGTGTATATGTCGCATGTTCTCTATGAAACAAAAGGGCCTGTTGCCACGATTACGTTGAATCGGCCGGAGGCGCGCAATGCGTATTCGGATGAGATGGTGGTCGAGCTGATCGAGAGCCTGGATCGGGCGGAGCGCGATCAAGAGATCCGTGTGGTGGTGTTGACGGGGGCGGGCTCGGCGTTTTGTGCGGGCGGAGATCTCAAGGCGATGCGCGATCGTACGGGGATGTTTGCCGGAGATCCGGTGGAATTGCGTGCGCGCTATTTGCAGGGATTGCAGCGGGTGACGCGGCGATTCAATAGTTTTGAAAAACCGGTGATTGCGGCTGTGAACGGCGCGGCGATCGGAGCGGGGCTGGGGCTGGCGTTGTGTTGCGATCTGCGGATTGCCAGTGAGCGGGCGCGGTTTGGTTCGACGTTTGCGAAGGTCGGGTTGATTCCGGGCGATGGCGGCGCGTACTTGCTGATGCGGGTGGTTGGTTTTTCGCGTGCGCTGGAGTTGGTGATGACGGCACGTGTGCTGGATGCGGCAGAAGCACTGGCGATCGATCTGGTGCATCGGGTGGTGGCGCCGGATCGGGTGCTGGAAGAGGCGTATGCGATGGCTGAACAGATCGCTTCGCTGCCGCCCAAGGCGATTCAGATGTCGAAGGCGGCGTTGTACCGTTGTGTGGATCGAGATCTGGAGACTTCGTTGCAGCTTACGGCGGCTTTGCAGGGATTGATTCAGTGCACGGATGAGCATCAGGAAGCAGTGGAAAGTTTGCTGGCATCGATCACCGATCACCCGTGAGTGAACGCACGAGATTGTGCCATAGCTTCGCGAGACGTAGCGGTCTGGTTCTGGGTATGCAAGATACCTTTTCGAGGCTCGTTGAGCTGATTTCGGGTATGCTCGATACCTTTTCGAGGCTCGCTGAGCTTGTTTCTGGGTATGCAAGATACCTTTTGGAGGGCTATTGATGCTCTCCGGGGTATGCAAGATACTTTTCGGAGGGCTATTGGTGCGCTTCGGGGTATGCAGGATATCATTTTGAGGCTCGTTAGAGCTTTGGGGCGTATCGCTGAAGCGGCCGGGCGCGTGGTTGTGGGGACGCCAGCTAAGGGCGGGATCGGTGAACTGGTGAATGACTTGATAATCGGAGAGCTGCTGTGCAGAAGTTACCTCAGGAAATCCTATCGTTGATGAACAGTGGTCGATTGAGCGGACGTACGTTGACGGCGGTTCGGCGGTTTGCGCAAACGCGTGCCGGTCAGGCGGTTTTGTTGAAGCGAACGATGGCTTCGTATGGCATTGATGCGCTTATGGCGCTGGGGCCGGAGTCGTTGGGGGAGTTTCGGACCGATGCGACGCCGTTGAGCAGTGGATTTTTGCAGAAGAGATCGGCGCGCTGGAAAGATCAGAAATTAGGGGATTTGCCGGTGGATACAGCGCGGCAAACGGCGGAGCAGTTGCGGGCGGGCTATTTGAACGGGGATTTTACGCCGCTGGATGTTTTTGAGGCGCTGGTCAAACGGATCGAGCGGCGGGATTTCGGGCTGGCTGTTTTCAGTCCGTTTGTAGAGCTCGATCTGGAGCGCGCGCGGCAGGCGGCGTTGGAAAGTGGTGAGCGTTATGCGAAGAAGCAGCCGCTCGGGCCGCTGGATGGTGTGCCGGTTCCGCTGAAAGATCAGCATCATATGCGGGGATTGCCAACGCGTGGCGGGGCTCAGTACCGCGAAGAGCCGGTGGCGGAGGACGGGTTTTTGGTGCGCGCGTTGCAGGCGGGCGGCGCGGTGATTTTTGGTAAAACGCATACCACGGAGTGGGGGATCAATGCGGCGGGATTCAATCCGCATTTTGATATGCCGCGCAATGTTTATAACCAGGATCGGGGTGCGGGCGGTTCGTCGACGGGTGCGGGGGTGGCGGTTGCGCTCGGGCTCAGTCCGGTGGCCAGTGGTTCGGATGGTGGCGGTTCGGTGCGGATTCCGGCGGCGATGAACGGAGTTTTCGGCATCAAGCCGACGTTTGCGCGGATTGGCCGCAGCGGAGATATTTTTGGCGGCGGAACGGTCAGTACGGTGGGGCCGTTGGGGCAATCGACGCGCGATCTGGTGGACTTTTTGGAGGTGGCTGCTGCCCGTGCCGATCGAGAAGATCCGGCGAGTCTGGCGGCGCCGGATGTGGCGAATTTTGGGAAGAAGTTGCGGGCTTCGCTGGGGCGTGGTGTGCAGGGCTGTCGGATCGGGATCATCCAGGCGGACTGGCGTGATGCTGCGACGCCGCTTGCGCTGGCGGCCAATACTGCGGTGAAGGCGTTGGAAGATGAGGGTGCGGAGCTTGTGGACATTGAATTGCCGCTTGCGCCGTATATTTCGGCGCTGGGGGTATCGATTTTCGGTCTGGAAACGCTGGGCGGATTGATCGGAGATCTGGCGCGGCATGGTCGTGCGATGAGTGAGGAGATGCAGCTGTTGCTGGCGCTTTTAAGCGGGATTTCTGCGCACGATTATCTGCAGGCACAGCGTGTGCGAGCGCAGCTTCGTCGTCAGATGCAGGCGATTTTTGAGCAGGTGGATGTGCTGGCGTATCCGACGACGGCGGTGCAGGCTGCGCCGTATCGTGTGTTGGATAATCGGATGGAGATCGCCGATGAGGTGGTGACGCGCGGGCTGACCCGGTACACGTTTCTGGCGAATTTGACGGGATTGCCGGCCGGTACGGTTCCGATGGGGTTGCATGCGGAGCTGCCGATGGGGCTGCAGATCGTGGGTGATGCCTGGGATGAGGCCAGCGTGCTGGCGGTGATGGCTCATTGTGAAAGACTGGGGTTGACGGCGATCGATCGGCCGGCTGGATATCGTCCTTTTCAGTGAGATGGGAGCTTGAATGGCCGGGGTTGATGTTCGTTGTTGCCCGGCCTGAAAGGCTCTTGTAGAGTCTTGCCCTCGAACGACTGAAATCGTCAAAAACTGGCTAAAAGAAGGTGTCCAGAGTCAGGTACAATGACTGTTTTATGACGTGTGAGGCGTTCATTGAACGGATGTCAGATCTAAGAATTGAAGGCCGTACTAGAGCGCAAAGTACGGTGAGGCGTTGCGATAAAGGCGAAGGATATTGCCAAGGAGAAATTCATCATGGCCATGGATGGTGACGATGAGAGCACTACCGTTGTGAGAGAGCAAAGACCACCGCTGAAGGGTGATGGTTATGCGGATTTATTTTTGCAGTCCCCGGTGGGTTTGTTGGTGTTGGAGCGCGATGGTGTCATCAACGAGCTCAATTATCTGGCGTCTGAGCTGATCGAGGGAGATCGCAATGAGCTGTTGGGGCAGCCGTTTGCTGCGTATCTGGCGCCTTTGAGCCGGGATACGTTTGGGATGCATTTGCAGCGGGTTTTTAGCTCGGATGAGCGTGAATCTTGCGTCGTGGTGCTGGAGCTCGGGGATGGCCAGCGTCGTGATGTTGAGTTGCAGAGCATGGCGACCGGTAAGGATTCCAAGGGGCGGCGATTGTGCGTGACGGCGCTGGTCGACATCACGCTTCGCAGGGAAGCGGAGCGCGATAAGAAGATGCTGGAGAAGCAGCTTCGGCAGGCGCACAAGATGGAGGCCATCGGGCGGCTGGTCGCGGGGATTTCGCATGATTTTAATAATCTGCTGACGCTGATCATCGGGTATAGCAAGTTGGCGATGAATAGCATGGAGCATGATGATTCGCTCTATGGGTATATCGCGCATATCAATAAGGCGGGGAATCACGCGGCGAATCTGATCGATCAGTTGTTGTCGTTCAGCCGGACGCAGTCGATTGAGGTGATGTGTATCAATCTCAATGAGCTGATCCGTGAGATGGAGACGATGCTGCGGCGGGTGTCGGGGGATGATATTGAGTTGATTACGGAGCTGGAAGAGGGGCTGGGCGGCGCGTATCTGGATCCTTCGCAGATGACGCAGGTGATGCTGAATCTGGTGGTCAATGCGCGTGAGGTGATGCCGGACGGGGGCACGATTACGATTCGGACCGACAATGTCGAATTTACCGAGCGGCAGGCTCTGGCTTATAATTTAGCGCCTGGCATGTATATCAAGCTGGAAGTCAGCGATACGGGCTGGGGCATGGATGCGCATACGAGCGCGCGGATTTTTGAGCCGTTTTTTACGACGAAGCGTAACAATAAGGGGCATGGCTTCGGGCTGGCGACGACGTATGGGATCATTACGCAGTCGGGTGGGATGATCGATGTGGTCAGTGAGGTGGGGGAAGGCTCGACGTTTGTTGTGTTTTTGCCGCGTGTGCAAGGTGAAACAGAACCGATTGGTCAGCCGGTAGAAATCGGGACGGAAAGTTCGGTGGCCGCTGAGATGATTTTGATCGTGGATGATCAAAGCGAGCTTCGTGATTACGCGGCGTTGGTGCTGGCTGATTACGATTATCAGGTGTTGAATGCGGATTCTCCGCAGGCGGCGGTCGTGCTGAGCGAGCAAAATCCCAATCAGATTGCGTTGGTGGTGACGGATATTACGATGCCGCAGCTGAATGGGCCGGAGCTTGTGGAGCGGTTGCGGGAGCAGAATCCGGGCATCAAGGTTTTGTATATCTCGGGCTATGATCGGGTGACGGTTTGTAAGGAACGTGGGCTGGATCCGAAGACGCCGTTTTTGGAGAAGCCTTTTACACCGGAACAGCTTGTGAACATGGTGCATCAGGTTTTGCAGCGCTGACGGTTGTTGAAACGCGAGAAAATTCGGGGGCATGCGTCGGTTGCCAGATGCAGCTGGCAGGTTTAAGGTCAATCGGAGACCAAAGCGTCGTAAAATTGACGGTTTGGACTCCGGGTGATGTCTCGCATAAATAACCGGACGTTTTCGGCCGATTGTTTGGATGTTGTTGGCCGAAAGAAGTACAGGAGTTTTATCGTGCTAAAACCAGTAGTTTTGATTCTGATGCTCTCGATACTGGCAGGTTGTGGGGTTGCCAAGGACCAGCATGCTGCGGTGGTGCGGGATCTGGAGGCGACGAAAATTGCGCTGGCGGATTCGGAACGTGCCAGGGAGGAAAGCGAGGCTGATTTGCAGGGGCAGATCGCGGCGCTTGAGGTACGGATTGCCGAGGGCGAGAAGCGTGAGGCAGCGCTGGCTGCGGAGTTGAGCAGTGCGAAGGATTCGCTGTCGGTTTTTGAATCGAAGGCAGGCAATCTGGAGGAGTCGTTGCAGGCGACACGTGAGGAGCTGGCGGAATTGCGTCAGGCGCGTGAGCAGGCCGAGCGTCGTTTGCAGGTTTATCGCGATCTGGCGGCGAAACTGGCGAGCATGGTCGAGTCGGGTCAGCTTGCGGTGAAGATTCGTGATGGGAAGATGGTGATTGAGCTTGCGGACAATATTTTGTTCGATCCGGGCCGTACGGATATTAAACCGGAGGGACAGGAGGCGCTGAAGGGATTGGCGTCGGTTCTGGCGGATATCAACGATCGGAATTTCCTGGTGGCCGGTCATACGGATAACGTGCCGATTAGTTCGGCGCGGTTTAAGTCGAACTGGGAGTTGTCGACGGCGCGTGCTGTGGAAGTGGTCAAGTTTTTGGAGGCCGCCGGTGTGGGTTCAAGCCAGTTGGCGGCGGCCGGTTACGGCGAGCATGATCCGGTGGCGAGTAATGATACGCGGGAAAGTCGTGCGTTGAATCGTCGGATCGAGATTATTTTGATGCCGAATATCGAGGAATTGCCGAATTTGTCGGATGTTCTGGTCGATGGTGCTTGAGTTGTTTCGGGATTTTGGAATCCACATCCAATGAGGATTGGGTGGTTTGAAATGTGCCCGGTTCATCATTGGGTGGTGCGAAACGATCCCAGGGCCGGAGGCCCAGGGCTAGCACAGCCAACGCGCTCCGCAGGGGCCAGAGGCCCCGCTGCGCGGGATGGTGCAGCGGGGTGTTTTTTTGCGATATGAGATAATCATGCAGAAAGTTCGGGCGATCGGGGGATTGATGGCGGTATTGCGGCTGTCGATCGTGATTGCGTTTGGGAGCGTGCTGCTGGGGTGCGGGGCGGCGCAGAGTCCGCCGGGGCCGCGGATTGAGCCGGCGCTGGCAGCGAGTGCGCAGTATACGGTGCAGCTTGAGCGGGTTCAGCAAGATATGTTGGCTGATCTGGATCAGTTTGTGTCGTTGCGGACGCGTTTTTTGCACGGAAGTATCGGCTTGTTGGAGGGGGCGTTTCCGCTGGAGTTGTTTCGTTTTGTTTTGATGAGTTGTCTGAACGACGAGAATCCGCAGCAGATGTCGGTGGTGGGGCGTCTGACCTGTCAGCCGCGTTATTATGACGAATTGGTGGAGAAGCTGGCGGAGTTGCCGGTGGAAGTGCGGGAGCAGCAGAGTGCGGCGGCACAGGAGATGCTGGGGCAGATCGATGCGTTGCGGATGTTGTATCGTGATGCGCGTGCGCGGATTGTGCAGATGCCGCAGATGATTCGAACGGGGCAGGCGATGCTGGAAGATCAGCGGGTGGAGTTGCGGCGTGTTTCGACGGATCTGGAGCGGCGGCGTCAGTTGTATCGGACGGAGGACTGGGAGCAGATTCAGGAATCGTTGGAGGGTTGGCGTCGGCAGCTATCGTTGTTGGAAGATGCGATCGAGGCTTTGACGCTTTCGTATCCGGAGTGGACGCCGCAGCTCGATGCGCATGTGACGGGTTTGTATATGGATCTGGCCGGGTTGAGGAGTTCGCGCTAGCTGCCGGGTGATTGAAGGCTCAGGCGTCGAAGACTGCGACGAGTTGTTCGGACCAGGCGATGAGCACGTCGTTGTTGACGAGTTGGGCGGTGGTGGTGGCGTAGCCGTTCTGGGCGGCGAGTGCTTCGGCGCGGTACCAGTAGTGATCGTTGAAATCGTGGGGGATGTCGTTCAGGAAGTGGCAGGTCCAGCGGACGGTACTGGCGGCGAAGGGTTTTTTGCCCATGGTGATGACGGCGGGAGGCCAGGCGTCGAGCAGAGCGATGGCGGCTTCGAGCGGATCGTTTGCAGACGTGGTTGATGGCTCGGTTTGTTCGGGGGCTTTGTGCCTGAAAAATCCGCCGAGAATGGCGTCTGAAGCGCCGGAGTAGGGAAAACTGCCTTCGGTAAGGGAGTATTCGAAGTGGCGGGTGAATTCGGGGGTGATGCCGGGAATGTAGGGGAAGATAGTGCCTTGCTCGCGCGGCATGGAGGGTTGTGGCGTGGCGGGGGCGATGGCGATGTTGCTTTCGCGGTGACTTCCGAAAACGGCGCTGGCACGGACGAGGGGTTGGCCGGATTCGTCGCTGATGTCGGCTGCGATGTGGGTGACGTAGCCGCCGGCGCGCAGGGTTTGCGTCTGGATCTGAACGCGGCCGGGGGCGATGGGGCCGATGAAGACGATGTCCAGGGTGATGAGCTTTCTTTCGGCCGGGACTTCATGGCGCATGGCGCGGTAAGCGAGCGCGGCGATGAGACCGCCGAAGGCTGTGCGGCCCTGGAGCCAGTCGGCCGGGATGGTGATTTGCCAGTTCTGGTCCGTGGTTTTTGAGAGAGAATTCATGAGGGTAAAGAAATCGGTCATGGAGCAAACCTGGTGAAAAAATAATGTGGATGAAGAAAGTTAAATTTCAGAATGTACGCGGCGTTACGGTCGCATAATTGTGTGGGGACGACAAACGGCTCTTGATGTAAACTATTGTAGGCGATGTTTGAGGACGGTCGCCTGGTTCTGTGGTACTTCGAAGAAATGCCGTTATGGATGACGGCAGGGATTTTGAGTCACGCGTGTTTTTAGGAGAGATTTATGAAGTACGGTTGGTTGGTGCTTTTGGTCATCGGGTTGTTGGGCCAGATCGGTTGCGTAGGCGATGAGGGACCGATGGGGCCGGCGGGTCAGGCGCCGAATTTGTATGTAATGATCGAAGAGCCCGGTGAGAATTGCGAGTACGGCGGAGTTCGCATCGCGATCGATGAGCAGGCTCCGCAGTTTGTGTGTGAGGCGGCTCCGGGTGCTGATGGTTTGCCGGGCGCCGATGGCAAAGATGGCGCCGACGGTAAAGATGGCGTCGATGGCAAGGACGGTGAGGATGGCTTGCCGGGTGCCGATGGTAAAGATGGCATCGATGGCAAGGACGGCGAAGATGGTGCTCCGGGTGCCGACGGTAAAGACGGTGCTGATGGCAAGGACGGCGCCGATGGTGCTGATGGAAAAGACGGCGAAGATGGCGCTCCGGGTGCCGATGGAAAAGACGGCGAGGATGGCAAGGACGGCGAAGATGGTGCTCCGGGTGCCGATGGTAAAGACGGTGAGGATGGTGAAGACGGTTTGACGCCGGTCATCGAAGTTACGCCGCTTGTGGCCGGTGAGGGGACGCATGATTGCCAGGAAAATGGTGGCTATCGTGTGGTGATTACGACCGGCACGGACGTCCAGAGCTTTGAGCTTTGTCATGGTGGTTCGGGAACTGTGGAAGATCCGGAAGATCCAGAAGATCCGGAAGATCCGGAAGATCCGCAAGATCCAGACCCTGAAGCCACAGGTGAGACGTGCGAGGATGCGATCAATGTGACGTCTGGCGGGATCTGGGAAGATCAGTCAACGATGAATGCCGTGGATGATTACGATCCCAGGGGCGCATCGGGTTGTCCTTCGGGCAACTTTTCTGGGCGGGATCTGGTGTATGTGGTCGCTCCAACGGTTGAGACGACTTACAAAGTGACAGTTCGGCCGGTCGAGGGCAGCACCTATAATCCGCTTTTGTACGCTCGCCTGAATTGCTCCGAACTTGCCTGTGTTGCAGGCACTGCGTTTGGAAGCCCGGGTCAGCCTAAAACAATCACCTTTACGGCGGCTGCGGCGCAACCGGTTTTCATCATTGTGGATGGATCGATCACTTCCGGAAATTCTCGCGGGGATTACACCCTGGAAGTTGAAATCCTTCCGTAAGTTTTCGGACACTTTTATCTATGTTTTTCTGCGTCGGGACGCGTGCGAGAATCCTCGCACGCGT
>JBEBUW010000027.1:0-42968 GCA_040393065.1 Lujinxingia vulgaris | reverse complement strand
GGAGGCGCATGAGCAGGCGGCAAAAAAAGTAGAAAAATTTTGCAGTGACGAGGCTCAAGTGCGCAAAAATTCTGGCAGAAAATTTCTGAATTTATAGAAAATTTCAGAAATTGAGGCGTTCTGAGCGGTCCAGAAACTTCCTGGCCTAAAAAATTCTCATGCCATTGAAAAAAATAATAATCGGCCAGCCTTGCCAGCTCCTGGCCAGAAAATTCTCATTTACAACGCCTCACACATTCACCACACCTTACGTGCTCACAACGCCTTACGTGCTCACAACGCCTTACGCGGCGGAATTACACGGTTTGCCAGCAGCAATCCTGACACGATCGCAGCCGCAATCATCGTCATCATAATCGCTGTTTCAATTCCCGTAATCACATCCTGCTCGATCAAATACGAAACGCTACGGAAACCAATACTTCCCGGCACCAGCATGATAATCCCGGGCATAATCAACACTGCCGCAGGCCGATCCAGCACGCGCGCATAAACATTGCTACCCATCCCCGCAGTCAGTGCCCCCAAAAAGGCGCCCAACTCCACGCCGAGCCATACAGAACCAAGCCGTGCACTCCCAAAAGCCAGAACTGCCGCCAGAACCATCCATCCCATATCCTTGGCTCGCACGCGGAACAGCAATCCGAACGCACCCGAAACAATGAACAACGCTCCCCACTGCACCCAGGCCGGCAAAATGCCCGGCGTTGGCTGCGCCACATTGCCCACCAACAACTCCCCAATCCGCAATCCCGCAGCGACACCAAAAGCCATCTGCAAAAACACGATCATGGTGTGCGTCAAGCGCGCCCCGCCCGAAACCAGGTTCAGCGTCGCAAGCTCCGTCATCGCAATCGTCAACGTCAGTCCTGGCAACAAAATAATCAGCCCTGCAACGGTCGGCACATACACCGACACCGGTGAAAGCACCGCTCCCGCAAACACCGCCAACAAGGACGCAAAAAAGGCCGCCAGCGGCACATAAATTCGCTTCAAAGCTTCCCAGCGTTGCGATAGCTCAGCCATCACACCAATCAACGTGCCAATCACTCCGGAAACTAGAATCTCTCGCAAATGCCCGCCGAAGAACACTGACACCGCCGCCGAAGTCAATGCATAGCCAAGCACGCTAAGCACAGGCCCATAAATTGGCGGATCTGCATTGATCTCGTCGATTCGCCGAATCCCCTCAGCGATCGACAGTTCCCCGTGAACCACCTGGACCGTTACCTCATCAAGCCGGGCCATCTTGCCCAGATCTACTTCCCCTGGCTCAACCCGAATCAAACTCGCCTGTTGAGACCCCAGCGGCCCAAATCCAGCAAGAATCGAAGTCGGCATCGACAAAAACTGTCCTTCAAGCCCCAGCCGTTTCGACATCTGATTGAGCGCGTCTTCCAGCCGATGCGCCGGCGTCCCATACGCATGCAAAGCCCGGCCTAACGTCAAGATAAACGCAATGGCAGTCTGCTCATCTACTTTCTCTCGCTCTTTCCCCTCAACTTGCTTTGTTTCAGACTTTGCCATTTCCTCATCAAGTTCAATGGCGCTTTTTTCTTCTACAACCATGGAAATTCACCAACAATACCAGGAACCTACAGCCCAAAGACCTGTTTCTTCATTCCCGAGGCTGCCGAATCGCAGAACACCACCGCCCTGCCAGCGCTCCACTACACGAAGCAGCTGTGGACGTCGAGTCCCGCACGTCCTCTGCCCGACTATTGACATCCGCCAAACCCTGATTGATGTTCTCGAAGCGCACAGCGCACGCCCATTTTTCAGTTCGGAGAAGTCATGCAACCCCAAGACATGGAACGCCGCATCCGGCACGGCCTCACGCAAATGCTCGGCCCCGGTATCGCGAACCGCTGCACCCTACAGAATCTCGGCGGCCACGCCTCCCTTCGTATCTACTGGCGCATCCATCTGCCTGCCGAAACTCGTCAAAACTACCCACGAAACGGCGAATTAACCCTGATGGCCATGGTCATGCCACTGAGCGAGGATGCACGCAAAAGCGAAGAAGGCAACGCCGCCAATGCGCCCGTTCCAGCAGAGTTACCATTCGTCAACGTACATCGCTGGCTTTCAAAAATCGGCATGCCCGTTCCCGAAATCGACTACTTGAATCTTGAGAACGGCATCCTGTTTCTGGAAGATCTTGGCGACGAAATGTTCGAGAACGCCGTCCTTGCCGCAAAAAACACCGAAGAAGTCGAAAACCTCTACCGCGAAGCGATTGACCTCCTCATTGATTTTCAGAAAGCTACGCTTGCCGACGCCCAAAACTCCGACCAACGTGTCGAAAACCTCTACCGCGAAGCGATTGACCTCCTCATTGATTTTCAGAAAGCTACGCTTGCCGACGCCCAAAACTCCGACCAACCTGACGAATGCCTCGTCTGGCAACGCGCTTTCGACTATGATTTGCTTTTCTGGGAACTTGAACACTATCTCGAATGGGGCCTCGAAGAACGACTCGGCAAAGAATCCATTGCTCCCCATCGTCCAAACCTGGAAACCGCCTTTCGCAGCATTACCGAACGCCTGCTTGAACTTCCCCAGACCATTGTCCTGCGTGACTATCAATCGCGAAATATCATGCGCAAAAACAATGCCTGGATTCTAATCGACTTCCAGGACGCTCTACGCGGTCCCTATATTTACGATCTTGTCGCGCTCCTGCGCGATTCCTACATCGAGCTTGCACCCGAAACCGTTACGCGCCTGGTCGCCTACTACGCCGAGCGCGGCAAACGAGCAGGCCTCCCCTGGTGCACAAGCTTCCAGGACGTCGAAAACGCTTTTCACCTGCAAACTCTGCAACGAAAATTAAAAGACGCCGGCCGCTTTATCTTCATCGATCGCGTCAAAAATAACTCGTCATTTTTGCCCTATTACGAACCATCCATCGGATTCGTCCAAAACGCACTTGCTCATCTGCCCGATTTTGAAAACCTGCTAACGCTGCTGCTCGAAATCGAGCCTGCCATGCAACTTGCCCAACGGAAGCTGTAAACCATGTCTATTTCCACAAAACCAGCCAGCGGATTTCGCGATTTCCTCCCTCGCCAGGCAGAACGCCGCAAACGCGTCTTCGCTATCATCGAAGAAGTCTACCAGTCCTACGGCTTCGAACCGCTGGAAACCCCGACCATGGAACGCCTCACAACCCTGCTCGGAAAATACGGCGACGAAGGCGATCAACTCATCTTCAAAGTCCTCCAGCGCGGCGATAAACTTACCCGCGCCCTGGCCAAAGACGAACCCACCGAACTCGACCTTGCAGAAATGGGTCTCCGCTACGATTTAACCGTGCCCCTTGCACGTATCGTCGCCGAATACCGCAACGATCTTCCACGCTACTTCAAACGCTACCAACTCGCCCCGGTCTGGCGCGCCGATCGGCCACAAAAAGGCCGTTTTCGCGAGTTCTACCAGTGCGATGTCGACGTCGTAGGCTCAAAATCCATGACCGTCGAAGCCGAAGTCATGGCCGCGCTCGCCGAAGTCCTGCAACGCCTCGAATTCGGAAATTTCCGAATTCACCTCAATCATCGCAAACTCCTCAGCGCCCTGCTCGAACACGCCGGCGTCCCCGCGGAAAAACACTCCGATGCACTCGTTGCTATCGATAAGCTCGACAAAATCGGCAAAGAAGGCGTCATCACCGAACTCGAAGAACGCCAGATTGCATCCGATGTCATCGCGCGCCTGCTCCCACTCTTCGAAACAAAATCCAATGACAATCAAATCGCGCTGGCAGACCTGGATTCCCAGATTGGCCACCTCCCAGATGGTCGTCAGGCAATCGACGAACTTCGGCAAATCCTGACCTTCGCCAGCACCGGTCCTGCCGCAGCCTTTATTAAAATCGATCCCTACCTGGCCCGCGGACTTTCCTATTACACCGGCGCAATCTTCGAAATCCGCAGCGATGATTTTTCCGGAAGCCTCGGCGGCGGCGGCCGATACGACAACCTCATCGGCATGTTCACCAAAGACACCCTGCCTGCCTGCGGATTCTCCCTTGGCATCGAACGTATCCTTGTACTCATGGAAGAACGCGGAATGTTTCACGATGAAACATCCAACATCGACGTACTCGTTACCCTCTGGAACGACGAGTTTACCCCCCACAGTATGAAGTTAGCCAGTGAACTCCGTGCCCAGAATCTGCGCGTCGACCTGTATCCCGACACCGACAAATATGCGCGCCAGTTCAAATATGCCGACCAGCGCAGAATCCCACTCGTCGCCATCCTTGCCCCGGGCGAGCTCGAAGACAATGTCGTGACACTCAAAAATCTCAGTTCCGGCGAACAAGAACGTGTGCCTCGCAACGAAATCGTCACACGCATCCAGGCACACCTGCAAGCCACCTGAATTACCTGGGCTTCCAGTCTTCTCCCCTCTTCTCATATTTTTTCTTCACCGCCGCCCAGGCGACCTTATGCGCAGTCTCTTCACGCGTCGCATCCCCGCGACGCTTCTCTTCATCCTTATACTGGTCAAATGCGCTATTAAACGCTTCACGATAAATACTTTGCGCATGCTCCGGTAAATTCTCTCGGACACTCTGCGGCAAATCGTTATTTTGTTGATAAGGCATTTCTTCCTCCTTCATTTTCGGCCTACGTCTACCTTCGCTGCCTCATCCACAAACTTAAGACACGACTCACCATCGCAAAACGCAAAGCTCCCCCCTGAGCTTCCTTCCACACCAGTTCACGCTTGCCGAACCCGAGGAAAGAACTTATGCAATCAGGCGAGGAAGCGCCGTTTCTTCGGGTAGTTAAACAATAGAACGAAACAGTAGAAACCATTATGCATACGAAAGATCTTCAATACGCACTCGACCTGGACGCACGCGATCAGCTCGCGGCTTATCGGAAGAAATTTCTATTTCCACAGGGAAAAAACGGTCAGCCCTCGATCTACTTGTGCGGAAACTCGCTGGGCTTACAGCCAATCGGCGTACGTGAATCCGTACTGGAAGAACTCGACCGCTGGGCCACACTCGGCGTAGACGGACATTTTGCTCCGCCCCGATCCTGGTACTCGTACCACGAGAATTTCAGCAAGAATATGGCCTACATCGTCGGCGCGCTGGAGCACGAAGTCGTTGTGATGAACTCACTCACAACCAACCTCCACTTGCTGATGGTTTCTTTCTACCGCCCCACCCCCCAACGCTTCAAAATCCTCATCGAAGCTGGCGCTTTTCCCTCCGATCAGTATGCCGTGGCAAGCCAGGCCCGCTATCATGGCTACGATCCTGCCGAAGCAATCGTGGAAATGACACCTCGTGAGGGCGAAAACCTTCTCCGTACGGAAGATATCGAAAACTATCTTGCCGAACACGGCCAGGAAGTTGCCCTCGTCATGTTTGCCGGCATCAATTATTACACCGGTCAGGTGTTTGATATGGCCGCAATCACCGCTGCCGCCAAAAAACAGGGATGCATCGTCGGCTTCGACCTGGCTCATGCCGTCGGAAATGTCGAACTCTCCCTGCACGACTGGGACGTCGATTTCGCAGTCTGGTGTACCTACAAATATCTGAATGCCGGACCGGGCGCCGTAGCTGGATGCTTCGTACACGAGCGCTACGCAAATGCCCCCGAACTGCCGCGTTTTGCTGGCTGGTGGGGCAACGATCCGGCCGAAAGATTTCAGATGTCCCCGGATTTTGTCCCCCAGTTTGGCGCAGCTGGCTGGCAACTGAGCAATGCTCCGATTTTGGCCATGGCCTCATTTCACAATTCTCTGCAGATGTTCCGCGACGCTGGCATGCCGGCTCTGCGACAAAAATCAATCGCACTCACAGAATATCTACTCTTTCTTCTCGATCAGGTGCCTGGCGACGCCTTCGAAATCCTTACACCCCGAGACGCCGCCAGCCGGGGCTGCCAGATTTCACTGCGCACCAGAGCTGACGGCAAAAAACTATTTCAGAAACTAACGGACGCAGGAATCGTCGGCGATTTTCGTGAGCCCGATGTAGTCCGAGTTGCACCTGCTCCCCTCTATAATTCCTTCGAAGATGTGTGGCGATTTTGGAAAGTGCTTCAAGACCAAGTAGTTCTGTAAACGACGAACACCAGGCAGATCCTGTAATCATTGTTGGTGGGGGACTCGCCGGCTCATTGATGGCCGTTTTTTTGGCGCAACGCGGTTTTCTGGTCGAAGTGTACGAATATCGCCCGGACATCCGCACGGCAGAAGTCGACAAAGGCCGCTCGATCAACATGGCACTGTCAACACGAGGTCTGGCAGCGCTCGAAGCCGTCGGCCTTCGACAGGGCATAGAAGATCTTTGCATTCCAATGCACGGCCGATTCGTCCATCCCCTCAATGGCACCGGAAACCTTCAACCCTATGGAATGGAAGGCCAATTTATCAATTCCATTTCCCGAAGCCTTCTCAACCAGTTTTTGCTCGATGCCGCCGAAAAATACGACAACGTGTCGTTTTATTTTCAACATCGCTGCACTGGCGTCGATCTTAAAACCGGTAACGTCACGTTCGAAAACCTGGCGACCAGACAATCGCTCACCAGACCCTCACAACTGGTCGTCGGCGCAGACGGTGCTTACTCAGCCGTTCGCCAACAGATGCAAAAAACTCCGTACTTTGATTACGAACAACAGTATCTCAATCATAGCTACAAAGAACTAACCATGCCGCCAGCGGACAATGGCGAATTCCGACTCGAACCAAACGCCCTGCATATCTGGCCACGTCATGAGTACATGCTGATTGCCCTGCCCAATCTCGACCGCACCTTTACATGTACGCTATTCATGCCATTTTCCGGCGACGTCAGCTTCGAAAGCTTGCGTACACCTGAAGACGTCCACGCGTTTTTCTCCAAAGAATTTCCTGATGCCGTTGCCAATCTCCCCGGACTCACGGACCAGTTCTTTACCAATCCGACTTCAAGCCTCGTCACGATTCGATGCAATCCCTACCACTACGGATCACGCGCTGTCTTGATCGGTGACGCCGCTCACGCCATGGTTCCTTTTTATGGTCAGGGCATGAACGCGGCCTTTGAAAGCTGTCTGCTACTCGATCAAATCATCGATCAATATGGCGACGACTGGGAACTTGTGCTCAGCGAATTTTCCAAACAACGAAAAGCCAACGCTGATGCGATCAGCCTTATGGCACAAGAAAATTACCTGGAAATGCGCTCTAAAGTAGCGTCATCAGCTTTCATTTTTCGAAAGAAGCTCGAAAAAACACTCCATCGCCTGTTTCCGAAAGGTTGGATTCCTCTTTATACCATGGTCACTTTTATGACCTTACCTTATGCCGAGGCCTACCGTAGATCGCAAATCCAGGACACGATCTTACGACGTGCAACGATTGGAATCCCAATCATTGCACTTCTGCTCATCATTTTTTTGATCCAATACTCTGTCTAACGCTCCAGAACCATACTCAGGCCTAACCCTCCGGCAGCACAGATTGTAACCAGACCTGTGTTCAAATCCTGGCGCTGCATTTCCCCGGCAAGCTGCATTACCAGACGCGCGCCAGTTGCCCCAAACGGGTGCCCGAGCGCAACCGATCCACCGTTGACATTGAGCTTGTCACGATCGACCTCTCCGATCGGCTGCTCCAGACCGAGATCACGCGTCAAACTCTTTGATCCCCAGATCTTAAGATTTGCCAGCGTCTGCGCAGCAAATGCTTCATGCATTTCAATCAGATCCAGATCGTTCAAGCCCATCCCAGCACGCTGTAGCGCAATCGGCGTCGCGAACGTAGGCCCGAGCAGTAAATTCACTTTCTGAATATCCACGCCAACAATTGCATGCGAACGAATATACGCCATAGGCTCATACCCGAGTTCCTTCGCTCGACTCTCGCGCATCAACAGCACAGCCGACGCACCATCCGTCAATGGTGAAGCATTCGCAGCTGTCACAGTCCCATGCTGGCGATCAAACACAGGTGCCAGCTGACTAACTGCCTCCATACTCGTATCTGCCCGCACGGTTGTATCCCGCACAATCGTCTGCTCGAAATGCGTACCGGCCAAAAGATTCATTACCTCCGGGAAACGACCTTCCTCATAAGCTTTCGTCGCCCGACTATGCGTTTCTACCGTATAAGCATCTTGCTCTTCCCGAGTAATTTCATAGAGCTTTGCCATTTCTTCTGCCGAATCCCCCATCGACAAACCAGTCGTTGGCTCAGCAATCGAAGGCGTATCGGGAATCAAATCACGTGCATGAATTCCTGATAGCGCCTTGACCCGTTCCTGAAGACTTTTGGCACGTCCGACTTCCTGCAAAGCGTGAGTAAATGGAAGACTAAAGCGCGCTCGTGCCGCACTCATCGATTCTACGCCGCCCGCAATCACAACCTCGGCCACACCACTGAGCAGCTCACCACAGGCAATCGAAATCGCATACGCACTCGATGCACAATACATCTGCACTGTCGTTGCCGGTATTGAACTTGGAAGCTGACTACGTAATACAACTTCCCGCGCTACATTGGGGCCGTCCATCGGAACAGAAACACATCCCAAAATCAGCTGATCAATCTGCTTCATGTCCAGCTCAGCGCGATTTACAAGCTCCGTGACCGCTTCACGAGCCAACGAAGCCTCCGACCAATCCTTATAAGCCGTCCATGCTTTCACAAAAGGTGTACGTACACCTGCCACAATTGCGACCCGATCCTCACCACCCAATGCGGGACCAAACTTTTTAAGCTTATTATTCTGCCTGGTTGCCATGCCTTCACCTTAAAAGTACGCAAGCTCTGCGCAAAACCGACGGTTTCTAATCAAATGATCTGTACAGGGATGCCAACAACCTATTCGCTATAAAAGCGCTCACCACGTCGTGCCATCCCCTCCAGCAATGGCGCAGGTCGCAGCCGCTCGCCAAATTTATCGGCCAGATGCGTGAGCTGCTCCACGGCCAAATCGATTCCTAAAGAATCCGCATACCGCAGAACGCCGCCCCGAAACGGCGGAAATCCCAGCCCAAAAATCACCCCAATATCAGCATCACGCGCGTTGCGAACAATCTTCTCGTCCAGCGCATAAGCGCACTCATTCAGCATCGCCAGCCAACATCTCTGCTGAACCAGCTCCCGATCTACATGACGTCGATCCGAACCGGTCGGCAAACGCTTATAGATCGTCTCATCCACCTTTTTTCCGGAAGATTTATCATCATACAAATAGAATCCCTGCTGATTCTTACGACCTTTTCTTCCCTCAGCCGCCACCACGGCCAACGCCTCAGGAGCTCGCCAACGGTCCGGAAAGCCTGCCTGCAACACTCTGGAAGCCCCCATCGCTACGTCAAATCCGACTTCATCGATCAGTTTAAACGGCCCTACCGGAAAACCAAAATCGATCATCGCCTGATCAATATCTTCAATCCGCCCGCCCTCCTGCAAAATCCAGGCTGCCTCATTGATATAAGCTCCGATCACACGACTGGTGAAAAAGCCTGGCCCGTCCTCCACCACGATGCAGGTCTTGCCAAGCTTTCGGCCAAAATCCAGCGCCGTTGCCAGCACTACATCCGAAGTCTGCTTGGTTCGAATGATTTCTAGCAGTGGCATTTTGTGCACTGGACTAAAAAAATGCATTCCCACCACATTCTGTGGACGCTTAGCATTCTCAGCAATTTTCTGTAGTGGAAGCGTTGAAGTGTTGGTCGCAAAAATCAACTCTTCGTTACCGAGATCCTCTATATCCGCCAGCACTTGCTGCTTCAGCTCAAGGTTTTCGAAAACAGCTTCGATCACCAGATCTGTCGAGCGAAATCCCCGATAATCCGTCGTTCCTGACACACGACCAAAACAAATATCCGCCTCCGCTTCGGTCAGCCGTCCGCGTTCAACCAACTTGTCAAATTGCTGTTTGATTGCATCCAGCCCATTGCCAAGCCCTCGTTCATTGGCATCCTTCATACGTACAGGGACATCTTTGAAGGCAGCAAGTTGAGCAATTCCCGCCCCCATAAGGCCGGCACCAATGACGCCTAACTTTTCGACCTCAAGAGGCTTCACTCGCTTCGCGACAACGCTATCTTTGTTGACCTCCTGCCGCATGAAAAAGATGTTCATCAGATTCTGCGCTTCCGGACTGCTGACCAAATCTACAAAAACAGCTCCCTCATGTTGCAATCCTGGATCAAATCCCTCGGCAAACCCCAATTCAATGACATCCAGCGCACAAAGCGGTGCCGGATAATGCCCACCGCTCTTTTCTAAAACGGCCTCTCGCGCACGGTTGAACACAATTTTTCGGGCCGGCGTCCGGGCCGCAAGCTTTACTGGATCCGAAAGATTTGCCGCAAACCCGCCATTTTTAGGCGGCTCCTTCGCCAGCTTACGCGCATGCTCTGCAGCAACCTTCAATAAGATCGCCGGATGCACCACATCATCGACCAGCCCCTCACGCAGCGCTTGAGCCGCCGACAATTCTCTTCCAGTCACGATCATGTCCAGCGCAACCGATAATTCGACTTTTCGAGGTAACCGCTGCGTCCCTCCACCACCAGGAATCAACCCAAGCTGAACTTCCGGCAATCCCAGCCGAGTCTTAGGCTGATCGCTTGCGATTCGCCCATGACACGCCAACGCAAGCTCCAGGCCGCCTCCCAAACAAACCCCGTCGATCGCTGCAACCACAGGAATATGCAGCGTCTCCAGCTGCCCCATCAATCGCTGTCCGCGCTCAATTAACTCCCGTAACTTTGTACGATCTTGCCTGAGCTCCAGAAGCTCACCGATATCAAAACCAGCCACAAAATTATCAGTCTTTCCACTGTATAATACGACGCCTTCCACGCTCTTATCATGGATCAGGCTTCCCAAAATCTCTTCGAATCGAGTGATGATCGGTGTCGATAACGTATTGACCGCCTGGCCTTTGACATCCATGCGCACATAGGCAATCCCCTCTTCTATTTCGACAGCAACTAATTTCTCGGCTGATTGTCTTGCCATTACCTTACCCTCAAAGCTCACGTTAATTGTGGGAGTAATTTGTTTTCGCACACACAACGCACACCGATCCCGATGTACCGACATCAAGCTTCAACACGATGGCTGCGTCCGATTACAAATTACGAGCCCCCTGTAGGTAGTCACGCGCTTTGAGGCGGCAAGCAAAAAACCTTGCCGCTGCTAAAAAAGCAGGAATTTCAGCAGGTTTTACAGCAAATGCCCGGATTTGATGCGCTTTGTCTCGAGGTAATGCGCATTGAACGGATTGGGAACAATTTTAATCGGTCGTCGGCTCACAACCTGGATTCCTGCTTCCACCAATCCATCGACCTTCCCGGGATTATTCGTCATCAGCTCAATACTACGCACGCCAAGAAGTTTCAGCATTTCCGCTGAAATATCATAATGGCGCAGATCATCATCAAAACCCAGATGACGATTCGCTTCGACAGTATCCAGGCCGGTATCCTGCAGGCTGTACGCCATGATTTTGTTGGCAAGTCCTATGCCACGGCCTTCCTGACGCATATACAGAACCACGCCAGCCGGATGCTCTGCGATTTCGCTCAAAGCCTGATCGAGCTGAGGGCCGCAATCACATTTCAGGCTTCCTAAAACATCTCCCGTCAGACACTCACTATGGATGCGGGTCAAGACACTTTCCGCGCCATTTACATCTCCATGAACAATGGCAATATGCTCCTTACCATCGCGATTGTTCAGAAATGCGACGATCTGAAACTGGCCATAACGCGTCGGAAGTTCCGCCGTCGCATAAACTTCAACCTGCAAAGCATCCGACGGAGAAAGCTCTACAACGGACGTGTCATTTTTTTTCTGGCGAATTTTATCTGGGATCGATAGATTCGATGGCATTTTTTAAGTTACTCCAATCAAGCGTGATCGTCGCAAGCCCGACTTCACAACTGGCTTACCCGTAATACACACCAGATCGCCCAGACAATTTCCGGGATGCCGGACCTGTGGTTTCGTCGTAGACGGTGGCGATCAAAGCTGTACGCACCACGAAAATGCTCATCTTTTATAAAGAGAGCGATTTCACCGGCACTCACCTGGCGAGCCTAATGGGGAGCCGCAAAATATTCAACTGCGAGATAAGGGATCTTTTGTAAATCCTGGCTCCGCGCACGCTGCTCTGTCTGTCTGAAAATCACGTCCATCAACCAGTCAGCCATCACACATTCGGACGCAGGGCCCTGCTTAAAACAGTTACTCCCCCCGCGCTCATTCCCCCCGGCGTCGCAGAAATTCCTCAACGCGCGCGCTTGCGCTCCCGGCAATCGGCGGACGCCAGATTCATTTGCTCGGAAAAAACGTGGGCTGCCTGAATTGTCGCAGAAACGGCCTCCACTACAACCGGCACCAGATCTGTGCGGTGGCCCGTCAGAGCAGAGAAATAATGATGCCGATCGCTTGCATGAATAATTGCCGGTGGATAGCCGTGCTTGAGCAACAAGAAGTTCATCATCAAACGGCCGACCATACCGGTGCGCTCATCAAACGGGAAAACACGCATGAATTCCCAGTGCGCGATCGCAGCAGCGCGGATCGGGTGATGGTTCGAAAGCTCTTCGTTGAAGATTTCTTCAAACTTGCGGAAATAATACGAAATGCTGGCAGCCGGCACGACGGCAAGATTATAAACGCCCGGTGAAGTATCACGTTTGCGGTAACGCCCGGCGTTTTCATCGTCGGCAGCACACATCCGCGCATGCAAATCCTTCAACCAGTCGTTTGATAACTCGTCACCACGCGCAGCACTGCGCTCAACATGCTCGATGCAATTTTTCAATCGTCGCAAAGAATGCTGCGTCTGTGCATCGCAATAATTGCGCGCAGGCAATCCTTCAAGCGCACGGCTCAAATCCGTCGGCGTAAGAACCACACCGTCCAGTGCGTGCTCATGATACAACCATGACAACGCCAGACGCTCTCGGAACTCCTTGCTCTCAGCTGCCGGTAGATTGATGTAATTGTTACGCTGGTGATCAATCTCAAGATAAGCAAGATTCATGATAATCCTCCTTCATGCTGCGTAATTTGATCGCGCGGATTGTTCCCCAACACTCCAGAGCGCTCACAAAAAACGAACATTGCAGAGATCATTCATCGGTCTGCCTACCGACTCACTATTCTAACGAGTCCCCTGTACTTCATCAACTCTTTTTGGCGACATGTTCAAAATTCACCTATCGTAAATCCCTTGTCTGAATTTTTTGGCCGTGATACGGCTGCCCGCCTGTAAAGCCTCGGTTGTTTTTTACAGTACTTTTTTATGTTTAATGGAGTAATTCTTATGAAAACCGTACAAAAACATTGGATGCTCATTCTCAGTCAGGTGCTCTTGCTTCTGGTGCTGGCAACGGCGCCGGCAACCGCACAGGACCGCCCCGGACAATTCGGAATCGGTGTGGGTTCAGGCACGAACATCTCCGGTCTGTCGCTGAAATATAATACCGGCCTCACTGCGCTTCAGGGCAACATCGGTTGCTACGGCTACTATGACTGCCACGGCATTGGACTGAGTGGAGATTTCCTGTTCAACATGCCGACCTTCTTCCAGCACGAAGTTCTTAACCTTGCCTGGAACGCCGGTGTCGGAGCAGGCGTCGGACTTCACTCCGACGATATCAATGTCGCAGCCGCCTTCGTGCTCGGCTTCGAAGTGAACTTTAACATTATTCCCATTGATCTTGTTCTGGAATGGCGTCCGCGTCTGAACATCGTTTCTGACGTTGATCTGGATATCGTCGGATTTACCGGACACGCTCGCTTCTATCTCTATTGATTCGAGATAATACGCATTCCGTCAGTATTTGCGGCGCGATGAACGCTGTCTCATTACTTTTGGCAATGCTGTAAAACCCGCCGCAGCCGTACGGCATGCGGCAAAATAAACTTGAGCTGCTGTTTCCAGGCCAAGTTTTACTGCTGCGACAGCCGGTTTATCTGGCTGTCGCAGTGTTTTTTCTGCCCTGCACAATTCGGGGGATTCTTCAAAACCTTGCATAGCTCTGTTTTCCCTTGCACAAGTACGGGTTAGCTGAAATTTTAGGCTGCTTTTCAAAAGCATTCTAAATGAATTGACGACGACTGTAATCATTTTCTAAGAACGGGATAATACAAGCATGGCCGGTGAAAATAGTACAGACACGAGTTCGGTTTCTCCCTGCTTACTGCGTACCTTCGATGCAGGAATTTGCACGCTGACCTTGAATCGCCCGGCCAGCATGAATGCGCTCAATGGCGCATTGCTCGCAGAACTTGCACAGGCGTTACAAGAAATCGCCTACGATAACAGCGTACGTGTTGTCATTCTCAGTGGCGGCACGGGACCAGCGTTTTGCGTCGGAGCGGATTTAAAAGAACGCAGCACGATGAGCGAAATCCAGGTGCGCCAGCGTATCGACAGCTACCGCGTGATTTTCGATGCGCTGGCCAACCTGCCCAAACCAACCATTTGCGCCATCAATGGCTATGCTTTCGGCGGCGGCCTGGAAATCGCACTTGCTTGCGATCTACGCATCGTTGCCGAAGAAACGCAGGTTGGCTTGACGGAGCTTCGGCTCGGCATTATTCCCGGGGCTGGCGGTACACAACGTCTTGCACGACTGGTCGGCACAGCACGCGCGAAAGAATTGATTTTTACCGCCGCTCGCGTCAGCGGCACATGCGCCGCCGAGCTGGGCATTGCCAATTACGCCGTCCCCGCTTCAGATCTGATGCCGCGTGCGCTATCTCTGGCCAATGAAATGCTACAATCCGCGCCCATTGCGCTGGCACAGGCAAAGATTGCGATCGATACCGGCATGCAGGTCGATTTACAGTCTGGCTTAACTCTCGAAGCCGTGGCTTACGGCGTTACCTTGCCCACGCAAGATCGCCTGGAAGGCCTGGCAGCGTTTCGCGAAAAACGCCCCCCGCGGTTTGAAGGTAAGTAATTCCCTATTTGCAGCGACACAGCCTATATTATTGATTTTTCATTGCAGGAACTGACCATGACGGAACTTCCCAAAACCAACATCGATACTCCCGAACTTTCAGCACTCGATCAGCAACTGGTTGAGCGGCGCTCCGATGTTATGCAGGGCGGTCTACCCAAATATCATGAACAGGCTGCCAGGGTCGGCAAACTCTTTGTGCGCGAGCGCATCAAACTTTTGCTCGACGACGGCCTGGAAGTCGAAGACGGCCTGTGGGCCAACGTGTTAGCCGGTGATTTGCCGGCAGATGGCGTCGTCACCGGCATCGGAAAAATCAATGGCCAGCGCGTTGCCATCATTGCCAATGATTCCACCGTCAAGGCAGGCTCCTGGGGCTGGCGTACAGTTGAAAAAATGATTCGCATGCAGGAAACCGCTGAAAACCTGCGGATTCCGCTGATTTATCTGATCGATTCCGCCGGCGCGCGCATCACCGATCAGATCGAAATGTTCCCGGGCCGACGTGGCGCCGGCAAAATTTTCCACAACCAGGTTCGTCTATCCGGATTCATCCCGCAGATCTGTCTGCTTTTTGGCCATTCGGCAGCCGGCGGCGCTTATATCCCGGCATTTTGCGATATCGTCGTCATGGTCGAGGGCAACGCCAGCATGTATCTCGGCTCGCCACGTATGGCCGAAATGGTCATCGGCGAGAAGGTTACGTTGGAGGAAATGGGCGGCGCGAAGATGCATTGTAGTGTTTCGGGCTGCGGTGATGTCCTGGCTAAAACCGAAGAGGAAGCCATTGAGTTTTGCAGGAATTATCTCAAATTTTTTCCTGCAAACTGTCATGAACCGGTGCCTTCCTTTGAGCTTGCTGCTCCCAAAGCGCAGAAAAAAACGCTGGATGAATTGATCCCGGAAAACCAGAATAAGCCCTTTGATATGCGCCACGTCATCGCGCATCTGGTGGACGATTCCGAGTTTGTAGAAATCAAAAAACTTTTTGCTCAAGAACTTCTTACCGGGTTTGCGCGCATCGGCGGACAGGTAGTCGGCATTGTTGCCAATCAGCCCAAATGGAAAGGCGGCGTGTTGTTTGTAGATTCCGCCGACAAAGGCGCTCGCTTTATTTCGCTCTGCGACGCATTCAATATTCCGCTTGTTTTCTTGTCCGACGTGCCCGGCTTCATGATCGGTACCAAAGTAGAGCGCGAAGGCATCATTCGCCACGGCGCCAAACTGGTTTCGGCTGTGAGTGAAGCGACGGTTCCCAAAATCTGCGTTGTCGTCCGCAAAGCCTACGGTGCGGGACTCTACGCAATGTGCGGCCCCGGATTTGAACCGGACGTGACAATCGCGCTGCCAGAGGCCATGATCGCTGTCATGGGCCCTGAAGCTGCGGTCAACGCCGTGTACGCGCGAAAAATCGCAGAACTCCCGGAAGAAGAACGCCCGGCCTTCATCGAACAAATGCGCCAGGAATTTCGCGAAGATATCGATGTTTATCGCCTGGCCAGCGAACTGGTCATCGATGCTGTCGTCACCAAACACGAGCTGCGCCAGGAACTGATTCAGCGACTGGGTGTTTACAGCACCAAAAAGAAAGACTGGCCGGATAAAAAACGTAGCGTTCGACCCGTCTGATTTCTGATGGTATAGGGCTTATCGACGCTGTGTATGTTTTTTTAAAGCAATCTTTTTACCAACCCAGATATTAGCCAGAAGAGACTTTGATGTCCGAGCAAGATTATAAAGAGGACGACCTGCAAACAGCGCTTGATGCAATCGAAGATGCAATCGCTGAAGAAGAATATGAGCAGGCACAAACGCAAATAGAGAACGCGCTGACAGGCTATGGCAAGGTGTCGCCGCTGCTGGTTTTACAGGCCGAGCTGAATCTTGAGCTGGAACAATACGATGCGTGCATTCAGCTCGTTGAAGAGGCGCTGCCGACGGTGGAAGACGCCGAAGATCGAGCACGCTTGCTTACTGCCCAGGCGTATTCACAGTTTTATCTCGATCTGATCGATTCGGCGCGCATGTCTTTCAATGAAGCCGTACGCGCCAACCCCGAGTTTTTCCAGGCGATCATCGGCCGCGCGATGGTTCACGAACATCGCCGTTTTTTTCACGCCGCCATGCTGGATTTAAATCGCGCGATTGAACTCGATCCAGAAGAATCTGAACCACTCTCCATTCGTGCCTCGATTTTCCTTCGTACCGGCAATCTCGCTGAAGCCGAGCGCGACTTCGCAGCCGCACTCGCCCTCGATGAGGACGACGAAGAAAGCCGCCTCGAACTCGCCCGTTTGCAGGCAATCGGACAACGCACTGCCGATGCGATTGAAACCCTGGAAGAACTCGTCGATCATGGCGAAGAACCAGAATACGTTGTCCCGGCCGCACTTTTGCGCAGCCAGCTCTCGCTGACCCTGGGCAGCACAGAAGCCGCAGCCGAGGACGCCAAAAAAGCAATCGATCTGCAGCCCGAAGAACCCTGGGGCTATCTCCAGATCGCCGCCTGCCATTTGACGGCTATGAACCCCAATCCCGCCCTCGAAGCACTCAAAAAAGCCGAAGAACTGGTCGACGATATTCGCGACCTTCCCGACCTGTTTGTTCTCCGCGCCTCGGCCTACGATCAACTCGAAGAGCCCAAAAAAGCAGCCAAACTTCGCAACGATGTCGAAGGCTCAGCCCGACTTCCCAAAATCGTATACGGCCCCTCACTCAACCCGGCTCAAAACATTCCGCTCAATCCCAACAAGCCGATCGATATTCGCGGCCTTTTGACCGAATTGTTCGGAGATCCGCGCAACGCACCTGCCGGTTACGAAAAAGCCATCCGCGATGTCGTCGATAAATTGCCCGAAATCGTCGCGCAAAATCCGGGCGTTGGCCGCATCCAAATTGAATTGCCGCAAGCTCCCGGCATGGAAGGCCCGCCGCGCAGCCTGGTCATTCAGGTTCAGAATAACGCCAATCAGCCTGCCGCGAAGTGAGTTTGTATGCGTGAAGAAATTTTAAACGAAGAAAATCTACGCATTTTCCTGGTCGAATCCGACCAGGATGAACTTCGGGTAGAACTTGAGTCTGCCGCAAACGGTCCAGATCTGAGCATCGAAGACGAAGTCATCGTCGTTGTGGATGGCGAGGCGTGCGATGTTAAAGTTGCCAGTCCCAGCGCTGCCAGTGCTCTGCTTGGCAAGGCATCCGAGCTTGCTGAGCGCCCTTTTGAACTGATGATTCGCGTGCACGAAATCTTTGAGGGCTGGGATTTTAACAGTCCGGACGAAGACTAATTAAGCGCGGCGGCTTGCAATCAGCCCCACACAAAAAACGGCGCTACTGCTCAAAACGCTTTAGCGCCGTTTTTGTATGGACTGAACCTTACCCTTTACATTGTGCAGCCTGCCATCAACGTCGAATGACCAGCGCCACCGTTTCAAGACCTTCTTCGGCCCAGTTTTGTTTGTACGCCATGTCAGATCCGAGATCGTAGGAAAGAATATTTTCCTCACAAAGGCGCACAATCATCTCAAGCTGCGCAAGGCTTCCCGGCGAATGCTCGGCAAACGCGTCGTCATAGCTCATCTGCAGACCACGAAATTGGCCGTTGAAATTCGCGCCGAAACAATAGGCAATATCGCGCCCTTCCAGCGTTACAAACAAAAACCGCAAGCTTTGACGCTCTGCCAACATGGGCAGCATAGCCTGATAAAAGACCTTCATCGGCCCGTCGATAATTCCGGTGTCGGTTTTTCCTTTCCAGCTCCGCGCCTCGATAATCAACGCACGCTCAAACCACGCCAGCGCCTGCTGAGCACTCGTCCATTGCGACCGATAGTCATAACCAATGCCTGTGCTTTCAGCGCGGCGGCGCACTCTGCGTAAATTGGCTCGAAACTTTGGACTCCGGCGAGCGAGAAAACCGTCGACGCCCTGCTCCAGACTGGTTACGCGTCGTACCGATGAAGTTCCAAGTCCCATAGAAAAATCGCGCCGGAAACCACGCACCAGCTCACGAAACTGCACCGATTGCGGTGAAATTCCAGAGAGAAAAAGCAGGTTCCAGGATGTGTCGTGATATCGACAGGTCTCCACAAACTGCCGGGTCAGTTGCACGGCATTTCGCCCGACCAGCGGACATGCCAGCGCCCAGGAAGCTTCCAACGGATGCAAATAGACGCCCAGATTCGGGTCTTCTCCACGCGCCAACGCTGCAAAACCATACTCAGATTCCTGAATCCACAAGGGATGTTCCGGCAAAAATGCTCGATGCGCGGGAAAAATCCATGCGCTCGATGAGCAAAACTGATCGATATCCGCAGTCAGCGCAACGGCTGCATCGAACGCGTCGCTACGCTCCAGAAACTGCTCGGGAGTCCAGTATTGCTGTGCGGTTTCACCCATGGTGTTCTCTTGACAATTTATAGTGCCCTATCTAAAGGTAAGCCGGATCCCTGTCTACTCTAGTATGGATCTGGCGCCCAATCATCTTTGGATTCAAAGTGAGGTTTCTCCGTGGATTTGCGCAAAGCCAAATACATTTTGCCCAATATGTTTACGCTGGCCAGTCTTTACTGCGGCGTTTTCAGTATACACTTATCAACATCTGCCGAATCTGCATCACAAATGGCCGTGGCCGCATGGCTGCTGGTCGTAGCAATGGCCTGTGATGCGTTTGATGGCCGCGTCGCCCGCCTGACCAAATCCGAGAGTGAATTCGGCATCCAGATGGATAGTCTGGCCGACGCCATCAGCTTCGGTGTCGCTCCGGCATTTTTGCTGTACAGCTGGGGACTTTCCGAACTCGGCGGACTCGGACTTTTCTTTGCATTTATCTTCGCAAGCTGCTCGGTCATGCGCCTTGCGCGCTTCAACGTCATGGCCAACGCCGAACCCGGCGTCATGAAGTATTTCCTGGGGCTGCCCACGCCGCTGGCCGCAGGAACGATCGTTTCCGTTGTCCTGGCCCATGTCTCTTTGACCGATCAATTTACGACCAACGCCAGCGGAAGCGTCGCTGCTATGGCTGTGCTGCTGGGCGGTCTGATGGTCAGCAACGTTCGCTACCGCACATTCAAAGATGTGAGCTTTCATGGCCGCACCTTTGCGGTTCTGCTGAGCATCGTTGCCGCTGCGTTTGCAGTGAGCGTCATCTTCAAGCCCAGCGTGGCATTCGTGGTGCTGATGGTCGCCTATATCGTGCTTGGCCTGGGAGGCGGCATCCTCAGCATCAGCAAACATGTCCTTCGTCATGGTGAAGATCCGAATTTCCTAGATGACAAAGTCGATCCGCTTCTGGCCGATGCTGACGATGTAAACAACGACAACGAACAACTCTACTAAATCAAGACTTCATGGCGCCTCAACCCGTGTGGCACAAGGTTCGTCAAAAAATCGATGATGCGCTGATCAGCGCGATCGGCCCCGATATCTGGCAAGGCATTCGCACGGTGGATGCCGGCCAGAACGAGTACGGCTACGATCCCTTTGGTTTTGAGCCCGAATTTCTCAAATATGTCGCTCCTTTCGCGCTCTGGATGTACCGCCATTATTTTCGTGTCGAAGTACACGGCATGGAAAACATCCCGGCGTCCGGTCGAATCCTGCTGGTATCCAACCACACAGGCCAGATTCCACTCGACGCGCTGATGATCGCCACATCGCTGCTCGTCGACTGCAATCCCACGCGCATCGTTCGCAGCATGGTCGAACACTGGGTGCCACAGATCCCCTATATTTCCTATATTTTTGCACGCTGCGGCCAGGTCGTCGGCACACGCGATAACGCCCGCCTGCTTTTGCAACGCGGTGGCTGCATCCTGGCCTTTCCAGAAGGACAGCGCGGCATCAATAAAACCTTCGACAAAGCCTACCAGCTCGAAGAATTTGGCCTGGGATTCATGCGACTCGCCCTGGAAACCGGCACGCCCATTGTACCGGTCGCCGTGGTCGGCGCCGAAGAGCAAATGCCCGCCATCTGGAACTTCAAAGCGCTGGCCAAAATTCTTGGCATGCCCGCGTTTCCCATCACGCCTACCTGGCCCCTGCTCGGCCCGGTGGGCGCACTGCCCTTGCCTGTAAAATATCACATCTATTTTGGTGAACCTGTACTTTTTGAAGGAGCTGCGGACGACGAAGATCGCATTGTCGGCGCCCAGGTCGATGAGGTTCGTACCACCATCAGAAGCCTGATTGAGCGCGGCCTGCGCGAACGGGCTGGAGTATTCTGGTAATGATGCGAAAGCGCCCTGTTCGAAAACAACGCGTAGTAATTACCGGAATCGCAGGACATTTCGGCCGTGCCGTCGCCCGCCGGTTACACCGCAACTTCGAAGTCGTCGGCGTCGATCGGCGCCCTGTTCGCCAGATGCCCAAAGATATTCACATTGAGCAGGTCGATATTCGTCGTCGCGGCGTGGAAGATGTTTTCCGCCGTCAACGCATCGATGCACTCATTCACCTGAACATCATGCACGACCCACGGGCCCTGCAGGAAGAACATCACCAGTTCAATATCGTCGGTACGCAGAAAATCTTCGAACTCTGCGCAGAACATCGCGTTCCCAAAGTCATCGTTCTCTCCAGCGCCGATGTCTACGGTCCCGACCCGCGCAACAATCAATTTCTCAAAGAAGACGCGCCGTTGATGGGCGGCCAGAAATTTGAAGCCATCCGCGGATTGATTGCCCTGGATATGTTTTGCAACGCATCGTTCTGGCGGTATCCAGAAATCGAAACGGTCATTTTACGCCCCGTCCACATCGTCGGTCGCGTCAACAATGCCCCCAGCCGATATTTGCGCCTCGAACAGCCGCTAACTTTGATGGGCTTCGATCCCATGCTGCAGCTCATACATGCTGAAGACGTCGTTTCTGCCATTGAGTTATCACTCAAACCAGGTGTGCGCGGCGTCTTCAACATTGCCGGCCCGAGCCCGGTGCCACTCTCCATGATTCTGCGCAAATTAGGCCGCAATCCACGCGCGCTTCCCGAACCCATACTGAAAACCATGCTCAAAACCGCGTGGTCCCTCAAACTCAGTAGCTGGCCTGTGCCCGAACTCGATCACATCAAATATGTCTGCATGGTCGACGATCAGATGGCCCGCCGGACCCTTGGATTTGCTCCCCAATTCAGTCTGCAAGAAATCCTCGATGAGGTAATAATCCGCCCTCTCTACTGAACGGAGTTCTTCGAGAATTTTGACAATCCGTTACAATTTTCTCGATTTTCCCACCCTTCATTACAACCATTTACACGAAATCATTGGGTTTTATCCAATAATCCAAATATTGTCACTTCGTAGCATTCGAGTGCCTTTGTCATCAATCGATGCGCTTACAGTTCGACATTCTGTTTTGGAACTCGTGGATAGCAATGATCTGAGCCGTACAAAGTCGTAGTTCCCGATACGCCTTTCGGTTTCGATGCACTGCCATGTCTGTGCCTTCAAGATATTTTTTCTTGTCAGTATGCGACTCCAACCCATTGCGAGAAGAGATCATTATGAATCTGGAAAAAGAAGTTTATACAACTTTTGAAGTAGCAAAAATTTGCAATGCCAATATCACATCGATCAAAAACTGGATTGAACAAGGCGAATTAAGAGCATTTCGAACTCCCGGCGGTCATTATCGCATCGAACAAAAAATTCTCGACGATTTTTTAAATCGCCACGATATGCCCAATCCTTTTGCCGCTCGCACGCGCCGCCGAATTTTGCTTGTTCACCCGGATGAACAATTCGTCGACCGGTTGCGCGCTCATCTGGGCGACACGCACGACTATGACACGACTTCCAACGCAGTAGATGCCTTGCTGAAAATCGGTCGCTGGAAACCCGATGCCGCCGTCGTCGACCTCAATGTCAGCGGCATCGACGCCGTTGATCTCTGTGAACGCGTCCGTGCCGATGCAGAGTTACGTCCGGTTGATCTCATCATCGTACACGACAACGATGAGTCCTATGACCAGTCCGTGCGCGACGCCGGCGCAAACTTCACCGTACCCAACGGCGGCGAAGAAGCCATCGTAGAAGCCGTTCGCCGCGCCATTCTGTAATTTCTAACGCACACTATACAATCAAAAAGGCGCTGCAGTTCTCTGCAGCGCCTTTTTGCATTTCCTATCAGGCAGATGCCCCCGTCTATCCTGCCTCTGACCTAAATCCGACGTGCTTTGATGGTAATCGCATCGCCGGAAACGCTTTCTTCAAGAATTTCAAAACCAGCACGCTCCATCCGACGACGCAACTCATCGCGGGAAAACCAGTGAAACTTCGTCGGAATCTCCGCCGCCCGCTTGATGAATCTACGCAGCAAACCTTCGCCCAGAATAAATGTTCCCACGACGCAGATTCCATCTGGCTCCAGAACGCGCGCAAAATTACGCAACGCCTCGTCAATGTCCGTCATCAAATGCAGACCTGCCGAACAATGCAAACGATTGTACGCACCACGCTTGATCGGAATCCGCGTAGCATCACCGCGCAACAAAAAAACCTTGTCCTCCAGGCTTTCTCGCCGCAAATAGCCACGCGCCGTTTCCAACATCGGCCATGAAAGATCCATCGCCACAAGCAGCGGCTGCTTTTTGTTGGCCGCGCCATTGACCTCGGCAAACCCAAGCCGCTCGGCAAAATAGCGCGTAAAATTACCGGTTCCGGCAGCAACATCCAGCACGCGGCTGTTCTCATCCAACTCCAAATAGTCGGCGGCCAGTCGATATTCTTCGCGCATACTTCGGTCGGAAACCACGCTGGTTAATCTTGGACGCATGACATCTTCGTAAAACTGCGCATAAAAACGCAATTCCATAATCCGCTGCGTCAATGTCCGCTCCGGCACATGCGGAGGCGCCAGATCTACAATCCCGTGCTGCCTGCTAAACTGGCGCTGACAGGCCAGGCACGTAATCGTATTTTCTGCCATTTCAAAGCTATCATGCCCGCAAGCCGGGCAGCGCAAGGTATCAATGAATCGCTCGCCAAGACTTTTCTCGATCGTTTTGTCTGCGACGACCTTTTCCTTCTCAGCCAACTTTACGCGCGGAAGCTCATGCTTCTCTTCTTTCTGAACATTCTGAATCGTCGGTTTTTTGGCAGAAACACCCGAAACCTCAGAAACATCTACTTTTTTTACAGCCGTTTTTTCGACCTTTTTCGTAACATCAGGTTTTGTCGTTTTTTGGGGCTTCGCCGCTTCAGGTTTGGCAGGCGCAGGTTTGGCGGCAGCCGCTTTTGCTTTGGGCGTAGCCGGTTTGGGTGCAGCCTTTTGATTCGCAAGGTGGCGTTTCGCCGAGCTTACGATTGTTTTTTGCGTTTTTTCACCGATTCCGCTGACAGAAGTCAGCTTTCCAGCCTGTCCGGCCTCGACCAGATCCTCGATGCTTCGAATTTCGAGCTTTGTATACAGTTCTTCCGCCATATGCGGGCCGACATATTTGACGCGCGTGAGTTCTTCGAGGATTTTCTCTTTACTTTTTGCCATGCAAACAACCTTCAGTAGATCAATCAATCATTGGATAAAGTTTCATTCGCCACGTACTCCGAAAATCGATTTAAATTTCCCGAGTGAATCCGGCTTAACCATAATAATTACGCCACTTTATAGAGCGGCCGATCATGCGTGTCAAATACCATCCTTTTACCAGAAGAAGACGATTTTCAGAGTTGATTGCCGCCATCCAATTCAAAGTAATCGTATCAGATGATTTTCAATAATTTCGTCGACATCACCCGGCTGAACCGCCCGGTACCAGACGCCTTCAGGATAAACCACCAGGGTTGCGCCCCCGAGATTACACCATCCAAGGCATCCGGTGCGGGTAATCCAGATGCTGGCCAGCATGCCGTGTTTCTCAATCCAATCGCGCAATCGCTGATAAACCAGCTCGCCGTGTGTATTACGACAACATGGCATCGTCGAATTGTCACGCTCATGTACGCAGACCAGAATATGCCCACGGCATGAAGTCGTATCAACTCGCTTCATTTTTGCCCTGAAACAACGCGATCACGCCCGCCGTAATCCTGGCGAACTTCGACCTGGTGAAACCCTGCCTGCTCAAAAAGCTCACGTACGGCATTTCCCTGATCATAGCCGATTTCGCACAGCAAATATCCACCTGGCTTTAAAAAAGCGAACGCATCCACGGTCAATCGGCGCAAAATATCGAGTCCATCTTCACCCGAGAAAAGAGCGCCCGATGGTTCAAAATCGCGCACATCCGCCATGAGCTCCGAGCGCTGGTCCTCGGCAATATAGGGCGGATTGCTGACGACCATATCGGCCGTGGGCCAATCCGAATTCAGTGCATCGAGCAAATCGCCATAAAAGAACCGAATTCGCTCCTCCAGACCGTGCAGCTCTGCATTTTCGCGGGCCAATTCCAGGGTATCCGCGTCAATATCGGTCGCGGCAATGCGCAGTCCGGGCCGCTCTACAGCAAGGCTCAATGCGATGGCACCTGAACCCGTGCCGATATCCACCACCGAGGCTGTACTATCTTCAGGCAAAAGCTTCAGTGCCGTCTCGATGAGAATTTCCGTATCCGGTCTGGGAATCAAAGCACGAGAATCCGTCTTCAAGTCCAGCGACCAGAACCCCTGCGTTCCCACAATATACGCGATTGGTTCTCGCGCCGCGCGCCGTTTGACCAGCTCCCGAATCGTAGCCAGCTCCTCGGCCATCAAGGGACGATCAAACTGCATATAAAGCTGAACACGCTCGATTTTTAGGGCATAGGCGAGTAGTATTTCGGCGTCGAGCCGGGGGGTTTCACTTTGTTTTTCAGTAAGATAGCCTGTTATCCAATGTAATATTTTAAGGATTGTCCAGGTTGATCCCTCGGCAGACGAACGGCCATTATTTTCAGATGTCATGAAAAATTCACATTGCAAATGGTGATCAAATACAGATGAGCAGCCTGCCCATCTGGAGATTCTTATATCCGAGGCCTCTTCGCGGGTCTATGAACGAAGCTCGGCCGCTGCCGATACTATGAGCGTTTAGAATAGCCGCCTGTAAAAAAATTCAATACGATGCGTGCTTGTCCTGCAATACGCTCAAATTCGTGATTACCAAGCAAACGGAGTACATACCATGAATCATTTCAGAGCAACGGCATCTGGCTTTCCGCTGGTTTTCGTTGGCATGTTCTTGCTGCTGACCGGCTGCGAGCCTGAGCCGCTGCTGGATGAACCTATTTCAGACTCTGGAGATCATTTCGACCAGGATTCTAGCTGGAATGAGGACGCCTGGTGGGACCAGGATATTGCCCTCAACGACGAGGTCGATACGCCTGAAACGGAAGAAGATATTGGAGAAATCGAAGACGACATCGAAGAACCGCAAGCAGATCATCCAGATTTTGTTGTAGTCGCCGATATTCTTCGAACTTCCTGTGGCACGGCAGGCTGCCACGGCGCCGTTCCCCAGGGAAAATTCCAGATCGAGGGCGGTATGGATGCAACCAACAATCAAGTGCGTGCAGCGCTTGAAGGAGTGACAGCCAATACGGGAGAAATGCTCGTTGAGCCCGGAAATGCAGGCGTTAGCGGCATTTATTATCGTCTGCTTCTCGAAGATCCGAGCCGACGCATGCCCCCTGCACCGTTTACGGCCTTAGAACAGGAAAATATCGATGCAATTAGCAATTGGATCGATGCTGGAGCACCTTATGAACAAACTGATTAAGTTTTCTATCTGGTTCTGTTTCATCGGTTTTGCAGCATTTGCAACACCGGTTTTTGCCGCAGAGCCAGGGAACGAGCAAGAACCTGAAGCACAGGAAAGCGAGGACACTTCTGTGACTTCAGAGACAGTCTCTACAGAAACCAATACGAACGGCGATGCCGAGGAAATTGCAAACGACGACATAACCACCCCAAAACGTGGCTATCGATTGTCTGTCGGCCCTTTTCTGGGAGTCCGCACGATGACGATGGAGGGGGACCGTAGCTCCTATGAACATAACGCGCCTTTTTATATGGGCGGGATGCTCGACGCAGAATTGCGCCTCCTCCACCTGCCCGGCGCTCTGGGTGAGCTCTGGCTGCAGGCAGATGCTGGCTATGGCCGAACTATCGGCGGCTTCGGGCATGCAGATCTGGCCAATCGTTCTACGGAACTGGCGTTTTTATCTGGCCAGTTGCTGCTCAAGCGCAGCCTCAGTGATGTCTGGGATCTGCAGGTTGGCCTGGGAATGCAGGCCCTCAGCCTGACTGTGGAGCCCAATGCAACCTACACGGGGCATCGTTATGTCGGCCCACAATTTGGCGTGGATGCCCGACGCTGGTTCGATAATCGTGGCCTTTATCTGGGCGTTGAACTCTATGCACTCCCGGTTTTATGGGTCAATCAATCCCACGAAACCAACGACATGCAGAGCTTTGGCTTTCGAACCGGTGCCGAGCTTGGCTGGTCGCCAGGCAATAGCGACTGGACACTGCGCCTCCGCTATCGCTTCCAGCGCTTTCGCTCGCAATTTCCTCTTGCCCGTGAAGGCAGCCGAGGAGCAATCAGCGAAGATAACCAGCACCTTCTCATGTTGATGCTCAGCTATTGAAAACCTTCAAGCTGGCTTGAGTGCAAACAAAATCGGTCGCGAGGGAGCAGCGTCGAGTACAAAATTCGGTATTTGCAAATTCAGCAAATAGAAACCGTCCTCGACGCTGTCTGGCACATAAATCATTTCGGTGATGGTTTCGTGTTGGCGTGCGCTCGCAAGGCTCTGACCAACAGCCAGATCCCAGAACAAACGATGATTGCTCAGATTGCCGCCGTCTTCCTCGCGATCGACCGATGGAATATCGACCAGCAAATGGCGCACACCCTGGTCGCAGATCCACTGCATCGCATCATTCGTCAAATATACAGGGTTCGCACCGCTATGATGCGCTGACTTTTTGGCAGGCAAATTCGGCAGGCTGCGCACAATAAGCGCATTCATAAACTCTGGCCGATTCTGTTCAGCCAGGGAGTCGGCCAACGATCTGCGCGTAATTACCAGGTCATCAGGCCGATGTACGCCGTCATAATGCTCTTTGGACGCTGCCAACCTCTCTGGACTAATCGTGAGTACAGTTGCGGGAATCCAGGATTCACGCAGCGCTTGTGCGACCGCATAGCGTTCCTGCGAAATATGTCCCACGCATTCGGTATGCGTGCCGTTGGCATGTGGATTCAGCGAAACCGTCTCGCAATTGGCACTTCCTCCGCGACGTGTATCACCGACAAAAGTGCCTGCAGCAACCGGGACCGATGACGCCTCGGGCAACGAAAAAGCAGAGGGTTGGGAACCATAGAAATCAAGTGGAATTGAAATATCTATCGGCTCCGAAACCTGCACGCTCCATAAGATGCCATCGATTGAGATTGTAAGATTCATCAATGATTTTTGAGAAGTTTCTCGATTCAAGAGGAATGATTCTCTAAATAGTGATCACATTTTTTGCAGGTCCGGAGCGTATCGTCCGCCCAGAAAGCCTGAATCGCTTCACGCAGCTGACCGACAATATCCGTCAAATGAAACGATGCTTCATGCAGCGGTTCCCCACAGCCTTCGCAGTACCAGCGCAGGCTATCAAAGTCTGTGACCGGCCGTTTGTGCTCGATGACCAACCCGATCGTATCTGCGCCACGCTGCGGCGAATGCGGAATACCCGGCGGCAACAAAAACACTTCGCCCTCGTGAAGCGTAATGTCCTGAAAATCACCATTGACGACGATCTTCAAGGTGATTTCTCCTTCGATCTGGTAAAAAAACTCTGCTCCGGGATTGATATGATAGTCTTTGCGGGCATTGGGGCCGCCTACAACGAAAACCATAAAATCCTGATCTTCCCAGATCTGCTTGTTCCCCACCGGCGGTTTTAGCAGATGTCGATGCTCATCAATCCATTTTTTAAGATGAATCGGCGGAAATAATACGGACATAACAAGCCTCTAACGCTTTGGATATGCTGCGGATAGTTTCAGAACACCCGCACAATTTCGAGAGGCTATACAAACACTTATCCGACGCGTGTCAAGGACAAGCGACCGGATTTTTGGTGCGTTTTATCAACGCAACCAGGCAGGAAGTCTGGGTACCTGATAAATATCCTCGGGACTGCGAAATCCGCCCAGTTCTCCCAGAGAATTTTCCTCAATATTGCGAATGATCTCAATCACCATATGGCCATAGCTATGGAAAGGGACTTCCAACCCATGGGAATGTTTTTCCATGATGGCATTGATACGATGATGAATTGTGCTCAATTCATCACGCGTAATAATATTGAGCTGACCAAGTTTTTCATGAATTTCCGTACAGCTTCGTTCGGTATCCCTTAAAATCAGAGCATATCCCGGGCTGAATAAACTTTGTGTTCCGGCCAGCTCACGCTGAAGAAATTCCTGTAAGACGATTCCCAGCTCAAAGAGACGCCCGTAAATCTGTTCCGGGCGCCAGACTCGATCTCCGGGCTTTCCGTAGACTTCACCAATCAGCAAGATTCCGCGTTCCGGATCCATGATCAGTTCCATCTCATAGACCTGGGAACGCATCCGACGGGGCTGAGGATTACTTGTGGCTGAAGCGCTCCAGGGCCGTGAGCGGGACGGAAGCAATGGTGCTGTAACCACGTAACTGAGCTGCCCGTAAGACATGGAAGAATTATAAAGCTTTACCCATAACAATTGTGCCAGGGTAAACCAGCGCTCATCTTCATGCCAAATTTCATCTCCCCACGGCAACGACTTAGCTGACCTGATGGCATCGCACAAACCCGTCGAATGTGATTTCATGGTTTTCTTTAGCCCCGAAACAAACAATCGCCCCCTGTTTTGAGGAGCAAAAGATCTGACAATAAAAAATACCGGACAGCATAATGCATAAACAGCAATCAACAATAAGATGTGAGGAGGCCCCTGACTTTTTTTCGAACTGACTTCTATTAAGTCGTTATTCTAAATAGTTTATCAGGCATTATCAAGAGCTGTGTAGAAACAAATTAATCCACTTATTAACAAAAAAAGCGAACCCCACCGGTTCACATCGGTGGGGTTCGCTTTTAAAAACATTCCTGAGGAATGACTGATGACTTTCTACAGATTACACAATCTGTTTGAGCTTCTCAGTCAACTCGGGAACCAGCTGGAAGGCATCGCCGACCAGGCCATAATCCGCTACCTGGAAAATCGGTGCTTCCGGATTGGTATTGATCGCAACGATCGTTTTTGAGCCCTTCATACCGGCAAGATGCTGGATGGCACCGGAGATAGCAACGGCGAAGTAAAGGGACGGTGCAACGACCTTTCCGGTCTGCCCGATCTGCCAGTCGTTGGGAGCGTAGCCGCTATCAACGGCAGCACGCGTGGCGCCAACGGCACCATTGAGTGTATCGGCCAGATCCATGATCATTTTGAAGTTGTCACCCGATTTCAGGCCACGGCCACCGGCAACAACCACGTTGGCATCGGTCAATTCCGGGCGCTCGCTCTTCACCTGATCGAAGCTGACGAATTGAACGCTGTCATCAGCACCGACACCGGCATCAAAGCTTTCAACCGGGGCAGCTGCTGTTTCTTCTGGCAGGTCAAAATCGCTGGTACGTACGGTAATGGCATGAACAGGCGTGGTGACTTCCACGGTCGTCAAAACATTTCCAGCCCACAGCGGGCGACGATAGCGAAGGCCGCCGTCGTTCGAAACGGAAATTGCATCGCTGACCATGCCGGCATCGAGCTTGGCAGCAACACGCGGAAGAACGTCTTTTCCGGTCGTGCTGGCCGGTGAACACACGATCGTCGCGCCTACTTCTTTGGCGGCCTTTACGATGGCCGGTGCGTAGGTTTCGGCGAGGTAGTTTTCAAAAACAGGCGAATTTGCGTAGAGAACTTTCGCAACGCCGTAGCGCGAGGCTTCTTCGGCGACTGCATCGACGTTGGAACCCAGCACAAGTACGTAAATCTGGCCACCGGTAAGGGCGGCTGCCTGCTGTGCAAAGGTAATGGTCGGCAAGGTTACCTTGCGCAATTTTCCGTCGAGATGTTCGGCAACAACGAGTACGTTTGCCATGATCACTCCTAATAAGAATAGTTCGTAAATCGCAATTTATTATCGAAGAATCAACGTACTCAGATGACTTTGGATTTGTTCCGAAGTCGATCGATGAGAACATCCACGCTATCCACAATTTCACCGGCAGCGCGCTCTTCGGGAGCTTCGTATTTCAGCACCCGAACTTTGGAAGCTGTATCCACGCCCAGATCTGCGGGGCTCAGCGTTTCCAGCGGCTTGCGCTTGGCTTTCATGATGCCGGGAAGGCTGGCGTAGCGCGGCTCGTTAAGACGCAGGTCGGCCGTGACAATGGCCGGCAATTTTACGCGCTTGGTGCTCGTTCCGCCGTCAACCTCGCGCCCAACGGTCGCCCAGCCATCGGCCACTTCCAGGCTGTATGCAAAGGTCGCCTGCGGAATGTCCAGATACGAGGCCAGAAGTTGACCGGTCTGATTACGGTCACTGTCTACAGCCTGCTTTCCGATGACGATAATGTCCGGATTCTCACGACGCACGACTTCCGCCAGCACGCGTGCAACTGCATCGCTATCAAGCTCGCCGGCATCCTCCACCAGAATACCGCGATCAGCACCCATGGCCAGTGCGGTACGGATTTCTTTGGTCGCCTCGGAAGGGCCAACCGAAACCACGACAACTTCGCCGCCATGCGTTTCTTTCAGAGCAATCGCAGCTTCAACACCATACTCGTCGAACGAGTTCATGCGATACTCAACGCCATCGGTAACGATGCCGGTCTGGTCTGGCTTGATCTTGATTTTTGCATCCGGATCGGTGACCCGTTTGACGGTAGTGAGGATCTTCACAATATTCCTCCAGCAGAAAAATGCGGCCAGCAACGATGTGCTGCTGACTCCAGTTAATCAATCCCGGGCAATTAGCCCATCAATAAGAATTGCCGATATTTGTGTGGACTCTTCGTGCACGTCCATAGGGGCGGTGCGCGACAAAGTAAGCTGCAACAACACTTCATCCAGGGCGCCGAAAATTGCGCGGCTGATGATTTTGCTGTCCAGATCGCTGCGGATCAATCCTTGCTCCTGGCCCTGCTCAATCAATCCCTGCAAAATTTTCAGATAGTCCGCAAACTTAGGGTTTTTATACTCTTTGACAAACTTTGCGCTCTGACGAAGCTCCACGGTGATGAACTCGGCCAGATCGCGATGTTCCACGGCCAGCAAAAAATGCATGTGAACAAACGCGCGCAGCTTGTCGACTGGATTTCCCTGAACGGCGCGTAGCTCCGTTTCCAGACGCTCGATGATCCACTCCATACGCTCTTCAAACAGCGAAATCAGCAGATCATCTTTGTTCTTAAAATACAAGTAAATCGTTCCGTCAGCCACGCCTGCTTCCGATGCGATTTCAGAAACTTTCGTGTTAAAAAACCCCTTCTGAGCAAACGCACGAAGCGCTCCCTCCAGAATTCTTTCACGTTTTTCACTGGTATTTCGGTGTTTTTCCACTTCTAACAAGCCTGGGAACAGAACTCTTTAAAGAATATATCCGAGCGTAAGAACACACACTGAATCGCGATTCATTCCATAATCACCGAAGTGAACGGTGTCAAGCACACGTCCATAATTATACGGCCGAATTCACCCGCAGTATTCTGAACGATTCGCACGCTACCACCTCCAACCATGCCCGCTGGCAATTTTCATACCACCATGATAGCTTCACGCCGGATTTCACGTCTAAATTTTCATCAGCTCTGCTGACAACCAGTGAATCCAAGGTCCTTTTCCTGCAAGCTAAATACTATGTTCCTAAGAATTATCGCCTTTCAGCTGTCTAGTCCGCCCTGAGTAGCTCACTCTTTTGAGCTCGTCAGTTTGAATTTTGGCTCCGGTTTTTCCGTTGAGCGCCGCCCTCTTCAAACTTTCATCCCAAATTACATCCCAATCAATCAGTCTGCTCACTGTCTGTGCGGTGTGCTGTGCGCTGTCCTATTCTCTGGATCTTTCCATGCTTCAAGCTCTTCAATCCGTTCAACAAAACTGGTTCTCTAACCTGCGCGGCGACATCCTGGCAGGTATCGTCGTCGCCCTTGCCTTGATTCCGGAAGCCATTGCTTTCTCCATCATCGCCGGCGTCGACCCCAAGATTGGCCTGTATGCGTCCTTTTCCATGGCAGTCGTGATTGCTTTTGTCGGCGGCCGCCCCGCGATGATTTCGGCTGCGACCGGCGCCATGGCACTGCTCATGGTCACACTCGTCAAAGTCCATGGCCTGCAATACCTGCTCGCGGCAACGCTGCTTTGCGGCCTGCTCCAGATCCTGGCCGGCTATCTAAAACTGGGCGCTCTGATGCGCTTTGTCTCCACATCCGTCGTAACAGGCTTTGTCAACGCACTCGCCATCCTCATCTTTATGGCGCAACTACCAGAACTGACCAATGTCACCTGGCACGTATATGCGATGACCGCTGCCGGCCTTGGCATCATCTATCTCTTCCCCTACGTTCCGAAAATCGGCCGAATCCTTCCTTCCCCCCTTGTATGCATTTTAACGATGACCGGCGTAGCCATGTATTTCGGTCTGAATATTCGCACCGTTGGCGACATGGGCGCCCTGCCCGATACACTTCCGGTATTTTTATGGCCGGACGTGCCCTTAAACCTGGAAACACTACGCATCATCTTCCCCTATTCCGCTGCACTCGCCGTAGTCGGCCTTCTGGAATCCATGATGACGGCCACCATCGTGGACGAAATGACCGACACCACGAGCGACAAAAACCGTGAATGCAAAGGCCAGGGAATCGCCAATATCGCAACCGGTCTGCTCGGCGGAATGGCCGGCTGCGCCATGATCGGCCAGTCGATGATCAACGTGAAATCCGGCGGCCGCACACGCCTTTCCACCCTGATTGCAGGCGTCCTTCTGCTCCTGATGGTCGTATTCCTGAGCGACTGGGTCGGCCAGATCCCGATGGCAGCCCTGGTCGCCGTAATGATTATGGTGTCGATCAGTACCTTCAACTGGGCCTCGATCCGAAACCTCAAGCACTATCCCCTCTCAAGCAATATCGTGATGCTTGCCACCGTTGCGGTCGTTGTCGCCACCCATAATCTGGCCTTCGGCGTACTGGTCGGCGTGCTGCTCGCGGCGATCTTCTTCGCCAACAAAATGAGTAACTATCTGCACATTGACTCAAGTCTTTCGCCGACTCAGGAGGAACGCACGTACACCGTCACTGGACAGGTCTTCTTTAGCTCGGCCGATAAATTCACCGATGCGTTCGACTTCAACGAAATCCTGCCCAAAATAACCATCGACCTGACCAGCGCGCATTTCTGGGATATCACGGCCGTGGCTGCTCTGGACAAGATCGTGCACAAATTCCGCAGCTCCGGCGCGGTGGTCGAAGTGCTCGGACTCAATGATGCCAGCGCCACCATCATCGATCGCTTCGGCACGCATGACAAAACCGATGTCGCTGCCGTCGGCTCGGCGCTCCCATAATTTTCGGCAGAACCTCCCGACAAACAAAAAATCCCTCGGAGCATCAGCGCCTCCGAGGGATTTTTTTTACTTCTACTTTTTCTATCGCATGTTATCGCCCACAAGAGCTGCTGCGATATCGAGAAAGATTAGAAGGGAATATCATCATCATTGAATGACTGATCATAGCTGGATTCGTTCTGCGGCGGTCCGGAATCACGCTGGCTATAACCACGATCGCCACCACTGTCCGACCGATCCGCGCCTGCACCGCCGCCGTCGAGGAATTGAACGGTTTGCGCGACGATTTCAGTGGTCGTGCGCTTATTACCATCACGATCTTCCCACTCACGCGTCTGGATACGCCCCTCAACGTACGCCTGGCGACCTTTTTTCAGGTACTTACCGCAGTTTTCCGCCTGCTTTCCAAAAACCACGATCCGATGCCACTCGGTTTTCTCCTGGCGCTGACCGCCCTTATCATTCCAGACTTCATTGGTCGCGAGGTTGAAGTTCGCCATTGCCATTCCGCCCTGCGTATAACGAACTTCCGGATCATTGCCCAGTCGTCCAATAATCATTGCTTTGTTCAAGCTCATCGCTGCTCTCCGTGATAATATGAATAGGTAAAACGAATCGTCTCGGTACGATTGCCTCGTATAAAACACGCGCCATGCGTTACGTCAAATCTTCGCAACATCCTCGTTTCGACGAAACGCGCCTCTTTCCTTCAACAGCAGGGCTTCATTTGCCCCTGTATATGTTATCGTCAAACTTTCGGAAATGTTGCTTACAAATAACTATTCACTTGCCACACATCCAAATGTGCGCAGATATTCTACCCCGACACTGAACAAAATAACAAGTCGTTCTCCAAAGCATACATCTGAGAAACCATGAACCTTTTTGATAAAATTAGTGACAAGATCAGCGGTCGTTTTGGTGAAGTTCTGGGAGAAATTCTGCTTCCAGAGGATATTCGGGTCTCTCATGAACGCGCAAACCAGGCCATTCAGCGCGAAGATTACTCGGCCGCGCTACTGATTTTGGAAGCCGCCGCGCGCACGCGCCCGGAAATCGATCGAACTCATTACCTGATCGGATTATGCCACTTTCACAGCGGCAATTTTGATGCCGCTCTGAGTGCCCTTGAAACAGCACTTACCCTACGCGAAGACGCCGCCACCCATCTGGCCATTGCCCTCACACTCGAAAAGCTTCACCGGATTTCTCAGGCCCATACCCATTTGCAACATGCCCTGGCCAGCGGAAAAACCAGCAGTCATTCCAATGAATTAGAATCCGAAATTCGCCACGGCCTTGCTCGTGTCTATCTCGAGCAACGGCGGGCGGATAAAGCGATCCATGAATTACGCAAGGCCCTGCGCTTGAGTCCGGAACATCCGGAAATTGTCCTTTCCCTGGCCGAAGCTCTGCTAGAGCACGGAAATCTCGACGAATCACGCGAACTGATGCTTTCGATCCAGGGAAAAATCACGTCCAAACAAGCACTGCTCGTGATGGGCCGCATCGAGGAAGCCAACAACAATCAGGCCGCCGCGCGACGCGCCTACGAAGGCGTCCTGCAACACGACGCCGGCCACCGCGAAGCCCTGATCGGCGCGGCGCGAGTCTGCGTGGCGACGTCCGATTATGTACGCGCCAATGAATACCTTTTGCGCGCTTTAGAAGATGCGTCTTCGCGTGAGCGCACAGATATTTTCGTACTGCTCGGCCAGGTAAACGAAGCGATCTCGAACTTCAAAACAGCCCTGGAATCCTACCAGATCGCCTTGCAGGGCGATCCACACCAACGAGAAGCCTTGCTGGGCGCCGGGCGCATCAGTCTACGCACGCACAATCCCACGGAAGCAGCCGATTTTTATGCACGCGCTCTGGAGGCTTCCAAAGAAGATTCCGCACGCGAAGCCCGGCTCGGGCTGGGCAAAAGTCGCCTGGCCCAGGGAGATCACGCTGGCGCACGTCGTGTTCTCGAAGATGCGCATTTCTCTACCGAGCAGCGCGATCCGGAGTTTTTGCATATTTTTGCGCAGGTCGCGCTCGCTTCCGGAGATCCCGCCGAAGCGGTCGTAGCTCTTCGCGAAGCACTGTATGCCAGCGATGATCCCGCTCAGACCGCACTCATCCAACAGGAACTTAGCCATTCGCTTGCCCGCTTGCGGCCCAACTGGATCATGCCTGAAACGCTGGACAACCCGGCAGACGTCATGCAGGCACTCATGCAACTGCGTGATTTCATCAGCCAGAATCCACAGCTCGGCCAATTTATCCCCCCGGTCCACGCCCTGATCAACCAGCTCGATGCCCCGCTTTCGATTGCAATTCTTGGTGAGTTCAACGCCGGAAAATCCACGCTCATCAATGCCATTTTAGGCGAAGAAGTCGTCCCAACCGGTGTACTTCCGACCACAGCGCACCCGTGCATCATGCAATACGGACCGCGCAAGGCCGCACGCATCGTCTATCTCGACGGGCAACAAGTCGAAGTTAGTTTTGACGCTGCGCGCTCCCTCATGAAGAGCGAAGCCGACCTGATCGAGCGGCTCGACTACCTCTATCCGCATCCAGAACTTCGCTCCGTCCATTTCTGGGACACTCCTGGCTTCAATGCGCTGGATGAACGTCACGAACAGGCGGCTCAGTGGGCGCTTGAACATGCAGAAGCGATTTTATGGGTACTCGATGCCAATCAAGTCTTATCGGAAACCGAATTTGACCGCATCGAAGCACTGGCTGCTGGCAATGAACGCCTGATCGTTCTGATCAATAAAATCGATCGGCTTGGCACCGGCGAAGAACGCGCTGCACAGGCGCAGCATCTCTTACAATATGTTGACGACCACGCCGGCTCGCACACCGCAGGCAGCTTTGCCATTTCCGGCCTCAAGGCACTGCAAGCGCGAAAAAATCACGACCACCCGGAGTCTACCCAACTCCTTGAGGAAAGCGGGTTTGAGCCATTCTGGAATTTTTTAGACGAACAGTTTATCCAACGCTCCGGCCGCCTCAAAGCCCTGGAAGTCGGTCGCCAGCTGCACTTACTCATGGACGAGATCCACGAGTTTGGCCGTTCCCTCGCCACCGAATACAAAGAATACGGCCAGAAAATCGAAGAATTGCGCGACTGGTTGCACCAGACCGAAAACGAAAAACCCGCAAGCCGCGCCCAGCACGAAGCTGTGGAATTAAGCGACCAGTTCGACTTTGTGATCACCGGCGTTGAACGAGAAATCTCCGAAGCCCTGGTTCGACGCGGAACCTGGTCCAACAAAATGATGCTCGATCAGCAGGACCGCGTTTTTGTTCTCAATCTGCTGCAAGAACGCCTCGAAAGCGTATTAGAGCGCTCGCGCCATACAATGCTCAAAAATATCACCGCGATTGAAACCGAATTAGCCGACCGCCTGGGTGCCCTTCTCAACGCGCTTTCCCTGCAGGATCAACGCGCTGTGAACCGGCGCATCGAAAGCTTTTTCGATGAAGTCCGCATCCTCAAACTTCTGCTCACCGAACGCGTTTATGGCCAGCTGATTGCCCGGGCACGGGGCCAAATCCAGGCCGGTGGCCCCTCCACGATGCGCGAAATCGAAAACGTCGCTCTCGACGATCGCCCCAGTCGTGCCGCCCTGATCCGCGAACTTGTCCCCGGCCCACGCACTCATTTTCGAAGCGCCCTGACGCAGTGGCTAGAAGAGTTCTCTCTTGCAGCTACACGCTTTTGCGATAGGCTCCAGCGCGATTTTATGCTCCTTGAGCTGGAAGCCAGATACCGCTTCGACTTTTCTGAACTTCGCCAGACGACGCCCTCCGATCGCTCACCGAACTGACATTTTTCCCTGGCAGCCCGTATGCTCCACCGCAGCCTGATCTCATCCGTAATCCTTTCGCTCATGCTCTCAGCTCTGCTGCTGGCTGGTTGCGAAAAAGACAATACTCCGGCGACCGAACAGCCCGTCGACGCACCTGCCCCCCAGGCCGCGCCCGCACAGGAAGCTCCAACTCCGCAGCATATTGCCTCGACACCCGCACAGGCGACGATCGCCAGAAATCCTCCGCTCGATATTTCCTCTCTATTGCCTTTAGAAGCTCTCGAGCAGCTCATCGGCAACAAATCTCTCCGTACCGAACCACTTGCCGGCCAACCCGCCACATCTACCTACAACGCGCTGCGTATTTTCGCCGAGGACGCCTCCGAAAACGCCTATGGCGTTGGCCTTCAAGTCTGGAAACTCAACGATCTGGAGGAAGCGCAAAGCCGTCTCAACGAGCTCAAACTCCAATACCTCGGCGTCCAGGACCCACCCCAAAACCTGAAAATTGCAGAGGACGCTTTTATCTCGGAACGCTCTGGTATTCGTAACTACCTGTTTATTGCGCCGCCCTCACATATGATCGGAATCAGTTGCCAATCCAGCCTGTGCTCGAACTGGTCCACCCTGAGCGAACTCGGCACAAGCGTGCAATCAAAGCTGTAAACAGCCATTCCATCCTCACTGCATGCCCAACAAAAAATCCGCGGAATGCCAGGCATTCCGCGGATCTTCATCCATCCTTACTGCTCAGAATTTCTTCGTCAAACCTTGCGCATCCTCGCGATAATCTGCTGTGCCTCGCGCACTTTGATCTCGCCAGTTTCGATCAAAAGTCTGACCACTTCTTCGATTTCTGCTTCGTTAGCACCGGCAGTCGCAGCGACACTGCGAGCATGCAATGCCATGTGTCCGCGCTGAATCCCCTCCGTCGCCAACGCCTTGAGCGCCCCCATATTCTGCGCAAGCCCGACGGCCGCCATCACCTGAGCCAGCTCACCGGCCGACTCGATGCGCAAAATCTTATGAGCAAGCTGAACCGTCGGATGCAAACGAATCGGCCCGCCCACCGTGCCGACAGCCATCGGAATTTCCAACTCGCCGATCAAGCACTCATCCTCAACACGCCAGACCGCCATCGGCGCATAGCCGCCCTCACGGCTGCAATACGCATGCGCACCAGCCTCAATCGCGCGCCAGTCATTTCCAGTCGCAAGACAAACCGCACCAATACCGTTCATCACGCCTTTGTTATGCGTGGATGCACGATACGGATCGACTTCGGCAAACTGACTGGCCAGCTCAATGCCCTCGGCAACTTCACGTCCCGAAAAACCCTTCCAGGCCAGCATTTCAAACGGAATCCGACAACGCGCGCGCGCCAGACGCCGGTCGGCCAGATTCGACAAAATCCGCAAAAACACACTACCGCCCGTCAGCTCCTCGACACGTGGCGCCAGCGCCTCAACCACCGAATTGATAAGGTTGGCCCCCATTGCGTCGCAGGTGTCGATCAAAACATGAACGACCAGCATCGCACGGTATTTTCCTTCATCTAAAATCCGCACTTCGATATCACGAACGCCGCCGCCACGTTCGTACATCGCTGGCTGCAAGCGGTTCGCTTCATGGATCAGCTCGGCGCGCGCTTCCAGAACCTGCACCCGCGCCGCCTCCAGATCCGGACAACCCACGACCTGAATCTGGCCAATCATCAACGATGCATCGCACTCAGCCTCAAAACCGCCGGCATCCCGCGCAATTTTCGCGACATGACTGACCGCAGCAATGATGCTCGGCTCCTCGACGGCCATCGGAACGATATAATCCCGACCATTGATCAAGAAGTTCAGCCCCAGCCCCAGCGGAAGCTCCAGAACGCCAATCGTGTTTTCAACCATCTGATTGGCAAGCGCCGGAGTCAGCCCACCCTGCCGATTGGCCAGCAAACGCTGATCTTCACGCGAAATCACGCCGCGTGAAACCAGAGCCTCCAGGCGTTCCTCGAGCGACATCCGATAAAAACCGGCAATCCGGCTACTCGGGCGCAGCGGCACGGCCGTCACCACTTCACTATCCTGCTCCATATCATCCACTAGTTCTCTAGCACGAAACTCCAACATTCTTCGCCTCTTGGCATCAGTCCGTATTGGTTGCAGTCCAAAGACTCCATCTCTGCGGACTCTTACATAAGACCCGCCCAGGGGCGATGCAATGACTTATTTCTTAGTGGTGCCTGGCGTCCGTGGACGGTTGTTTGAGCAGGATGAATGGTTTAGATGCGCACGTAAACCTGCTCATCCACGATCTGCACTTCATACACCGTCGCCGGCTCGCAGCGACGCTGATCACAACGACCCGTCTCCAGATTAAAAGCGTATCCATGCCACGGACAGATAAGATCTCCCTCAAAAACGATGCCATAAGCCATCGACCGCCGTTTATGCGGGCAAATCTCGTCCACCGCAAAAATCGCGTCTTCCGAACGACAGATCAAAACGCCCTGTCCCTGGATCTCCACGCGCATCGGCATATCGTCCGGCACATCCTCAAGGCTACATGCCAGCTCAAAACCATCCTGCAGGAGCTGCTCCGATGTATTACTCATAGTGTTGTCTTCAATTGTTCAGGTGATTTAGTACAACTTACGGATCGCGATTCCCTGATAATAGTGCAGCAAAATCTCTTTATGCGTGTGCCCTTTTGCTGCCATACCGACTGCGCCAGTCTGGCACATTCCAACGCCATGGCCAAAACCACCGCCGCGGAAGTGAAATTTCTCAATAAAACCATCTTTGCCACGCTCCACGCGAACCACGAACAATCCGCTGCGCAGCCCCCCAAATAGCTTGCGCACATTCAACTCCCGCTGAATGCTCGCTTCGCCTTTTTCACCCATCAATTGCAGGCGAATCACCCGCCCACTGATGCCACGGCTGACGACTTTGATATCCCGAATGCGGCCGATATCCTGGCCCGCTTCCTTCAACCAGTTCTGCGGCGTCTTTGCCTCCACCGTGCGTGTCCACCGGTAGGACGCCGCACTGCCGACCGGCGCATCTTTGCTGTACGCCGCAAAATCACTGTCCAGAAACGCTTCGATATTCGCCTCGGTAATGCCGTTCCTAAACGCCGCCGGCATATCCCCTGCCGCTGCATCCAATTTACCCCGCAAATGCGCACGCGGTTCGGCATCCCAGACATTTTCGTTGTTTTCGGTAAATCCCGCTGCGTTCGAGCTATACACCGCGTTGACGATCTGTTTTCCAGACAACATCACCTCACCGCGCGTCGCATCGACCGCAGCCGAGGTTCGGCGATCTTCTGCATCAATGCCGCCATACACCTGATCATAAACGTCCGTGCGCAACATATACGGATCTGCCAGATTCCTTACCCCGATCGCAGCAAATATCTCGTTTCTGGCCGCAATCGCCTGGGCACGCAGCGCATGATCTGGCGCACTCGCGTACACCTCGGCCGGCACCACACCCTTCAAGACCTTTTCCGCCCCGAGACTGTTCACAACCGCAACATTGCCTCCCCGATCTGCCGCAAATATCAGTGTTCCCGTGTACCGGCGCGTTTCCTCCCCGCCATTGTACGACTTCTGAATATTCGGAATCGTGTACGCAATCGAATTTTCATGCCCCGGCATCGGCGAAACCCACATCACATCGCGATGCTGAATCGACATATCGATTCCCTTGCCACGCAACGTAAACAGGCCGCCCGGAAACTTCAGCCGCTCACTGTGCAGCGCCCCGGCAATCCCGTAACGCGCCTCCAATTCCCAACGAATCTTATTCGCCTGCGCCAGATCTGCCGTCCCGCCCACACACACCAGCGTCACACGCGAATCAAACACCTCGCCATTCACAGCAAAAAGTCCGCCCACCTCAAACGTTTCCGGAATATACCCGCGCCGCGTCCACTCCCGACGCACCTCATCCAGCCGCTCCCGATTGCCCACCGCCACCCGGTCAATCACGACCCAATGCTTGTAAACGCCCGCATGGGAATCCGAAATACTCACCGTATACGTCACATTTGCCGGCAAATGCACTTCCGGCCCGCCTTCCCCATGCGGCATCACGCGAATCGGCTGCGAAGGCGTAAACTCCACGCTTTTTCGTCCCTCCAAAAGCCCCAGACGGATCAGCGGATCTCCCTCGCGTGTGAAATTCAACTGCGGCGCGTACAACATCGCCACACGATCAGCCGTCGACATTTCCCTGTCCTGAGCCACCGCTTGATAGCTCTGCAGAAACAACGAAAAACCAACGACCAACAACAAGATTGGATTACGGCTGAACTTCATAACTTTCAATTTCTACCAGGAGCAAAACCAGTTCACGCAGCACCTCGCGCGCAAATCAATCTGCTCATACCATACCCTGCCCCCTGACAGCAGTATTTTGATCCCTACCCCCGGCATCGAGTTTGCGGAGTCCGGCCGTTTTGTCGGGTCGGAACGAAGAAAAAAAGCCCCAAAATGTAAAACGGCTTACTAACGCGTTGCAATCGATTGGATGTCGCCTGCAACGGCTTATTAACGCGTTGCAACCCATCGGCGGTCCTTTGCACGGCTTATGAACGCGTTGCAACCCATCGGCGGTCCTTTGCACGGCTTATTAACGCGTTGCAACCCATCGGCGGTCCTTTGCACGGCTTATTAACG
>JBEBUW010000026.1:0-43531 GCA_040393065.1 Lujinxingia vulgaris | reverse complement strand
GCACCGCGGAGCCGGACGAAGTCCGTGCGGAGCGCAGCGTCTGTGCTAGCCCCGCATGAAATGCGGGGTTTGACGTGGCGTTCCGCCCAATTTTCTATGGTTTGACGTGGCGTTCCGCCCAATTTTCTATGGGGATGGACGTGTGTGGTGGTGAATCGGGGTGTTGAGCCGGGGTTGGGGAGAGGCAAACCGTGCAAATTTCGGGTCGAGAGGCGGTGTGAGGTCGTTTTTTGTCTCGGGAGGCGGGTCGAGCCGTGGGCTGAGGTCGTTTTTTGTCTCGGTCGGGGTGTCGAGCTGGCATGTTTGCACGGTTTGGGTGAGCGGGGTCGGGGTGTCGAGCTGGCAAGGGAGGTAAAAAATAGTCTCGGGGGGCGGGTCGAGCTGGCAGGGGAGACCAAAAATAGGTTCGGTCGGGGTGTCGAGCTGGCGGGTTTGTACGGTTTGGGTGAGCGGTGTCGGGGTGTCGAGCTGGCAGGGGAGGTAAAAAACGGGCTCGGCCGGGCTGTCGAGCTGCTTCGCGTGTGTGTTTTTGGTCTTGGGGAGGGTGTCGAGCCGCATTGTGTGCGGTTTGGTGGGCCGGGCAGCTCTGTTGAGAGGTTGCCCGGGCTTGTGGGTGAGCGGAGGTTAGTCGACGTCGACGAATTCAAAGGTTTCGCCGCGCCAGTTGCGGAAGGTGAGGATCTGGCCGTGGGGGCCGGGGCGCTGGGAGAGGAGGTAATCGGGGGTGAGTTCGATTTTGCCGCCGCCGCCGGGCAGGTCGACGACGAAGTGGGGGACGCCCATGCCGCCGATGCGGCCGCGCAGGAAATCCATGATTTTGAGGCCGGTGGCGATGGGCGTGCGGAAGTGGGTGATGCCCTGGGACATGTCGCACTGGAGGATGTAGTAGGGGCGGCAGCCGTGTTGGAGGAGTTTTCGGTTTAAGGTGAGGACGGTGGTGGGGTCGTCGTTGACGCCTTTGAGCAGGACCATCTGGTTGCCGAGGACGCAGCCGGCGTCGAGGAGCTGGTCGAGGGCATGGGTGGCGTCGGGGCCGAGCTCGTCGGGGTGGTTGAAGTGCGTGTGGAAGTAACCGGGGCGCACGTCGCGCAGGATTTTGCAGAGTTCGGGGGTGATGCGCTGGGGCAGGGTGACCGGGTTGCGGCTGCCGATGCGTAGGATTTCGACGTGGGGGATGGCGCGGATGCGCTGCAGCAGATCGGCCAGGCGCTCGTCGCTCAGGGTGAGCGGATCGCCGCCGGAGATGAGCACGTCGCGCACGGTCGGGGTGCGGGCGATGTAGTCGATGCCGATGTCGAGCTGGGAGCGGGCGGCGGCCGTGGTCGGGTCGGCGACCTTGCGTTTGCGGGTGCAGTGGCGGCAGTACATCGGGCAGTTGTGGCTGACGTAAAAAAGCACGCGATCCGGGTAGCGGTGCGTGATGCCGGGCACGGGCATGTGGGCTTCTTCGGCCAGGGGATCTTCGAGCTCAAAGGGATAGGTGGTGAGTTCGCCGGGCTGCGGCACGGCCTGCAGGCGCACGGGGCAGGCAGGGTTGTCGGGTTGCATGAGGGCCGCGTAGTGCGGGGTGATGGCGACGCGGAACAGGGCGCTGCTCTGTGCGAAGGCGTCGCGTTCCTCGGCAGTGAGCGTGATGATTTGCTGGAGGGTTTCCAGGGAGCGGATGCGGTTTTGTTGTTGCCAGTGCCAGCTGTTCCATTGCTCGGGCGTGGCGTCTTGAAAGAGGGAGGGGCGGCGCAGGTAGCTGGTGCGCCGGTCTTGTAACTGCATGGGTTTTATCCGTGATGAAGATCGTGTGCTGGAGGGAGTTCGGGGGCGGGCGCCTGCTCAGGCTCGGAGGCGTTCGGTGAGCAGGGGCAAGAGCTTGGTGGGCGGCGATGTCGTTTGTAAGCTCAGGGTCGCGATGCACTCGCCGCGGTGGTTGATGATGTGGCCGTCGAGCTGGCCGGGGGAGCGAAGCGGGAGCAGGCCGCGGACTTTGCGGGTGCCGCAGAAGCGGAAGGAGTTCTGGTTTTCGTCGACGAATCCAAACTCGTAGGTCATCTGGAAGGGTGGCAAAAGTCGGATGGTGGAGATGCCCTGGAGCGTGGCGTTGTGCACGAGGCCGTCGATGGTGAGGCTGCCGTTGATGTGGCCTTCGGTCACAGCGAGCAGGCGGGGAATGGTGGGCCATTCGAGTTCGAGCTGGAATGCGGTGGCGTTCTGGGGCTGTTGGCCGCCGTTGGATTGGGTGGCGACGTGGGCAAAGCCGTGGAGTTCTTCGGTGTAGACGATGCCGTGGTGGCGGTTGGCATCGAGGAGTTCGACCTGGCTCTGGCGATCGAAGCGGGGCACCCAGCCCTGTTCCTGGTACCAGCGGATGGTGTCGATGATGCCGCGCTGAAAGCTTGGCCAGATGGGTTTCCAGCCGAGTTTCTGGAGTTCGTTGGCAATGACGATCGAGTCGTCGTCGACGTAGAACAGCGCGCTGCGATCGAGTCGGGGGCGGAGCGGGCTTTTCAGGTCGTGGCGCGACTGGACGCGTTTCCAGGCCTGGCGCATGAAGTGGCGGCCGATGTCGAAGGCGGAATCGTTGTCAATCAGTGGCGTGACCAGGGCGAGCATGCTGGCGTTGGGGAAGGGCACGGAGGGGCCGACATCCAGGCCGTAGGCGTCGGCGATGGCGGTGAGGACTTCGCCAAAGCTGAGGGCGGCGTTGTCGGCGACGTTGAAGCAGCGGCCGAAAGCGTCGGGATTGCCAAGGACGGTGATCACGGCGTTGAGGGCGTCTTCGATGTGGCACCAGTTGGTGCGGGGGCCGCCGCTCAGGCCGGGCAGGTAGCTGATCATGCCTCCTAAGATGGCCGGGATGGTGACCATGCTGGCGGCCATGCTGGTGCAGCCGGGGCCGTAGAGCAGGGCGGGGCGCAAGATGGTGTAGGGAAGCTGGGGAGTGGATTCGTCGGCGCTGTTTGCCTGAGCGTGGCGCGTGAGAGCGCTTTCGCTGGCGATCTTGGTTTGTTCGTAGCCGTTGAAGCCTTCGACGGGGCTGTCTTCGGTGTGGACGCCGCGATCGGCGCGGTACACCGAGGCGCAACTGATGTGGATGAAGTGCAGGACGTTGGCGCGGGCGGCGGCTTCGTAGAGTTCTTCGACAAAGGTGACGTTGTCGGCGCGCAGTTCGTTGAAGCTTTCGGAGAGGCTGACGGTGGCGGCGGTATGGATGACGGCCACGCAGTCTTGCACGAAGGGGGAGAGATCGTCGCCGGGGGAGTAATCGAAGTGGATCCATTCGAGATTGTCGGAATCGTCGGATGGCGCGGCCTGGTCGTAGAAGAGATCGATGGCGGGCCGGGGCATGCGATCCAGGGCGCGGACCCGGAAGCCGAGCTGGCGCAGGCGCGCGGTCAGGTGCTGGCCCAGGCCGCCGGCGGCGCCGGTCACCAGGATGCGTGAGCCGGGCGCGTAGGAAGGAGTGGGGAGAACGGGAGCAGTATCGGTAATTTGTGCCATGAAAATGTCCTTGTGAACTCTATGAACCGAGCGTGTTGCGAATCATCAATCGTTGCATCTTGTGCAACAATTGTGCGCGATGTACAACACGCGGCCGGCAGGGTCGCAAATTGCGCAAGGAGTTTCGTTTGAAATGACTTGAAATTAAATGGATGCGGTGCTACCTATCCGCGTCTTGGCTTTCCGGCCCAAATCGAAGGTGTTTCAAGTCGAAGTCATGGTTGGAAGCAGCTAATTGCCCTGGAAAGTGTCTGGGTTGAGAATTTTTGAACATAGAACAATGCAAGATCGCACGGAAGCGGTAAGAATTGCCCGGTGGCGATCGGCCTGACCTGTTTGAGTCCCACGGAGAACCGTCATGGAAATTATTAAGAAGCTCGAAGCCGCGCAGATGCGCAAGGATCATCCCCATTTTCGTACGGGAGATACCGTTCGCGTGCACCTTATGATTCGCGAAGGCGAAAAAGAGCGCGTTCAGATTTATGAAGGCATTGTGCTCGGACGCAGCGGCGCAGGCGCTTCGGAAAGCGTGACGGTTCGTAAGGTGTCGTCGGGTGTTGGTGTGGAGCGTGTGTTCCCGATTCACAGCCCGCGCATTGAGAAGATCGAGGTGGTATCGATCGGTCGCGTTCGTCGTGCCAAGCTGTATTACCTGCGTGAACTCTCGGGTAAGAGCGCTCGTATTCGCACCAAGCGCGAGCGCAAAGGGACCTGAGGTCTATGAACGGTCTTTTCTGGCTGCACGGAAGAGACTGTTTGCGACAATTTCATATAGAATGTCGCGAAAAGATTTGGTGGAAGAAATAAAAAGCCCGCGTCTATCCGACGCGGGCTTTTTGCCGTTTACCGCGTGACAGGCTGCAATCTATGATAGGTTGGCAGCAGTGCTTGAGTGGCAGGACTTTTTCGGATGTGCGCGGATATGCAGCTTCGTGAAGTGATCTTTCAGGGTGTTTTAGGGTACGACAAGCCGGTTCGTTTGAGTCTGGAGACGGAGCTCACGCAACTGGCGCTGCCGCGAGGTGTTCGTGCTGAGCAGATGCAGGATGTGTTGTTGAGCCTGTTGTATCCGCGGTATTTGAGCGCGCAGCAGCGAGAGGTTGTGCATAGCGATGCGGCGGCCACGATTGTGTTGGTGTTCGCGGATGCGCGTGGGGATCGGTATCGCCTGGTTCGGGAGGGCGATGTCTGGGCGTTGCGTTTGCAGCGAGAGCAAAGCGGCGGTGCTTTTCAGGATGTAGTGCGTGGGGCGGAGGCGGTGGAAAAGGCGCTGGCCGAGTTGCTGAAGATGCCGGATGTCGGTGTGTTTCTGGCGCTGAATTTGTGGCGTTTTGAGGAGCCGCCGGCGGCTGTGAATCGGTCGTTGATGCGTAGCCGAGATCCGCGCGTTCCGGAACTGTTGGCGATGTATCAGCAGGCGCTGGAGGTGGAATCGGTCGAAGATTCGATCCAGTCGCTGGAGCAGGGCGTGGCGCAGGCGCAGCGTGCGCTGGGCGAGTATGCGGAGGTGGCTGATAAGCTGGAGCGGGCGCGTGAGAAGATGGCGTCGATGCGGCTGCCGGATATTTCTCAGGAAGAGCTGGAGGTTTTGCGGACCAAGGAGGCGCAGCTTGATGAGTATGATCAACAGATCGGGCGTTTGTTGTCGGAGGAAGATGCGGAGCGGCGACAGATCGAGCTGAATGTTCCGGAAAAGCCGTATCGGAGTTCGCTGTTTTTGCTGGGGGTTGCAATTGGGGTCACTGCGATTGTGGTGAGTGTGCTGTTTCCGCAGACGTTGTGCATGGCGTCGATGGTGAATGTGCTGGGAGCGGGCATGGTTTGTTCTGCGTTGCTGGCGTATTTCAATGAGCTGGGGCGTGCGTCGGTGCATCAGGTGAGGTTGGAGTCGATCCGCAGGCGTTTGAATCAGGTGCGCGAGGAGCAGATCGATTTTCTGGAGCGGATCGATCACATTTTGATTCATGCGGGCGTGCGTGATCCGGAGGAGCTGGCTTCGCAGATTCCTAGAAAAGAGAAGTTGCAGAGTGTGATTGAGCGTCTGGAAGCGCAGATGAAGCAGTTGCAGAGCAATCCGCAGTATCGCAAAGGGCGTGAAGAGGCGGAGCAGATGCAGCAGCAGTTGAAGGTGTTGCAGAAGCGTCGCGCGGAGCTGCCGGATTTTGTGATGAATTCGTATCAGTTGGAAAACGATCTGCAGAGTCTGGGTGTGGAACCGGCTGATATACGTGTTTTGCTGGAGGAGCTGAGCGGGGAAAGGGCAGGGCAGGCGGAAGCGTCGATGATGGGGGAAGCGTCGGATTCTGCAGACGAGGCGAAGACGATGTTTCAGCGGCTGCGCGAGGTTGCAGAGCAGGTTGGTCTGTGGAATGGCGGGCAGCTGGATTCGGTGGCGCATAAGATGTGGGCAAGAATTTGCGGGCATGTGTTGAGCGAGCGGTTTGCGGAGGTTTCGCTGGCTTCGGATGGTGCGTTGCGGATCGGTGGTCTGACGGCGGAACAAATGCAGATGTGGAGTCGGACGCGCAGCGCCGAGGAGCGCGCGGTGGCCGTGGCGCTGGCGCTGGCGCTTCATGTCAATGCGGATGAGGTTCGTGCAGGGCTGTTGCGGTTGTTGTGGTTGCGAGATCCGGGGCAGGAGCTGACGGCCGGGCATGCGGAGAAGTTTGAGTCGGTGTTTCGCAGCGCCAGCAAGAAGAGTCAGATCGTGATTTGTAAGGCGTAATTGGTAAGGCATGGAAGGTATGCAGCGAGATTTGTTGGAGATCATCGACGAAAAGTCGGCGGAAACGGTGGTTGCGAACGGGGCGGTTCGTGAGATCGAGACCTGGTGTGTGGCGCAGGGGTTGTCGTGGGTTGTGGGTATTGATGAGGCAGGGCGCGGGCCGCTGGCCGGGCCGGTTGTGGCGGCTGCGGTTGTGTTGGATTTGAACGATCTGGAGCAGCCCTGGCTGTTGGAGCTGGATGATTCCAAGAAGCTGACGGCGGCGCGTCGCGAGCATGCCTATGATGCGATTGTGCAACATGCGCGGGCGTATGCGATTGTTTCGGTAGAGAATGAAACGATCGATGCGATTAATATTTTGCAGGCGACGATTCAGGCCATGGAGGGGGCGCTGGTTGAGGTTTGCCAGAAGCTCGATGTTGTGCCGCAGCGTGTGTTTATTGATGGGAATCGTCCCATTCGTACGGAGCTGGCGCAGCAAACGGTGGTGAAGGGGGATGCGCGCAGTCTGCATATTGCAGCGGCGAGTATACTGGCGAAGGTAACGCGGGATCGGCAGATGGATGCGTATGATCGGATCTGGCCGGAATATGGTTTTGCGAAGCATAAGGGGTATCCAACGCGTGCGCATCGTGCGGCGATTGAGGAGCATGGTCCGTGCGGGATTCATCGCCTGTCTTTTGGCGGTGTGCGGGAGCATGTGACGCGTTTGCGGAAGTGATTTTTCAGGTGTGGTGGCTGCACCTGGCTGAAAAACACTGAAATTTTTTAAGAAAACAGGCAACAAAAAGGGGAAGTTCTCGATAACAGATCAGCCGGGTGGTGAGAGGGTGTGATCCCGGGGTGGTGTGGACTCTGGTGAGAGGTTGATCGGATGCGTGAACAGGAACGTGAGCATGAAGCTGGGGGGCGGGATGAAAAGAAGTCGGGTGGGTTGGCAGAACATTTGACGACGGGGCAATTTGGCGAGCAATTGGCGGCCGAGTATCTGGAGGAGGAGGGGTGGAGCATCATTGCGCGTAATTATTCGACGAAAACTGGCGAGATCGATTTGATTGCGCAGCGTGAGGTGAAGCGGGGAGCGGGGCGTGTGCAGGTGTTGGCATTTGTGGAGGTAAAGGCGCGGCGTGATACGCGGCGTGCGTCGCCGGCGGCTGCCGTGACGGCGAAAAAGCGTAAGAAATTGAGCTTGCTTGCGCTTGGATTTATTAAGCGGCATGGAATCCGGCATGTGGTCTGCCGCTTTGATGTGATTTCGGTGGATTTAAGCGTGAAGCCGGCCAAGATCACGCATATTGAGAATGCTTTTGATGGTCTTGGCCGGCTTCGTTGAGGCGTTCGGTTTGTTGGTCTGCAGCTACAGGCAGGGGGGGATGATTATTCGGCAGCCTGCGTGGTGTTCTGGTTGGCGGCCTGTTCGATGCGTTTTTTGTAGACGTCGGCAAAAGGCGTGCGTCGGAAGGTTTGCCAGACGCGTTCGCGGACGGCATAGGTGGTGGGATCGGTTTCGTGTCCGTCAGCGTCGGGGCGGGAGGGGGCGCCTTCGATTTGAAGGATCATGTCGCCCCATTGTTCGAGATAGATGCGTTCGTGGCGATCGTTGAGAGTGTGCTGAACGCAAAGGGAACGGCCGTGTTGGCCGCTGGACTCGGTGAATTTTGCGTCGGGGAAGCGTTTTTGGAGGATGTGTTTTTGCAGATCGAAGAATTCGTTTGCGTCCTGGAGAGTGTCCCAGGTGGAGAGATGCGTGGTGAGGACATTGCCTTCGGCGTCTTCAAATGCCATCAGTCGATCGCCGCCCCAGCCTTTGGCGGCTTCGGTGGCGGAGACGATCCCGGTGGGTAACGTGGTGCCGGCCAATACGGGAGATGCCAGGTGGGTTCTCAGCCAGAGCAGGAGCTGGAGTTCTCCGAAAACGGTGTCGTAGATGGGTTTGTAGCCTTCGAGCGCGGCGCGGGGATCGTAGACCAGGAGTGTGGGTTGGTCGCCTTCGAAGTAGCGCTCGGGGTGCATGATTTGTTCGGTAGAAACGGGGGCGTTGTGATAGATTTCGTTGATATCGCTCCAGGAATGTCCGCTGCGCGCCATGATGACAAAGCGCATTCCGCCGATGTAGGGGAAGAGCAGTTGTTCGTGGATAAAGAGCGGGGTGCTGGCGAGGACGCTTCCGGTCAGGGTGGGAAGTTCGGAGGATTCGCCGGCCGGGGCGGTGGGGATCATTTGCTCCATGGCGGTGATGTCATCGAAGCTGAGTTCCATGATCATGGCGGCGAGCATGGGGATGTCGGCGATGCTGTTGGCGTTTTCCTGGGGGAACATACCGGCTTCGTAGAGTGAGAAGTCGATCATGAGGACGGTGGCGTCGCCTTCGATGAGCGCCATACGCGCCAGGGCGAAGTCACCGTTTTCGTCGGCCGAGAAGGGTGAGAGCATTTTCCCGATATCGAAGTGTTGATCCTGGATGACGTGGAAAATCTCGTGGGACATGGCAGGCCGCTGCAGATCGAGGGGGATGCCTTCCATGATGTAGAGTTCTTTTTCTTGCTGGTCATAAAAGCCGGCGATCTGCTCGGTGAGCATATCGACCATCATTTGTTTGTAGTTGATGTCGGCGGGAAAAATACCGAGGCGTTTGAAGACGTTGGATTCGTTTTCGATATCGGCATCGGAAACATCGTTGTCGAGTTTTTCGAGAAGGACGCTGCGGAGTTGGTCGCGGTTTTTGACGCCTTTTACAAAGGGGGATTTGAGCATCAAACCACGGATTTGTCCGACAGATTCAGAAATCTGGTCGGCCTGAAGAAGAAGGTTGTGCTCGGAGGAAAGCGGGTTATCGGCCGATTGTTTGGCGGCCGATTGTTTGGCGGCTGGTTTTGTGTCGGGCGTCTGGGCCAGAGCTACGGAAGTATCGGTCAGGGAACTGGCGGCCGTGGAGAGCAGCGCAACGAGAATTCCTGTAAAGAGCCAGCGATTCATTGTCATGTACAGCACCTTCCGAGGGCGATTGGTTCGGGAAACCATCGATAATTATGAAAAACATACTTACAAAGAAGAGAATTTGATCATTCGTCGTACTCCCGGGAGCGTATCACAGAGGATGAAGTGGTTGAAAGCAGGTGACTGTCAGGAATGAGAAAGGGGGGCGGGTGAACAATGTGCGGCGGGAGTTTGGGCTAAAAAGTGCACGATTCTGGGGAGAAATCGGTCAGAAAAAGGAATAAAAGAGCGGTTTGGGAATAAAATGCTACAAAAATGAACGATATGTTTCTGGACATCTGGTCGGGTTTTGGTAAGTAGAGTGTGTGCTTTGTCGTTTTACCGTAAAGTTAGCGTTGATGAAGGTTGAACGCTCTGGTTGTTTTCGGTAAAGGGTTGAGCGCAACAGTTAAAGATTTCGTTCTCCCATTGTGGGAGGAGGAAACGATTATTTAGGCTCAGAAGGTAGTTGAGATTACTGGCTGGGTTGTTAATCCAACCTCGAATGGTGAGGAGTTACGATGTTGAATAAGCTTTTGATCGCATTGTGTGCAGTATCGTTGTCTTTCGCAGTTGCTTGCAGCGGCGGAGAAGTTCAGCCTGATGAAGCAGTGACCGAAACGGCTGTTGAAGAAGTCGAAGAAGAAGCTGTGGCCGTTGAGGAAGTCGAAGAAGTCGAAGAAGAGGCTGTTGCTGTTGAAGAAGACGCAGCTGCCGAAGGCGAGTACGCTGAAGACAGCGAGCCTGCAGAAGATGAAGAAGGCCTTTAATTTTGAAGGTCCGTTTCATCGGATAAAGTAATTATAGAGGCCGGTTTCTTTGCGTAGCGAAGAAACCGGCTTTTTCATGGCATCGTGTTTTGTGTGTGCGTTGTCAGGTGGGAAAATAATTGTAGCCGGGGCATCGGAATGCAACCTTGACGAAGTAAGGTGGTCGGATGCATTCTAGGATGCGTTTGTTGTGTGGTTTTTCTTTTTTTCAATGGAGTCCTCTATGCCACAAAGGCCAAGACTTGCGCAGCGGTGGATCTGGCTATCCTTTGCGTTGATGTCGCTGATGTTGGTGTCGGCATGTACCGATGACTTGTACGCAAGTTGCACAATCGATTCTGACGATCCTTTTATGCAGCAATGTATCGCGGACAGTGCGCAGAGTAAGGCAAGCTGTGTGGTTGAAAATCAGCTTCAATGCGAGACGCGTATTTGCGGAAAATACCAGGGCAGCCCGGCGTTTTGTACGATCGAGTGCAGCACGGATGATGATTGTCCCAATGGTCAATGTGAAGAGTTCGTGTTTCAGTCGGGCGCAAAATACTGTGTAGAGTCGTCTAACATTCGTAACTAGACCTGAAATCAATATGAATTGTGGGAACGTCGCCTGACCGTGACGTGGAACAGCCCTGAGTATTTATCAATCTGGAGCGATCTATATGTTCAAGCGTTTTGCTACCGTCATGTTTTTGACGGGTTCCCTAATCGGCGCCCCCACGGCAGTATTTGCTGATGACATGAGTTTTGGAGCTGATGAGGTCGAATCGATCGGCGAGATCGCGCATCTGGCAGAACTGATCAATGAGGGCAAGCAGCTTTATGAGCAGAAGAAATATGCCGAAGCGAGTCTTGTCTTTCATAATGTCTTGACGGATGAGGCGATGGGCGCGGAGGCGTATTTTCCGGAAGCGGAGTACGAGCTTGCGAAGACATTGTTTCGGATGGAGCTGTACCAGGGCTCGCTTGCGTATTTCGGGCGAATCGTCGATCAGGGCGAGTTTCATCCGTTTTATGTAGCGGCGTTGCGCGGATTGTTGCTTTTGACGGATGTCATCTCTGGCGATGCGCTGTTGAATGAGCGACTGGCAGCGTATGTGGATCGTTTCCCGGCGGATGTTCCCGAGCAGTATCGGGATCGGTATGCGTATCTGGTCGGGCGCTATTTCTATAATACGTTGGAGATCGATCAGGCTCTGGCTCTGCTCAATATGGTGACATCGCGCAGTGAGTTGTATGCGAAGGCACGCTATCTAACGGGGATTACGCATGTTGCGAACTATGATGCGAAGCCGGCGGTCGATGCTTTTCGCGATGTGCTGCGTTATTTGAGCCAGCGCAATGAGACGAATGGTCGGTTGACCAATGCGGAGCGTAAGCTGCTGGATCTGACGAATCTGGGTATGGCGCGTGTGTTTTACTCGACGGGTTCGTTTGATACGAGTCTTCGCTATTATTCGCGCATCAACCGTACTTCGCCGATGTGGTTGCAGGCGTTGTTTGAGTCGAGCTGGGCGTCTTTCCAGGTCGATGAGTACAACCAGGCTCTGGGTAATTTGCATACGTTGAACGCGCCGTTCTTTAGTGATGCTTATTTCCCGGAAGGACCGGTGCTTTCGGCGGTGATTTATTTTTATAACTGCAAATACGACCGCGTCCGCAATGTGCTCGAGGATTACGAGTATACGTATGATGGCTTGCGTCAGGAGATTGCGTCGGTTTTGCAGCGCAATGAAGATCCGGCGCAGATGTACGAGTGGACCAAGCAGCTGCGCGCAGGCAAGAGCGATTATGATGCGCGGCTGGCGCGTATTATGGCGACTGCTGTTGATGACGAGCAGGTTCGCCAGCGCTTCGAGCTGGTGGATGCGATTGCGGAAGAAGCGAAAAAGATGGAATCGCTGCCCTCGACCTGGAAATCAAGCCGGCTGGGTGATGAGCTGATTCAGGAGTCGAGTGTTGCCAATAGCTTTGCGGTAACGGGAGCTGGTGAACTGACGCAGCAACGTCTGGAACGTGTGGTTCGTGAGCTGGAAGATCTGGTGATGCAGCAAAAGCGCATTTTGTTTGAGGTTGCGCGTGCTGAGCGTGGCGAGATCGAAGCTGATATTCGAGCAGGAATGATGCTTGAGGGGCAGGCCAAGAAAGATCCCAAGCTGAATTTGAGCGATGAACAGCTGTACTGGACCTTTGACGGAGAGTACTGGCGTGATGAGCTGGGCTTTTATGTGTTCAGCATTAATTCTGAGTGCAGGCGCTAAATGCGACGTTCTCAAAAGCAGGTAGCACCCGGATTGCCGTCGTTTGTCGGCGGCAATTACGAAAATGATCGTCCCCCCTGTAATAACCCCGATGCCCCGAGCAGGAGCTTCAAGATGATGCGTTTTCCGAAGGCGTTATTACGCCGCAATTCTGTCGTATTGACGGGCTGGCTTGTAGCCGCTGCATTAGTGACTGTACCCCATGAAGGGTATTCTCAAGAAGAACCGGAAAAAGAAGAAAGGGCAGTTCGCGTTCAAGAAACGACGCAGCAAACGGCGGCACCGAGTTTGCGGGACGAGCAGGAAGCACCGAAGTTTAGTGCGGACAACTTTCTGGAGCAGCGTGGATTTGAGAGCTTACAGCGCCAGGATGAGGCGATTGTACAGCTTCGTGAGATGATTCGTTCGTCGGCCAAAAATGATCCACGGCGTGCAGAGCTGCTTTTCAATCTGTCGGAAATCTACTGGGAACGCTCAAAATATTATGAGCGGACATCGGTAGAGAAAAACGACGAATGCTATGAACTCAAGCAAGCAGGCGATGCGGGACGGCTTCGGACCTGTGAGGCGGCTGTCAAGGATATGCTCGACGAAGCCAAGCGTCTTCGTGAGGAAACCGTACAGCTGTATGTCGATATCATTCGGGATTACTCGGATTTCAAAGAGCTGGATAAGGTTTATTTCTATCTGGGCTCCAACCTGATGGAGATCGATAAGCAGGAGCAGGCGCTGGATATTTTCCGGCGCTTGATTGCTGATTATCCGCAGACGCAGTTCATTCCGAACGTGCTGTTGTATTTCGGAGAGTATTACTTCGACGAAAGCGATATGCGGAGCGCATTGACTGCGTATCAGAAAGTTACGGAATATCCGCAGTCCTCGGTGTACAGCTATGCTCTCTATAAAATGGGCTGGACGTACTACAATATGGGGCAAAGGGATCGTGCGCTTGAGCAGTTTATCAAGGTCGTAGAAACGGCACGAAGCCGTCCGCACGATGCGAATAGCAACAGCCTGGTGCGTCAGACGCGCAATGATATTGTGCGGACTTATGCGCACATCGGTTCGGCCGATAAGGCTATCGGATTCTTTAAGAAGATCGCCGATAAAGATCCCGAATGGTTTGATATGTCGGAACGGCTGGCGGTTCACTATTCCGATATGGGTGGTGACCGGTTGATCGACTCGACGCGGATGTATCGCGAGTTGATCAGTCTTGCGCCGGACAGTGTGAAGACGATCGATTATCAGTACGAGATCGTTCGTAATCAGACCACGATGAACGCCTACAGCAAGGAAAGCATCGAGGAATTGGTTCGGTTGATGCGACTGGTTCAGATCGCGGATCAGGGCAAGTTCACGGATATCGATCAAGCGAAGTATGCACAGACGAAGATCCGTGTTGAGGAATTGGTTCGAACCTGGGCCACGACGTATCATCGCGAAGCGCAGCGCACCAAAAGTGGCGATTTGTACGCGATGGCGTATTTCCTGTACAAATACTACCTGGAAACGTTCCCGGAAAATGATCATCTCTATGCGACGACCTTCTTTTACGGCGAGCTTTTGTACCAGCTTGAGAAGTGGGACGAGGCGGCTGCAGCCTATGAAAAGGTACTCGCCATCAATCCGCAGGGTGAGTTTACTGAGGACGTAGTTCTGGCAACGGTTTTGTCGTATTTCAAAATGATTGATACGTCAGAACAGCAGGCCGAGTTGGCGACAAATTTTGATAACGAAGGCGATGGGCCTGTGCCTGTGCCGACGCCAAAGGAAATTCCGGAGACGCATCAGGGCTTGCTGCGGGCCGGTCATAACTACATCAAATACGCTCCGCAGGGCGAAAGAATCGTGGACGTAAAGTACACGATGGCGCGCACGTATTATGATTTTGATCATTTGAAAGAAGCGCTGGAGTTGTTCCGCGACATCGCCTTCAATCACTCCGAACATCGCCTGGGCGTGATCGCAGCGAACCTGCATCTGGACTCGTTGAACCTGTTGCAAGATTTTGATGGTTTGTACGCGGCGGTGCTGGAGTACATCGAAAAAGATCCGATCAAGGATGAAGAATTCCGTGAGGCGACGGTCGGGCTGCAGACGGCGATTCGCTTTAAGATGTGTACGGTTTTCGATGACAAGGAAGATTGGAACGAAGCCGCGCAGTGTTTTATCCAGTTTGCACGCGATTTCCCGGAGAGTGAGCAGGTTGACAAGGCTCTCTACAATGCTGCTCTGGACTTTGAGCGGATGAAAGAGATTGGCCGTGCGATTCAGGTTCGCGTGTTCCTGTTGCGTGAGCGTCCGGAATCTCCGCTGGCACCGCAGACTTTGTACAATATCGGCGGTAACTATCACGCACTGGCTGTTTATAGCGAAGCAGCGCGTTTTTATGAGTTGTTTGTTCGTAACTTCCCGGACCATGAGAGCGCAGAAGTAGCACTTGCGAACGCTTCGACCTTCCGTCAGGGATTGGGCCAGTATGATCTGGCGATCGCGAACTACGATCGTTATTTGTCATTGTTTGGTAAGAAGAATCCGGAGAAAGCAGCCGGTGTTTTCTTCGAGATCGCCAAGATTTATGAATTGCAGAACAAAAAACGTGATGCGCTTGCGCAGTATGAGGAGTTCATCCGTAAGTACTCGCGGACAGGTTCCAAAGATCAGCTCTTGCAGGCCCATGTTGCGATTGGCTTGCATCGCTGGGAAACCGGAACGCGCAGCAATAAGGCGCAGGCGCTGCAGGATTTTGAGCGTACTTTGAAGGTTTTCAATGCGCTTCCGCGTGAAGAGCAAGAGGCTCTGGTGAGCGGTCGCGATGCGGCGGCGCAGGCGAAGTTTATGATCGGCGAAAGCATTTTCGAGAAAATGACCGCCATCAAAATCGATTCGCCGAATGAGCGGGTTTTGCAGAATCGTCTGCGTGAGAAGATGAAAATCGCCGAGGAAGCGCAAAAGATTTATGAAGAAGTCATTTTGTTTGGTCGGCCGGACTGGGCGATCGCTGCGTTGTATCGAATCGGAACGCAGTTCCAGGACTTTGCTGATACCATCCGTAGAAGCCCGGCACCGGCGCGTCTGAGCTACGATCAGCAGGAAATTTATCGGGGAATTCTGGAAGACCAGGCCACGATGATCGAAGAGCGCGCGGTCAATGCTTATATGCAAGCGTTGCAGGCTTCGCGTCAGTCGAGCTGGTTCAATAAGTATAGCCGTGATGCGGAAGTTCGCCTGGCATCGCTGCGTCCACGGGATTTCCGCAAACCCTCGGAGATGCGTGCTGAGCCGACCCACTATAATCCTGGATTCATGTCGGCATCGTTCATCAAGACGGTCAAGGATGAGGATCTGTTAAGTGATTTCGGCAGTGCCGAGGATGTTACGAATACTGATGCGGATTCAAACCCGGATTCGTAAGGACATCGGGTTGATACCAGGTAGGGCCGAAGCGAGGCGTACCATTGCTTCGGCATCATAGAATGCACGAACCATCTTTTTCGCGAGGACGACTTCGCATGTCATACGAAACTCTGACATTTATTCGCCCCAAAGCTGTGCGTATGCTTCGTGTTCCAACGACAGCTCTTTTGATTGTGATGCTTGCAGCCTCGTTTGTGCTTTCGGGTTGTAGCTCGAAGGCAAAGCCGGATGAGGCCGTGGTGGAACAGACCAGCGGAGGGACATCCAACGAGGATGCGATCCGTGAGTTCGAAGCGGCTGTTGCTGCGTACGAGAAGAGTGATGGTCCAGATCTGGCGCTGGCCCAGCATCATCTCGAGCGTGCCATTAAGGAAGACAGCCGTTTTGGCAAGGCGTGGTTCAATCTCGGGCTGATTCACGAGACCAATGGGCAGCGCGAGGAGGCGCGTAAGGCATATACCAAGGCGTATGAATATGCGCCGGAGCTGGGTGCGGCCTATGTGAATCTGGGGATGATGGCGCTGGATGATGATCAGCCGGAAGAAGCCTGGCGATTGTTCCAGAAAGCTCTGGAAGTACAGCCGTATAATCCGGAAGCTCACAACAATATCAGTGCGATTTTGCGTGAGCGCAGTGACTATGCCGAGGCCGTAAATCATGCGCGCCGTTCTCTGGCAGGTGATTCACAAAACACGCGACCGTACACAAACCTTGCATTGATTTATTACAACCGCGGAAATTACGGCGTTGCCAAGCTCGTGATGTTGAACGCAGTGCAGATCAATCCGAATGATCCGGAGTTGTACAATGTTCTCGGCCTGGTTGAGCTTGCTCAAAACGACGTTACGGCGGCGATTGCGAACTTTCAAAAAACGCTTGAGCTCAAGCCCGACCATGTTCCGGCGCTGCTGAATATGGGGGCGATTATTTTGAACGTGCGTGATTATGAACGCGCACTGAATTTGTTTGAAACGGCGCTGCAGCATCGTCCAGGAGACGTCGAGGCGTTGATTTCGATTGCTGTATGCAAGCGCGGGCTGGGAGATCTTGAAAGTGCGCGCGAATACTACGACAAGGTGCTCGCGCTCGATCCAGATAATGCCATGGTTCAGTTCAACCTTGGCGTGTTGGAACACGAACATCTTGCCCAAAACGCCCAGATGGGAGCGGATGGCGCGCCTCCAGAAGATCCGATTGAGATGATGGATTGGAATATTGCGAACCTGAAGAAGGCGATTGTGCATTACGAGAAATCGCTGGAGCATTATCGTCAGTACCTGTTCCTGGATAAGAGCGACAATACCGATGCTCGTCAGGAGGCCAATGACAGGATTGGTCAGGTGAACCAGATCATCGCGATGACGAACGAGCAGATTCCAATGATGGAACAGCAGAAAATCGACATCGCCGAGCAGATGCGCGAGCAAGAAGAATGGGAAAAGAGTCAGCAGGCTGCTGAGGGTGAAAGTACGGCCGAGGCCGAGCCCCAGGAGTAAGGTACGCGTAGGCTTTGCAGGGCGTGGTTTCTATGATAATTTTCAAGAGACTTTCTGGTACAGACCACGCCCTGGAAAGTGTAGTGCCGGAGCAGAAATTGGCTGAAGTAAGTGCTGCACAGACAATTTTTGCAAAAAAAATAAAAGTTAGGAACCTTATCGATTCGGTGATGTCTCTAGTATATAGAGATGTTCACTTCTTCCAGACGAGAGCCCCCATGATTCGAAAGCTTATTCCGTTGCTTGTTGTAGGTGCCATGGCTATGCCGGCTGTAGCATTTGGGCAGGCATTGCCGACGGCCGGAGCCGCTCGCGGTGACCAGGGAGACGGAGACGTCGTCTATAAAGAAGAAACCGTGTATGATTTTGACGGTGATGATGTCGAAGGTAATCTGGTTAAGCCGGATGGCACAAATATCACCGGTGATCAGCGCGGAAAGACAAGTAGTTTGATCAACATCCGCTCGGATTTTATTCCCGAGATGTTGAAAAGCGTGGAATCACTCTGAGTAAGTATTAGAAGCGGACGCTAGTCGGGTTGGTTCGGCTCAAGGGTCTCAGTGCGCGGCGTCGGGATCTTGCTATCTGTTGAAAACATTGGCTGAAAAGGTACATGGTGATGAGTCAAAGCAACGTGACAGTGCAATTTGAAATCGTCCGCAATGGGGAGCTCCAGGGAACGCAGGAGTTTGACCTGGATGCGATCAAAGTTGGCAAGCTCTCCAGTTCTCATCTTCGTCTCGACGATCCAGATGTCGCACGTATTCATGCTGTGATTGAGCGCAATAGTGATGGCGCGTATACGGTTATGGATCTCGGTAGTGCTTCGGGGACGCTGGTCAACGGCGATAAGATCACCAAGGCCGAGCTGCGTGACGGTGATACGATTCAGTTTGGGAATACAGTTCTCCGGGTCCGCTATGTGAGCGCGCAGGCAGCAGCAGCCGTTGCGCCAGCTGCTGCCGCGCCGGTTGCTGCAGCTGCTGCCAGTTTCGATAGTTTCGACGATGATTTTGGCGAAGCGACCATGATTACGTCGAGTCTGGCAGAACGGCTGGCTGCCGCGGAAAGTGCAGAGAGAGCTGCAGCACAGGCTCCGGTTGTCGATGCTGCAGCTGCTGCGGTTCCTGCCAACCATGTTCGTCTGGCTGATGGTTCGCTCGTCGAGTGCTACACAATGGTCGGCGAGTATGACGAGTACGGTAATTTTCATCCGGCGTATTATGACGAAGCCGGTAACTACTATGCCGGCTATATCTATACGGATGAATACGGCGCGTATCAGGTTCTTCAGGGTTACTATGATCCGCAAGGTGAGTGGATTTCGACCGATGAAGATGCGTATCAGGGGCCGAGTGACACGGAAGTTTATACAGAAACATTCTTCTCGGAGACTGGTGGCGATACGCTTGAAGTGGCGTTTCTCTGGCAGGATCATGTACTCAGCGTAAGTTCTTTTCCGAAAGCGCGCACGGTTTTTGTAGGTGCAGGTGAGAAGAATGATTTCGTTATTGAGAACGAAGCGATTTCTCAGGATGCTTTCCCGCTGGTGGCCCATTCGCCGGATGGAAGTTACGCAGTTACGCTGACGCCGCAGATGCAGGGCCTCGTTCAAAATGGTGATGACAGATATACGATTCAGGAAGTCATCAGTGCAGGGCTTGCTCGTAGCAGTGCGGAAGTTCCTGGTGCGTACTCTTTGCCGATTGGTGCGCGTACAAGTGTTCGCATTGACCTGGACGACAATACGTTTTTGATTCGCTTTTCGACGCTGCCCGTGCTGGTCGGCGGTGGATTTTCGGTGGACCGGGAATCCATTGCGTATATTGGTGCAAGTGCGCTGATTCATGTGGCGCTGCTGATGCTGGTTTTGACCTCGCATGGGGATCCTCGCAGCCTGGAGCTGGATGCTTTTGGAGCCAATGATCGCTTCGCGCAGATGTTGATCAAGCCGGAGCAGGAAGAGGAAGAAGTCAAACCGGACTGGCTTGGTGACGATGGCAATGAAGAGGCCGCTGCCAAGCATAAGGGTGATGAAGGTCAGGCCGGTAAGGAAGATAGCGATCAATCCAATAAAATGCTGCAGATTGAGGGACCGAGCGACAATACCGAGATTGAGCTGAAGCGAATTCGGGATACTGAAGTTGCGATGTCTGCCGGTGCGATGGCTGTTTTTAACGACAATCAAGTTGGCAGCATGTGGGGCTCAGGTACGCAGTCGGTTGGTAGCGATGCGATTCATGCGCTTGGTAATCTGACCGGAGATAGCGTCGGTGAAGCACGCGGTATGGGCGGGCTTGGTTTGCACGGTGCTGGTCGCGGTGGCGGCGGCGTTTCTGAGCGCGGAATCGGAATGGCCAATGTTGGCACGGCTGGTCGCGGTGGCGGTGGTCGTGGTGGCTCAGGTTATGGTAAGAACGAGGCGAGTCTGGGAGATCGTAATACGCTCCAGCCGAAAATCGTTCCGGGCCGTCCGGCAATTACCGGTTCGTTGGACCGAGAAATTATTCAGCGTGTTGTGCGTCAGCATCGTCGTGAGATTACGTATTGCTACGAAACCGAGCTGCAAAAGAATCGAAATCTGGCCGGCCGCGTAACGGTACGCTTTACGATTTCGGCAAATGGTTCGGTTGTATCCTCCATTACAACGGAAACCTCGTTGAACAACGCTGCGGTTGAGCGCTGTATCAACGACCGGATCCGTCGCTGGATGTTCCCCGAGCCGAAGGGTGGCGGGATCGTTATCGTGAACTATCCGTTCAACTTCAGCAGCTAAGATTTGTAGATTCCAGGATTTTGAAAAGCTCCGCTGCCGGATTTCGGTAGCGGAGCTTTTTTCGTAGTCCGGAAATCAATAGAACTGGATGAAAAAAACATCGTATTTTCGTGCAACGGCGCGGTTGCCGCCAGTGTGCATGACTAGTATGATGGGGGCGAATTCCGTTGGTGGATTGAAGAGACGGAGAGAACTTGCAGGATACTTTCAAAAGGTCGGAGGCTATACGGATGAAGAAAGCGAGTAATTCCGGGAGTATCGCAACACAAAGCCGTCGAGCAGGCAGAAGTGTCAGCCTATTGCTGATTCTATTGGCTTTCGTGACGCTTGCGGCATGCAGTCAGGACCGCGCGCTTGCCGTTAATGAGATGAATCTTGGAGTTGAAGCGCTCGATAATGGCCGGACAATGGAGGCGGTGGACCGTTTCAAAGAAGCGGCTAAACATGATCCGACCTATGCTGATCCGCTGTATTTCCTGGGCCAGGTTTATCATCTGAAACTTAACGACTACGATAATGCCGAGCGATATTATCGTGAAGTTCTCGATGTTTCGCCGGAGAATCCTCAGTATTTGTATCGTTTGGGCGCTGTTCTTGCAGAGAAAGGCAAGCACGAAGACGCGATTACGACGCTTCGTAAATGTGTGCAGGTGCGGGAGGATTATTCGCGTGCGTGGTTTCGTCTGGGCTTAAGCCAGGAAGCTGTCGGTCGGTATCCCGACGCGGTGGAGAGCTTGATGAAGGCGATTCATGCGAATCCGCGCTTGCGGATGGATCGGGAAGATCGTGGCGGTGCGCATTATCATGCACTGGGTGATTTGTATGTGCGGTTCGGGCTGTATGACAGTGCGCTCAAAGTGTATGAAAATGGCATTCAGAATAATGCCGATGTCGCGCGGCTGTATCACGGGCGCGGGCTGGCTCAGTTGCATTTGAAGCGTTATACGGATGCCGCAGCGAGTTTTCAAAAGACGCTGGAGTTGGAGAGTGGTCATCCAACAGCGGTGTTCAACCTGGCGGTGGCTTATCAGGGCCTTGGCCAGGATACGCAGGCCATCGAGGTCTTGCAGCGTTTCCTGGATTCCTATGGAAAGGGCGCTGAGCAGGCTCGATTGATCGCAGCGCAGGGATTGCTGCAGCAGCTGCGTGAAAAAGCCAGGTAATTTTCTGTGTACATTCAGGGTTCATACGCACAATGGTAGACCGGGGAGTACATTGCCGGATTCTGCCGTGTGTGCTATAGGGCATGACAAAGTTGTTTGGGTTTGCTTGTAAATTAGGAAGTGTTTTTTGAATGTTTAAGCGGCGGTTGACGTGGTTGTTGGCTCGCCGCATTTGCAATATGTGCGTTTTTCGATCGCCGTTCGGCATCACTGGTCACTGAAGTCTTCGAATGCGAGGGGTAATGAGTCCCAACGTGTTGGAGATGGCCTTCAACGAAATCTAGAGAGATTTGATTGCTCATGGATCGCGAAAATCAGGTTCAGCAATTTGTCGCCCAACTGGAAGCCAACCCGTACGACCTCGCCCCGGTAGGCAGGTTAGAGCAAGTTTTTGCTCGAAAGGAAGGGTGGGAAGAACTGGTTTCACTGCTTGAGTCACGCGCTAAGGAACTTGATTCGCGTGATGCGGCAGCTCGTCTTTATCTGGAAGCGGCTCGGATGGCCGGGACGCGTTTGCAGGATACAGACCGTGGTTTGCGACTGCTTGCCCAGTCGCTGGCCGTCGGTGAAGACACGCTGGTTTCGGTCGAAGCGTATCTGTTTCAGCTTGCATTGGAGTCGGATGGCGAGCAGGTATTGAGCTTCTTTTTGGAAGCGGTCGAACATGGCGAGGATGAAGCGTATAAAAGTCGTTTGTATCAGCGCATGGGCAGCATTCTGGAGGATTTCTTAGGGAATTCCGAGGAAGCGGATAATGCCTATAAATGGGCGTTGCAGCTTGACCCGGCCAATATTATTGCGATGTGGTCACGGCAATTGCTGGCGCGTAAGGAGTCGGCCTGGGTTCGTCTGGCAGAACTTCTGGTCGAGGAAATTGAGTCTTCCCAGGATTCGCAGCAGCAGGTTTCACAGTCGATTACGCTTGCCGAGTTGTACCGTGATTATCTGAATAATTCAGAGGCGGCAGCGCAGTGCTTTGAGTTCGCGTTGCAGCTTGACCCGAATAATGAGCTTGCATTGAACGGGCTGGTTGGCCTGGAGGAAGGTGCGGGCCAGGAGGAATCGGAAGCTGCCGGTGCGGCGGACGAGGATTTTGAGCTGGCGGCGGAATCCGTGGCCGAGCAAGAGGACGAGGATCGTCCGGTGACGATGGATCTTGAGGAGTTCCTGGTTGAGGATGAACCTGTTGTTTTTGAAATGGGCGAATCTTCGGTGGAATTTAGTGCGGAAGAATCCGACGCCGGTGAAGAGGGCGAAGAAGAAGAAGATCGTCCGCTGACGATGGAATTGGATGAGTTTTTGCTGGATGACGCGGAATTGGCAGAAAGCTCGTCCGCGCCGCCGCCGGTTCCGGTTTCAGAGATTTCGGAAGTGTCCGAGGAATCGGAACCACCGGTCATGCCGCCGCCGGTTCCTGTATCGGAAGTTTCGGAGATTTCGGAAGTTTCGGAAGTTTCGGAACCGTCGGAAGTATCCGAAGTTTCGGAAGTGTCTGAGGTTTCGGAAGCATCTGAAGTTTCGGAGAGCAGCGAAGTCGAATCTGTCGATGAAAATGAAGAAGTAGCAGAGATTTCGGCCGAAGAAGTTGCTGAAATCGTGGAAGAAGAGGTTGCAGCTGCGGCCGAGTTGAGCTGGCAGGATCGCGTGAATGGATTGCGTGCAAAAGCGAAAAACGCGCAGTCAGAAGAAGATTTCTTGCGTCTTTTGGTGCGCGCGGCTCGTCTGGAATCGCGACATCGTGAGGATGACGGCATTGCGCTGGCGCTCTGGCAGGATGCACTCGAGCGTGGGGTCGGTCTGGCTTATTATCGCCGGACAAATTATCTGAGCGAAAGTGTTGGCTTCTGGAACGAAGTTGCGGCGCTTGTTGACCAGAGCGGTTCCAAAGATGGCGATGCGATTAAGGCGCGCATTGCGTTTTATAATCAGAACGATTCTGAAAAAGCGCGTGAATACGCGACGGCAATCCAGGATGAAGCGATGCTCAGCATGCTGGATGATTTGCCGGAAGCAACGGAGAACTGGCGCAAATTCCAGCGTACGCTGGAAACGCGTTATGCTGATCTGGATGCGGATGAGAAAACCAAGAGCGTTTATCTTCGCATGGCAGATCTGGCGGCAGCGCTTGCGGATTCGGATAAAGAAGTCGATGCCTTGCGCCGTCTGGAACGTCAGCTTGGCGATGACGAGCAGGTGCGAAATCGTCTGAAAGTGCTTTATAAGCGCACTGAAAAATGGCCGATGTATGTCGACCTGGTGAAGCAAGAAGTTGAAGGGCTGGGCGAAGATCGTAGCGAAGACAAAATCGATCTTTTGTATGAAGTCATTCGGATTTATCGCAACGAAATGAAGCACGATCGCATGGCGATCAATATCTATAAGGAAATTCTTGCACTGGATGCAGGAAATCTGGATGCAATTGACCAGCTGATCGAGCTGTACGGCGAGTTGAACATGTCTGCGGACTTGATCAACATGCTGCAGACGAAGGCTGAGTTGGTTGAAGGAAAGAGCGCGCGGGTTGCGATTTATTCGCAGATTGCGGAGCTGTTTCTGGAGAAATTCCGTAATCAGGCGGAAGCGATCAAGGCGTATGAATCGGTGCTTGAAATTGAGCCGGTGCATGGCGGCGCGATTGCGTTTTTGAAAGAAGCGTATGAAAAACGTCGCGACTGGGAAAAACTGGTCGATATTCATCTGCGCGAGATCGACACGTTCGAGGCTGCGGAGCAAAAAGCGGCTGGCTTGAAAGCAGTTGCGCAGCTTGCGACGGAGAAATTGCGCAAGCCGGAGGTTGAGGAACAGCTCTGGTTGCGTGCGCGTGAGTTCGGGCCGGATGATGGCGATGTGCTCGATGCGCTGGAAAATCTGTATAACAAAAGTCGTGATTACGAGGCGCTGGCTGGCATTTTGGAAGAGAAAATTCGTCTTGCATCGGATGTCGATGAGAAGATGAAACTCTATCAAAAAGTGGCGCCGTTGTATGCGGAGCGTCTGGAAGATCCGGCGCGTGCGATTGCGGCCTGGAAGGGTGCGATTGAGCTTGCGCCGGATGATTTGAAGGCACGTAAGTCGCTGGAGCGTTTGTATATTGACGGGCGGGACTGGGCGGCGCTGGAAGAGTTTTATGCATCGAATGATGCGTATGCTGAGCTTGTGCGCTTGTTGGAAACGCTTGTCAGCACGATGAAAGAAGACGACGTCAAGATCGAGCTGCTGCTGCGTGCGGCGCGTGTCTGGCGCGTTGAACTGGGTGATACTTCGCGTGCGGAGCGAAATCTGGAGCGTGTGCTTGGCGTGGATGCGCAGAATGAAGGCGCAGCGGTTCAGCTTGAGCCGATTTACACGGAAGCGGGCGATGCTCAGAAGCTGAAGGATGTGCTCGAAATTATTTTGAGCCATCGTAGCGATATTGCGGACCGACGTGAGTATCAGCTGAAGCTGGCGGAGCTTCACAAGACGCAGCTTGAGGACTGGGCCGGCGCATATAGCTGGTATGCGCGCGTGTTTTTGGAAGCGGCAGCTGTCGATGAGGTGCTTGTCGAGCTTGAAGTCGCGGCCGGTGAGTCTGGTCTGTGGCGTGAGCTGGTCGGACATTATCGCGATGTGTTGGGCGGCGAGCTTTCGCAGGACGATACGCAAGAATTGAGGCTGCGTCTGGGTCGGGTTCTTTCAGAAGAATTGAATGAATTTGACGGCGCGCTTGAGCAATTCGAGGCTGTTCTGGAAGTTGAGCCAGATAATCTGCGCGCGCTTGAGGCGATGGAGCGGATTTACTGGGAAAGCGAGCGTTGGGATGACCTGATGCAGGTTTTCCGTCATCGTTTGAATCTGGAATCGGATCGTGATGCACGCGTGAAAATTCTGCAGGGCATGGCGACGATTGCTGAAGAGCAGGCGTCGGATCGTGTGTTTGCGATTGAGCGTTTGAAGGAAGCGCTTGAGCTGGATGCGCGTAATGAAATTACGCTGAGCAGCCTGCATCGTTTGTATGCGCTGGAAGAGCAGCATGAAGCGCTCGCGGATGTGATTCGCGGCGAGATCGATTTGATTGAGCGTCGTGCACGGCTTGCGAGTCGTGTGGCCAGCGTACAAACCGCGCAGAGTGCTGATGCGGAGTTGGTAGCGCGTCTGGTCGATGGCGAAATGACGCTGGACCAGGAATCATCAGAAATTTCAGAGATTTCGGAAGTGTCGGAACCGTCTGAAATTTCGGAGGCATCGGAGCCGTCTGAGATTTCGGAGGTATCGGATGCGTCGGAACATGTTGAGCTGACGGATGATCTGGAGGCTGTCGATCTGTCGTCGACGCCGTATTATCTGGAAGACGAAATTGAGCAGTTGTCCGGTCTTCGGTTTGAGCTGGGCGTTTTGTGCATGCATTATCTGGGTGCGCTGAACGAAGCGGTCGAAAATCTGGGGCTTGTGTTGGGCTGGCGTCCGAATCATTCGGAAGCGGCTAAAGCACTGGAGGGCCTGCTTGAGTTTGAGGAGCATGCGCTTGCGGCGGCTGTGTTGCTCGAACCGTATTATGAGGTTCATGGGCAGTGGCATGATTTTGTGAAGGTTCTGGAAATTCGTCATGCGGCCAGTGGAAGTGCGCAGGAGCAGGTCGAGCTTCTGGAGCGGATTGGCCAGACGTATCTGGAGGAGCTGGGCGACGGCGCGCTGGGATTTGAGAGCTATGCGCGCGTTGTTCGTGTGGATGCTGCCAATGAGCAGGCGCGCGAGCAGCTTCGTAGAATCGCGAGTGCCCACGAGATGTGGAGTGAGCTGGTTGCGCTGGATGAGGAACTCCTGCCGTCGATTGACGATGAAGAGTTGCTGGTCAGCTATCAGTTCTCGCTTGCAGGAATGTATGCGGAGCATTTGCAGGATACGGATAAGGCACGTGATTATTATCTGAAGATTTTGCAGCTTCGGCCGGATTCGATGCAGGCGCTCGACGATCTGGAAGAGCTGTATGTCGGCACCGAGCAGTGGCGTGAATTGCTGGGCGTGTACGATCGCAAGCTTGCGCTGGTTTCGGACGAGGCAGCGGTTGAAGAGCTGATGTTTAGAAAAGCATCGATCTGCAATGACCTTCTGGGAGAAGCGCACGAAGCGATTGCGATTTACCACGAGATTCTCGAGAAGGATTCGCAGAATCTGCAGGCTGTGCAGTCGCTGAACAGCATTTTTGAAACCGAAGAGATGTGGAGCGAGCTGAGCACAAATCTTGAGCTTGAGCTCGAGCTGGCTGGAGCCGAGGAATCTCACCGCATCAAGAACAGGTTGGCCGATGTTGTCGAGGCTCGCCTGGGCGAGGTTTCGCGTGCGGTGGATCTGTATGAGGAAGTAATCGGCGAGGACGCTGCGAATGAGCATGCGGTGGCGGCGCTTGAGGCATTGATGCTGGATGAGCGTGCGCCGTGTGGCCGCATCAGCCGGATTTTGGAGCCGTTGTATATTGAGCGTGATGAGTGGTCGAAGTTGATCACGGCGCTCGAAGTTCAGGTTCAAAACGAGGACGATGCCAATACTCGGGTGGCGTTGTTGCACCGGATTGCAGAGTTGCATGAAACGCGTGCGGGTGATGCCGGTGCTGCGTTTACGACGTTTGCACGTGCGTTGCGCGATGACGTTCAAAATGAGCAAACCCTGGCGAGCTTGCATCGAATTGCCGAGTTGACGGCGACGGAAGATGAGCTGGTGCAGGTTTTTGAGCAGGAAGCTGCATTCCAGGCTGAGCCGGAAGTGAAGCGCGATCTGCTTCGTCGGGCGGCATCGTTGTATATCGAACCGCTTGCGCAGCTTGAGCAGGCAACGGCTCGTTTGCACGAAGTGCTCGAATTGTTCCCGGCGGATCTGGTGACGGTCGAAGAGCTGGAGACGATTTATCGTCATCTGGAACAGTGGTCGCCGCTGGTTTCGATTCTGGTGTTGAAAGCTGAGCTGGTCGATGACGAGGCGGTTCAGAAAGACCTGTTGTATCAGGCAGGTTTGTTGCGCGAGGACATGCTGGAGGATGCCGAAGGCGCGATTGAAGTTTATAATCTCGTGCTGGTCATTGATGAAAATGATGCGCATGCGATTGATCGGCTGGAGGTGTTGTACACGCATCTGGAGCGCTGGCATGATTTGCTTGAGATTTACGGCAAAAAGTTGGTTCTGGCCGGCGGCGAGGACGAAGCGCAAAAAGATCTGCTGTATGTGATGGGTGCTATTTATGAGGAGCACCTGGAGGAAGATCAGGAAGCGATCGAAGTGTTCCGTCGTATTCTGGATCTGGATTCGCAGGAGTTGGCGGCGCTCGAGAAGCTGGACAATCTCTATGAGAAGACTGAGCAGTGGCCGGAGTTGCTGGCAACGCTTGAGCAGGAGCTTGCGCTGACGGCACTGGATAGCGATCGGCAGAATCTCAATTTCCGGATTGGCCGGTTGTGGGAAGTGCATCTGAGCGATGTGTTGCAGGCGATCGAGGTGTATCGGGGCGTTTTGCTGGAGAATCCGGATCATCGCGCGACGACCGAAGCGCTGGAAGGTTTGATCGAGCGCGGCGAGTTTGAGGCCGAGGCAGCGCATGTGCTGCAGCCGATTTATCAGGACAGCGAGCAATGGGAAAAACTTGTGCACGTGCATCGTCTGCTGATTCAGGCGACGAGTGATTCGGAGCACAAAATTGCGCTGTATCTTGAGATTGGTGCGATTTTTGAGACGCGTCTGGGCGATTATGCGTCGGCGTTTGAGACGTATGTCGAAGCGCTGGGGGTTGATGCCGGACGTGTGGAACTGCTTGAGAATCTGGAGCGTCTGGCCGGTATGTTGGATGGCTGGGACGTGCTGATTGATTGTCTGGATGAGCGCCTGAACGGTCTGTCTGATTTTGAGCAGGTCAGTGCGCTGAATTTGCGGATTGCGCGGATTTATGAAGAAGAGCTCGACGATGCGTCGTCGGCGATTCTGCGTTTTGAGCGTGTGTTGGAAATCGAGCCGGATACCGAAACGGCAATTCTAGCGCTGGATCGTTTGTATCAGCGTGAGGGTCGTTGGAGTGAGCTGGCGGAGATTTTGCGTACGCGGATTTATGCCACAACGGAGCCGGCAGAGTCGCTGGAGCTGCGTTTGCGTCTTGGTATGCTGTATCAGAGTGCGCTTGAGCAGGAAGATGCAGCGATTGAGACGTATCAGAGTGTGCTGTTGGACGAGCCGGATAATGCGCAGGCGATTGATTCGCTTGAGGGCATGTTCATGAGCGGTCAGGCAGTGCAGCGGATTTCGGATATTCTGGAGCCGTATTATCTGGACAAGGGACAGCACGACAAGCTGGTGGAGATTTACACGCAGCGGCTTGGATTGCTGAGCGATTCGGACGAGCGCTACGAAGTTTTGATGCAGATCGCGCGTATTTACTTGAGCGAATTGCAGGATGCGGCTCGCGCGATGCAGACATATGGCGCGGCTTTGTTTGAGAAGCCGGACGATGAGCATGTTGCTGATGAAATTGAGCGGCTGGCAGATCTGACGGTGGATTGGGGCCAGGGCGCAGGTTATCTGGCGAGTGCGCTGGATAGTCCGCAGATCGATGATGAGTCGTCGAAGAATCTGTGGCTGCGACTGGCACGGATTCTCGACGAGGAGTTGCAGCAGTTTGAGGACGCTGAAATGGCGTATCTCAAAACGCTGGGACTGGATCGAAGTGAGCAGCGTGCTCTGGAAGCGCTGGATAGAATTTATCTCTCGCAGGCTCGTTTTGCAGAGCTGTCAGATATTCTTGAGCGCCGTATTGAGGGCACGTATGACGAAACTGAGGTAGTTGAGCTGAGCTATCGTCTGGGGCAGCTTTTCCAAAATCAGCTGGATGAGTATGAACAGGCGGTTCAGACGTACGAGCGGATTCTGGGCATTCAGCCGGATCATGAAAATGCGCTGAAGATGCTGGAGCAGCTGCATACGGAGCGTCAGGCATGGGCTGATTTGTTTGGTGTGCTGGAGCGTCGTGCGGAATTGACGCATGATCCGGATGAGCAGGCGTATTTCTTTGCGCGTCAGGCTGGTCTGGCCGAAGAAATGCTCGATCGTCGTCAGGATGCGATTGACCTGTGGAATCAGGTTTTGGCGGTTCATCCGCATAGCCTGGATGCGCTGCGTGAATTGCGTCGTCTATATTTTGACGAAGAGCGCTGGGCGGATCTGGTCGGCGTGCTGGAGCGTGAAGTTGAGCTGACGCAGCAGGCCGAGGAGCGTTTGTCGTTGTTTGAGACGCTGGGAACGATTTACGGCAGTTATCTCAACAGCGAAGGTCAGGCGATCGAGGCATGGCAGAATGCGCTGAAGATCGATTATGAAAACTTCGCAGCGTTGGATGCATTGCACGAGTTGTACACGCGTTCGGGCGACTACAATGAGTTGCCGGATGTGTTGGAGCGTTTGATCGCGCATCCGCAGGTCGAGCAGGAGCGCCGACTGGAGTTGTGGATCGAGCTTGGCGATGTGCAGGGCGATATGCTGATGCAGCCGGATGCCGCGATTCATGCATGGAAGAACGTGCTGGGTCTGGATCCGACAAGCGGGCTTGCGCTGGATAATCTGGAACGTCTCTTCTTGCAGGAAAGTCGTTGGGAAGAGGGCGCGCAGGTACTTGAGATCAAGGCTGACCGCACGGACGATGTGGCCGAGCGGGTTGAGCTGTTGATGCGTATTGCGGATATGTGGGAAACCAAGATGCTCGATCGAAATCGGGCCGTGGCTTTCTACGAGCAGGTTCTGCAGCTTGAGCCGACGCATATGCAGGCCAGCCATTCGCTGGAGTCGATTTATCTGGAGCAGGGAACGGAAGAGGCTTCGGCAGCGCTTGCGAACCTGTATCTGGATCGGGCCGGCTTGCTGGAAGACGATGTCTTTGAGCGGGTTGAAGCACTTCGGCAGGCTGCTCGCGTGTTTGAGGAGCACCTCCAACAGCCGGAAAGTGCGCTGGTTGTGCTGTTGTCGGCCTTTGGTCCGCAGACGGCGGATGATCAGAGTCTGGTCAGCGAGCTTGAGCGTTTGGCACGTCAGACCGGCATGTGGGACGACCTGGTTTCGCATTTCAGCGAGGTCGTAGGTCAGCTCGGCGATACGCTGGAGGCTTCGGCGTTGCATCGACAGGTTGGTCAGTGGCGCGCGCAAGAACTCGAGCAGTATGACGACGCTGTGTATCACTTGCAGCGTGCGTTGATGATCGATCCGGAGAGCATCGAAATCTTGGATCTGCTCGAAGATCTGTACGGCAAACTCGCCATGTGGCCGGAGCTTGCGAACGTGCTGCGTTCACGTGTTGAGCTGGCTCGCGAGCCGGAAGAGCGGGTTGAGATCTGGCGCAAACTCGGTGAACTCTATGAATTGCAGATGGGTGAAACCGACGCGGCTATCGATGCGTATCGTCAGATTTTGATGATCGATGACAGCGATTTGCTTGCGATGGATAGTCTGGAGCGCACGTACGAGGCGCATGATCGCTGGCGGGATCTGGTTGAGATTCTGAACGTGAAAGCGCAGACGACCTACGATCCGGAACAGATCGTTGCGTACAAGTCGCGCATTGCCGGAATCTGGGAGCATCAGCTTCAGGATGCTGAGCAGGCCATTCAGGCGTACAACGAAGTTCTGGCGGTCGATCAGGCATCGGAGCCGGCATTGTATGCGCTGGAAGGTTTGTATATCCAGGGCGAGCGTTGGAATGAGGTTGCTGATGTGTATGAGCAGCGACTGACGTTGACGCACGATCCGGATATTCAGGTGGAGTTGTATGGTCGTCTGGCAGGATTGTTCGAAGAGCAGTTTGACGATGTCGATCGTGCGATCGAGGCTTACAACAATGTGTTGACGATTCAGTATGAGAACGAAGCAGCGATCCAGAATCTGGAGCGGTTGTATGCGCAGACGGGTCGCTGGTTTGAGCTGGTCGATACGCAGAATCGTCACATCGAGCTACTCGCTGATAATTCGCCGCAGCGTGCCCGGTTGTTGGTTGAGCTGGGGCGTGTACAGCGGGATCAGATTGGCGATGCGCACGCAGCGATTGAGGCGTTTGGAAAATCGCTGGAAATCGATGTTTATCAAGCTGAGATCTGGCGTGAATTGGCCTGGTTGTATGAAGGAACCAGCAATTTCGAGAGCGCAGTGGATGCGTATCGTCGTCTGGCTGGCATGCTGGAGCGCGAGGACGAGCAGGTTGCCGTGCATTATCGGATGGGGCAGTTGCTTGAGTCCGAGTTGCATAATGATGATGCGGCGGCTGAATCGTATCAGGCAGCTCTGCGTATTGCGCCGACGTACGAGGAGGCTCTGCAGGCCGTGGCGCTGGTGTTCGAGCGTCAGCATGACTGGCAGGGTCATATTCGTGTGTTGAAGCAGGCCGAGGACGCATCGCGGGATCTGCCGTTTAAGGCGGATTGCCTGTGCCAGGTCGGTGTGCTGTATGAGCAAAAGCTCGAGGATATGGTCAGTGCGCTTCATTACTATGAGTCTGCACTTGAGTATGATCCGCAGAATACGCGGGCTGCAGCGCCGCTGATCGATCTGTATATCAGCGAACAGCGCTGGGAGCGTGCGATTCCGTTGCTCGAAATGTTGCTTGAGGAGTCGCAGGACGATGAATCGGTGGCTCCTGAGGAGATGCATCGTCGTCATCTGCAGCTTGCGACTTCGTATGAGCAACTGGCGCAGAGCAGTGCAGCGCTGGTGCAGTATCGCAAGGCTTATGAGCTTGAGCCGCACGATGTAGCGACGCTTCGTGGGCTGGGGCAGTTGCTGTATGTCAGCGATGAACTGGAGGCGGCAAGCCAGGTGCTGCAGACGTTGCAGATTCATCATGCGGACAAACTCGAAGCCGAAGAACTGGTGTCGGTCTACTTCCGACTGGGTTCGATTCGTCAGCGCCTTGGCGAGCTGCGCAAGGCCAATCAGTATTATGAGAAGGCGCTTGAGGTTGAGCAGTATCATCGTCCGAGTTTGCAGGCATTGATCGATACCCACACCGAAATGGGTAAGTGGGAAGAGGTTCTGCATTACTCGAAGTGGCTGTTGCAGACGGAATCGGATGCGATTGTTCGATTCTCGACTTTGCTGAAAATCGGCGAGATGGTGGTCGAGCAGCTCAAGAGTCCGGAGCGTGCGGTTGAGATTTATGTCGAAGCTCTGTCGCTTGAGCCGTCGAGTATGGTTGTGCTGCGTAAGCTGCTCGATCTGTACATGGGGCTGAAGCAGTGGCCGGAGTCGGTCGATATTCTCATGCAAATCGTTGCGCAGGAAAAGAATGCCAGCCGTCGTTCGGAGTACTACTATATGGCTGCGGTGATTTATCGCAGCAATATCCAGGATCCGATGGAAGCGGTTCGCTTGTTCGGACTGGCGTTGGATGAGGACGTTAAGAAGCTGAAAGCTTTTGAAGCTATTGACCGTATTTTGACGGATCTGCGTGACTGGAAGGAGTTGGCGCGTGCATATCGTAAGATGTTGCATCGCATCAGCGAGCATGAAGACGGTTCAACGCAGAGTATTCGTGCGCTGTTGTGGCAGAATCTCGGTGAGATTTACCGTACGCGTATGAATGATCTGAAGACTGCGACCGAGGCTTATAAGGTTGCGGTAGGTCTGAATCCGGAAGAGCCCAAGCTGCGTCTGATTCTTGCCGAATTGTATGAGAAGACCGGCGATAATCCGGATGGTGCGATTGAGCAGCACAAGGAATTGATCAAAAACGATCCGTTCCGCTTTGATAGCTATCGTGTGCTGTTCCGCAGCTATATCCAGACGAAAAACTATGACAAGGCCTGGTGCATGGCGGGTGCGCTGTCATTTTTGCAGCATGCATCCGAGCAGGAAGAGGCGTTTTTCAGGCAGTATCTGGGAGCGAATCTTCATGCAGCCAAGGGTAGCTTCAATCAGGAGATGTATAAGCTGCTGACGCATCCGGGTCAGGACGTATTGATCAGCTATATCATGAGCATTCTCGGGCAGGGCTTGCGCGCTCATTATGCTCAGCCGATCAAGGTCTGGAACGTGCATCGCAAAAAGGATCTGCTCAATCTTGAGGAGCCGGTTCTGTTCAGCAAGATTTACACGTATGCGGCGCGCACCATTGGTTTGATGCCGGCTCCGCAGGTGTACTTGCAGGCGACGCAGGCGTTGGGTATGCGCAATGCGAACTCGGATCCGCCGACGGTGATTATTGGTGGCGATGTTCGTCAGAAGAGCAATGATCGCGAAATTGCGTTCATTGTTGCCAAGTCGTTGTGCTGGATGTTGCCGCAGCATTATCTGGGGTCGGTTGGTTTCCCGACCGAGGTGTTGCGTATGTACTTCATGGCGCTGATGGATATGACCGATCCGAGTCTTGGAATTGGTGCATCGCTGGGTGCGCAGGGTGATATCGTCAAGCGTCAGATTGCAGAGATGCCGGCTCAGATGTTGATGGCTGCTCAAAAGGCGATGGCGCAGTTCCTGAGCAGTGGGCAAAACCCGAATCTGTCGGAATGGCTGTTGCAGTGTGAGAACACGGCGATTCGTATGGGGCTGCTGTTGTGCGGTGATATTCACCAGGCAGCCAGCTGCATCAAGAATGATGTGGTTCCGATTGGAAAGGCCACGCCCAAGGATAAGATTCGTGAGATGGTGTTGTTCTCCATCAGCGATGAGTACTTTGAGCTTCGCGAGCGTCTGGGCCTGGCAATTGGCAAGTGATTAAACGCCAGCAGTTGTAAGAAGTGTTATGTGGGCGCCGGCTGTGTTCCTGAGGTTCGGGGAATGCAGTCGGCGCTTTTATTTCTGAACCGTTTTTTAGATTCGTTTGTAGTGACTATGCTGATTATTTGCCCGACTCCGATTGGAAATCTATCTGATGTTTCGCCGCGTCATCGTGAAGCGCTGGCGAGTGCGGATATGATTGCGTGTGAGGATACGCGTACGACGGGAAAGCTGCTGGAGCGGCTTGGGATTGCGCGTGTGGATGGTGTGCCGGCTCTGGTGAGTTATCATGAGCATAATGAGCAGGCGCGTGTTGAGATGCTGGTTACGGCCGTGGAATCTGGCAAAAACGTCGTTCTTGTGAGCGATGCCGGAACGCCGGCGATTTCGGATCCGGGCTATCGGTTGGTTCGCGCGGTTGCCGAGGCGGGTTTGCCTGTTGTGGCGTTGCCGGGGCCGGTTGCGGGCATGGTTGCGTTGAGCGCTTCCGGGCTGGCTTCCGACCGGTTTTTTTTCGAGGGCTTTTTGCCGGCAAAGCATCTTGCGCGCTGTAAGCGTCTGGAGATTGTGGACGCGCTGGGGGTAAGCGTCGTGGTGTATGAGTCACCGCATCGTATTCTGGCTTTGTTGGAGGATGTGGTTGCGGTGATGGGAGCCAACCGGGAGGTTTGTGTCGGACGTGAGCTGACCAAGCTGCATGAAGAATATGTGCGGGGAACGGCGCAGTCGGTGTTGGAAACACTGCAGGCGCGTGAGCGCTTGCGTGGAGAGTTTGTTGTGATTCTGGGGCCGCGCCAGGAAGATGATCTGGCGGCACACGACGAGCAGGAGCGGGCGATTGACCGCAAGATTCAGGAGCTTTTAGACGAAGGGATGCGGCCGCGCGGCATCAAAGAAATCGTCAGCGAGCTGTTTAAGGTGCCGAAGAGCGAGATTTATGCGCGGATCGAGCAGATTAGCAGCGCACGTGAGGGCAAATAGTTCTGTCGGTAAAAAAGTGTTTGGGTAGGAATAGAGAATAAAAAAATCGCCCCGGTTCATCAAGAAAGCCGGGGCGATTTTTTTGTGGTCAATTTTGTAGAAGCAAGACTTTTTAGAATTGCAGGGCGGTCGTAATCATCACGTGCCAGATATTGTACTGTTCGACACGGAAGCGGCTGCCGGGCGAGTCGTAGGTCGGATTGTAGACAGGGTTGCGCTCGTAGCGAGCATCAGGGCCGGTCAGGGCGACGGTGTTGTCCTGGGTTCGCTCGGAATTACGACCAGTCCGCGAGTTGGTCAGGAAATGTTGCTGCTTGTGCGTCAGGCCGCCTGCCAGACGGAACTGGAAGTAGCGTGACGGCTGCAGATTGAAAGCGAGCTGGCCGGCGAAGGTTCCATAGCTTTCCACGGTCATGATTCCGTTGGTGCTGAAGGGACGATCGCTGTCGGTGCCTTGCACGGCTGTGCCAATATCATAAATGGGGCTGGCGCTGGCGTTGGCAGCTTCACGTACAACCCAGGCGCAGGCAACCTGGTCGAGGTTGGAGATTTGTCCGGTGTTGTCGAATTGAGGAAGCACATCATCGATGCTCAAACCCTGGCAATTGCTGTTGGCCATATGATCGAAGAGCGGCGTGTAGTCGCGACCTTCGCTGGTGTAGCCAAACTGGAAGCGCAGATCGATGGCGTAGCGCTCACCGGTGAGGGCATTGGAATGCGGAATGAACTCGGTTCCGAGTGTGATCAGCGCACGTTGCGGAGGATTCGTGATCACCTGGCCGATGTTGTCGCGGTCGGCGATTGGCTTGAGCGGGGAATCGGTTGATGCAAAGGGCAAAAAGTACTGCATGCCGAAATAAGGCTCGATCCAGTCGAAGCGCTTGGAGGCAGCGAGTTTCCATTGCAGCTCATGGACGCCTTTGCCCACGGCGGTGTTGTCCTGTCGCGCGATGGGCACGATGGGCATGACGTAATCCATCCCGATCAACAGGGTGGCTTTGGTGTCGTCGCGCTCATCATTGAACGGTGCCCAGTGGATTCCGACGGAAGGCTCCGCAAACCCGGTGCGCTCATAGCTGCGCATCTGGTCGGTGAGCTCAAAGTAGCGATACGTGTTGAACTGATCGAGTTTGGCAATGGCCTGCTGGGCGGAATCGCCATTTGAGAAAACATTGTTGGCGTCGCGTCGGATGCGCGCATCCGAAGGGTCTACGGAAGAGTTGTTTTCATTAACCGGGCGGTCTGCGTTGTCGTCGGCGTACTGCAGGCCGCGTGTCGAACTCAGGACGTAGGGAACGTTGAAATGCAACTCCAGGTCTTTGTACAAGCCGAAGCGCAGTTTGATATCGAGTGTGCTCTGGTTTTCTTCGTACAGCATCTCTTTGTTGAAGACGATGCCGGGCTCGGAGCAGCGACCGAGCTCTTGAATCAACCTGGGATTGTTGGCGACCAGCGAATCATTCAGGCTTGCGTGACCAGGAGGAACACAGGGCGCTTCGCGTGAGATTTTTGCGCTTCCGGTGGAGAAACGAAAACTCGGCTCGATATGAAAATCAAAAGCTTTATAGGTCGTGTCGTCGAAATCGTTGAAGTCATCGGCTGCGTCGAGGAGATCCGTAAATTCCGCCGCATAAGCCACACTCACGATGCTGTTCAGCGGCAACACACTCGCCACAAAAATAAGGCCGGGTAAAAAGACACGATACATCATAGAAATCATTCTCCTTGAATAGCCTCGAGGTGGTGAAATGATTGAGCTGCGAAGGACAAAACCGGCAGAGGCAGTTCAAACCATTTCCCCATTGAGCGACCCTCGATAGTCGCAACAATTAACAATGAGCGTGTCATAATTTATGGACGAACGCGACACTTTAGAGGTCAAGGCATTGCTATCAACGACCATGATCAGTGTCAAGTTCGTAGCAAACCGTAAAAGGCAGCTTGCTGACTACGGGCAGAGTGTAATTTTCCAGAGAAACGCCTGTCAAATCGTTGACAGAGTGCAGGGAGTGTGGTCTGATTCTGTGGGTAAGAAAAATGTATGTGAATGGGTTTTGAATTTATGCCCGTTTGAGATATGGCGTGGGAAAAGAGAATTGCAGACTTTTTTGTAATCACTTGATATCACGCAAGTTTGGCTTGCATAAACAAGATTATATTGTATCAACGGGTGGCGCTGAGAGATTGAATTGCAATTCAGTTTGATTGGGCCGTTTGTAGCGCTCCTCGAAGAAATTTTGAAATAGAAGACGTAGAAGTAGAAGTAGATTGTAACCGCCTGGTAGTAAGCAAGGAAAGAAGTATGATGACGCCCGGATCGATGCTCCGTGAGGCTCGTGAGAGCAAAAGTTTGTCGCTGTCCGACATGGCTGCGATGACCCGTATTCCCAAAACCATGCTGAGTCATCTGGAAAGCGACCGCTTTGAGGAGTATGAAGCGGAAGTTTTTATTCGCGGTCATTTGCGAAATTATGCGCGGGAATTGCATCTGGATCCGGAAGCGATTTTGCATGCCTATGAGCGTGTGGTTGGTAAGTTGCACAACACGCCGAAGGTCGAGGAGCGTAAGCGGATTTCCTTGCGTTCGCGCGAGCCAGAAACTTCTGGTTCGGAGGCACCCCGTAAGGTCAGCAGCGTCGGTTCGTCTGGAAATGTCGGGGCAGCCATTATGCAGAGCATCCGACCGACGCATATGGTGGCGGTGGTGCTGGTGATTTTCGGATTGCTGGTCATGGTGAGCTTTTTGACGAGCAATCGCGCAACGGCGAAAGATCCGGCAACGTTCCCGGTTACGAGCGATGCGGTGTGGGAGATTGAGCAGGAAGTCGAGCAGACGCGTTGGTTGCTTGAGCAGCCAGCTCAGGGCAAGACGACGGGCGAATAAGCCAGCCAGAAATGAGTATCAAGAAATGAAAAAAGCCTGCAGATTTGCAGGCTTTTTTGTGTGCGGAGTTTGTGCTCAGGGCAGAGCGTTGAAGCGTTCGGCCAGGGCGCGGGCTTCGACGATATTGTCTTCGATGGAGCAATAGGTCCAGCCGCCGTAGCGTCCGATGGAGTGCACGCCGCGCAACGCCAGCAGGGATGTGTAGTGAGCGAAGGCGTCGCGTGAACGCTGGGTGATATGGACGTAGGCCGGGTCGAGGATGACATCGTGGTGGGCGACGAGTTCGTGCTGATCGACGATGCCGGCGGAGCGCAAGTCTTCCAGGACGCGCGCGCGTGCGGCGTTGATATCGGGTGTTGCGTCGGCAGCGTAGCCCAGTTCGACGTACAGGCTCATGCGGTCGGTATTCATAATGTTGTCGTAGAATCCAACGCGGTAGAAGCTGTATTTTCGTTCCGGAAAATAGATCCAGTGCACGCCTTCGGGGCCTTTGCGGTCAAATCCTAGATTGAAGCAGAGGACTTTGTTGTAGGTAAAGGCGCTGGCATCGTGTTCGAGGCGGCTGGCTTCGAGCAGGCGATTGAAGGGCGCGGAGGAAATCAGATAGTCGAAGGAAATGGTGCGTCCACGCGTGGTTGTGGCGGTTTTTTGCGCAAGGTCGATCGAGGCCAGGCCTTCGCCAAGTAAAACGCGGTCGTCGGGTACGTCCTGTTTGAGGGCGTTGACGTACATGATCGCGCCGTTTTTGGGGTAGGTAAACGTCGCATTGTAGGAGGCGTTGTCAGGTTCGCGCATGTTGCGCACGATTTCGGTCAGATCGGCGTGGGGAAAGAAGCGACCCATGGCGTTGCGGTCGAGTTCTTCCAGGTCGCAGGCGTAGAGTTTTTCGTTGTAGGGTACGAGAAACATCTCGCTGATGCTGCGGCCGAATTTTTCGTAGAGCATGCCTTTGAAGCTGGAGGGATCGAACTGGGCGGCTGCCTCGGCGCGGAAGTACAGGTCGTAGAGGCAGTCGATGAATTGTTGTTTGGGCAGTTGATGGATGTTTTTCTGGAAGGGAAATTCGATCCAGGAATCGGCCACGATGATTTTGGAGTCTTTGACGACGGTGATGACTTCGTCGGCGGGCATGCGTTCGCGCAGGAAGGCTTCGATTTCCGGGTGTTTGAAGTGAAAGAAATGGCCGGAATAGTCCCAGACGAAGCCGTCTTTTTTGACGGTTTTGCACCAGCCGCCGATTTCGTCATCGCGTTCTAAGACGAGGTAATCGTCGCTATGGATAAAGTTGGCGAACGCGAGGCCGGACATGCCGGCGCCGATAATCAGGTACCTGGTGTGCATGATTGTCTTGGGAGAAATTGTCGTCAGAAATCAGAAAGTAGAGGGATCATCCAGCTTAAAAGCGAATATTGATGTTGGCCTGTGCGCCGCCGCCGGAAAATCCGGGAAAAATCCGCACGCGCACGGGCGGTGTATCTTCGCTTTCTTCGCGCAGCATGACGTAAAGTCCGCTCAAGGTAAGAATGCCGCCCAGTGCATACAGCGTGGGCACGATCCAGGCGCCGCGGCGTTCGGCCTGGCGCTGGCTTTCGGTGACAAGGTCGCTGTCGGAGGTATCTTCCTGATTTTTGAGCATCAGGCCGGGTTCATTGCGAAACGAAAAGCGCAGCTCGGGATCCGGCGAGCGCAGCCGGGAGCTCGTATTGGGAGGCATGCCGGGCGGCGATGCTTGCGGATTGAGCTGCGGAAAGAAAAGATTGGGGGCGCCCTGTGCACTGGCTGATGACATCCAGTTCGGTTCCAGCAGGGCAACTACCAGGACGAGGAGTCCTTGCAGGAGGCGATAAAAAAGACAGGATTTCGACTTGCTACGAGTGTTTACTACGGTCATGGCTCTAAAACTCCAAGATCCGGGGACCTTTCGACGTAGAATTGGTTCTGTCGTCACTGCGTATTTTATCAGTCTTTTGCGGGCTTGTCGCGGGTCGATTTTTTCGAGTTTCAGCCGTTCTGGAAGTCTGGCGTTTCTGGGTTGCCGGACGGGTTGCTTCGGGGAAGACGGGCGTATCCTGGTTTGCAGAAACCGCAGCATCGGCCTGGGGAGGCGTGGGTCTGTAGGCTGCGGCCGTATGGCGGGCGCTTTCGGCCGCGATGTTGACCTCTCGGGACGCGGCAGCGGTTGCAACCGAAAGCGACGGCGTTTGTTGTGAGGCATTCTGCGAGGCGCTCACGAAGGGCAGATCTTTGAAGAGTTCTGGTTTGTACTGAAACGCCCCAAAAGCCAGGGCGGCGCAGGCGATCAGAAGCAAAAGAACCCAACCCCAGGCGGAGTCTTTGGACGCATTTTGTGATTCGATGTCGTCAAAGCTGATGACGGTTTGAAAGGCTGCGTCGCGTCGAGGCGTAGGTTTTGGGCTAGCAACCCAGGGCGCAGCTGCGGCGGCAGTCGGACGAGCTTCGGGCGAAGAAGGCCGGGCACTCGGGCGCCGTTTGGGGCTTGCCGCCGGTGCGGCTGCTGCGGACGGTGAGGCAACCTTGGGCGCCGGGCGCGCATGCGGAGGCGGTGCAAAGGTTGCGGGCACGGGCACCGGTTCGCCCGGATCGACGGTTTCTACCCAGGAGCGATTGAGAGGCGGAAGACTGGCCGCGGGCGTTGCCACGCCCGGCGGAGGCATGGGTTGCGTACTGAGCAGCGGATGATGATCGGGCGTGTGGTGCGCGTCGGCACTGCGCAGCGGCTGGCTTGAAGGCGCGGGGCCTTCACCGAGCATTTCCGGCGTGATGGCGTCGAGCATGGTGAGAAGCTCTTTGCCGGACTGAGGGCGACGCTCCGGATCTTTTTCGAGCAGCGCCATGATCACCGCGTGGAGCGCGGGCACAGAATCAAGCCGCTTGATGGGCGGAGGCGGCTCGTTGATGTGCATCAGCAGGATGTCGAGCGGGTTTTCCGAGAAAAACGGCAGGCGCCCTGCCACCAGTTCGTAAAAAATGACGCCGAGTGAATACAGATCGCAGGCCGGCGTGAGATGGCGCGTGGAGCGTGCCTGCTCCGGGCTCATGTAGGGGGGCGTTCCGAACACTTCACCGACGCGGGTAATCCGATCGACTTCAAAATCATCGTCCCGGGGCTCATGACTGCTCGAGCCTGCAGGCTGGGACGAGGGGCCGGAGCCTTTGAGGATCTGCGCGATGCCAAAGTCCAGGACCTTGACCATTTCGGTGCCGTCGGTCATCTGCGCGAGCATGATGTTTTCGGGCTTGAGGTCGCGGTGCAAAATGCCGTGATGGTGCGCATGATCGAGCGCGGCTGCAATCTGGCGGATGACGGAAATAATCGCGCTCAGGCTGGTCGGTTCCAGCAAAAGTTCGCTGAGCGAGCGACCGTTGATGTATTCAACAACGGTGTAAAACGCCTCGATGTTGTGTGAGTAGCCAAAATCAAAGAGCGTGATGCAGTTGGGGTGATTCATGCGGCCAATGGCCTTGGCTTCCACCTCGAAACGGGCTTTGAAATTGTCGTGGCTGGAGAACTCGGCTTGCAGCAGCTTGATCGCAACGGTGCGATCGACCATGAGTTGCGTGCCCCGAAATACGGCGCCCATGCCCCCGTGTCCGATTTGTTCGTCGAGACTGTATTTGTTCTCGATGATGGTGCCAACCAGGCTGCTCGATGTCATGAATATCTCAAGCTGTGGAAAGGTCGGAGCCGATCAGAAAGGCAGGAAGGAAAGGAAGATTGTACAGTGTAAAAAGCCAGATGCATCGTGATGTCAGATTTGTAAGAACTGCGGCGTAAAACAGCGTGTCGCCCTTGAGAAGTCGTGCACCTTAACTTAGCCGAAGGCGGGTAGGGTATCAACTGCGAATCCCGGCAAAGCTAACAGATATCACGGCTAGCAGGCTTTACGTGGCACGCTTTTGCCTGATACAGAGTCTGCCCCGTGGAGCACCCATTCGCCACGCAAACTCGCCGGCCACACTTGCCGGGCAATCAAGAACAGGACGTGTCATGAAAAGTGAGCAAAAGTTGAGTTTCCGGGCGCATCTGCCGGGGAGCGGTTTGTGGGCAGCGTTGTTGGCCGCGTTCGTGCTGGTTTTTGCGGGCGTTCTGGTCGCCTGTGGCGATGGAACGGACGATCCGGCCGATTGCAATGCGGACCAGTATTACAATGAAGCCACGGGCCGCTGTACGGTCTGTCCTGCGATTGAAGAGCCGCAGTGTCAGGAAGGCTGCGGTTTTTCGATCGATCGCGATGATCGCGGCTGCCCGGTCGCGCGGTGCTCGGCCACGTGCGATCTGTGCGGGGAAGGCGAGGTTTTCTCGGAAGAGAGTTTGAGCTGCGTGGCGGCCGATGCCTCCAACAATTCCGACGAACCTGATGGCTCCGATGAACCTGATGACTCCGAAGACACTGAAGATCCTGACGAATCGGGTGAGTAAGGCAAGCGACGCTGTGTGTTCTGAAGTCATTGCGGGTCGAAGCCAGGCCGACATTGTGCGTCTGCAAAATGCGCTGGTCGGCTGGTACGAGACCAACCGGCGTGCGTTGCCCTGGCGCGGCGTGGAGGATCCCTACGCGGTCTGGGTTTCGGAAATCATGCTGCAGCAAACGCGGGTCGCCACGGTCCTTGATTATTTTGAACGCTGGATGGTGCGCTTTCCCGATGTGCGCGCGCTGGCCGAGGCGTCGCTGGACGATGTGCTCGAGGCGTGGGCCGGGTTGGGGTACTACCGCCGCGCACGCGCGCTGCATGCCGGGGCAAAAATCGTGGTGGACGAGTTCGGGGGGCAGATGCCGGATTCGGTCAAGGGTCTGCGCACGTTGCCGGGCATCGGGGCGTACACGGCCGGGGCGATTGCGTCGATTGCCTTCGGGCAACCGGAACCGCTGGTGGATGGCAATGTGGAGCGTGTGTTGTCCCGGCTTTGGGCGCTGGCCGAAGACGCGAAAAGCAGTCGGGGAAGTCGTCGGCTGTGGAAGCTGGCCGGGGAGATCCTCGATCGGGCACGGCCAGCTTCGTTCAATCAGGCCTTGATGGAACTCGGAGCGCTGATCTGTGTGCCGCAAAATCCTCGTTGCGAAGCGTGCCCGCTGCAGGCTTTCTGCGATGGTTTCATGAGCGGCAATCCAAGTGCGTATCCGCCGGCGACGGTGCGCATTCCTCAAAAAGCCATCGGAGCGCGAACGGCGATTGTGTTTACGGGAAATTGCCCGAAAACCCGGCGTTATCTCATTGTGCAGCGTCCCCACGAGGGGTTGCTGGCGGGATTGTGGGAGTTTCCAACGTTGGTCAGCGCCACAAAAGTGGTACCGGATAGCGCGGCGCTCAGTGGGTATTTGCGCGCGGAGCTGGGCGCGCCACAGGCTGCTGAGGCCGTTGGGCAGCCGGTGGGTAAAATCGTGCATCATTTCACGCATATCAAGATGACGATTGCGGCCGAGTCGCGGCAGGTAAAAAGCGAAGATTGCGGCCGTGCGCTGGCAGATTCGGCGCGCTTTGTCGATCTGGAAACTTTGAACGAAGTGGCGATGTCGGCTGCCATGCGCAAGCTTCAGAAGCTTTTGGGCGAAGCCTGATGCGCCGTCCGGGTGCGTCCGTGCACTGAATGCGCGGAGCGGTCTGCCGGGTGAGAACAAAAATGCACGGACAGGGCGGAAGCGTCTGCTGTTTGCGTGCGATTTTTTAAATTTGAGACGGAAGCGTCTTCTGTTTGCGTGCGATTTTTTAAAATTGAGACGGAAGCGTCTTCTGTTTGCGTGCGATTTTTTAAATTTTGGGGTGGCGGACCTTCGAAAATTTACTTTTTTCTTCGAATTTTGGGTTGCGGGCCTTCGAAAATTTACTTTTTTTGTCGGATTTTGGGTTGCGGGCCTTCGAAAATT
>JBEBUW010000025.1:0-45979 GCA_040393065.1 Lujinxingia vulgaris | reverse complement strand
GCAAAGCCCGCCACAATCCGAGGCGAGCCTACAACTCCGGCGGGCAAAGCCCGCCGCAATCCGAGGCGAGCCTACAACTCCGGCGGGCAAAGCCCGCCGCAATCCGAGGCGAGCCTTCGTTTTGGGCGGGCAAAGCCTCCCCCTTCCATAGAGCGATTACGGGAGGAGATACGATCCTTCCGAACACAAAAAACGGTTCTGCTGACCAATGCAGCAGAACCGTTTTTCCTGTCGTACACCCAACCATCCTTCCAGGGATGGTTGAACGTTACAAAGACTTAAAATCCGTAGCCGACGTTCAAGCTCACAACGTGTGCACTCATCTGATACGTGCCGTCCACCGGCGTGCCCCGATCGATTTCACGCTCAGCCACCATAACAAGCTGATACCCGGCATCGAGACGAAAATCTCCAAACTTGTAGCCGGCACCCACGGCAACCACGGTGCGGTCATTATCCGGCAGGGACGGCCCGGCGGTTTCCTCAGGAACCGGCGACATGTCATACGCAAATCCTGCCCGCAGATGTAAATTATCGATGACCTCGTACTCACCGCCCACGCGGAAAGTCATCGAATTCTCCCAGTCCGAAACCGAGACCTGCGAGGGCTGGCGAGGATCTTGGCCGGGCACAGCCTGCGGACTCTGTTCCGAAAACTCGACGACAACGCGATCGTAGGTCGACCACAGGATGTAGCTGACATCCAGATTCACAAAGAGCTTATCAAAAACCTGCCAGCCAATGCCCAGATTGAACGTATCCGGCATCGTAATATCCGTCGAAATATCCTGATCGATCAGAATATTCTCAAACGCCGTTCCGGTAGGATCATCAAAGTGAATCACACCATCAAAATTCAGCTTCACGCGGCTGCGATACGAAAAACCCAGCGTAAGATCTTCAACGGGCTTGTACATAATCGAGGCAGCTCCACCGACCCCGAAACCGTTGCCGCCCAACTCCACGCCAAACTCCGTGTCCGAATCCGCAACGATCGCTCGCTTTTGCGTGACCGAAGAAAAGATAAACTGTCCGCCGACGGAAAGCGCCAGATCGATGCCCGGAATCTTGTACGCGAAGTTTGGATTGACGTTCACCGTCTGCAGTGATTGCCCCACGAAGGTCTCGCGGCCATACCAGTCTTCCGGCCAGTCAATCGCAAGCCCCCAGGGCAACGTCACCCCGAGGCCCACCGCATAATTTCCAGCAAACGGAATCGCCAGGCTCAAGTTGGGCGGCGGAAACAACGCATCATCCGTTTTCACCTCTCCAATGCCCGCCCTGGCTGGCTGATGCTTCACCCCGGGCGCCAACAACGTAAGGCCGGCATAGACCTTGATCTTGTCCTGAAACGCCATCGACGACGGATTATAATAGTTCATGTTCGGTTCATTCGGATTACCCGTCGCTGCACCGCCCATGCCCGTTGCCACGCCGCTATGCGCTGTATTTGCAAAACCTGCTGCAAACACGGCTGTTGGCGCCATCATCAGCGCTGCACCGCTCACCAATACTGCCAAAATCTTAGATCGGTTCATCGAAAATACTCCTGTCTTATCTGACACAAAATACAGCATCTAGGATTTAATATTATTCATTCTCATGCTGCTCTCGCCCCAAAGCAGGTCCGCCGCCAGAGGCAAACCGACCCGCTTCGGAGCAAGAAATCACTCACAAGGATTGTGCAGCGACGCAGGTATCAGCATCGAGCTCCGCCGGAAGCTCTGCCGACCCATCCAGCCCGCTGGACAGCCATTGCGCTGCCTGCAGACGTGCACAATAGGCCTGTGGATATTCTTCCGAGTCCGTATCACGCTCGTTGAAAAAGCCATGGCTTACATCGCTAAACGTCGTATTTTCGAGTGAGACATCCATAATTTTTGCCAGCACTTCCGTGCTCTTATTGGGAATCGTCGGATCATCCACGGCCATCTGAAGCATCACAGCTTTTGCCGGAACTTCGCCATTCGCCGTAAACGTGCCACCATCAGCCGGATCATATTCCAGAACGTCCAGTCGCTCCGAACCGGTCGTAAACGCCGCAAAAGTAAACGGATCGATCACGTCCGCCACCCACTGAATAAACGCCAGCGTCTGCACATACAGGAACGTACCCGGCACAACGCCCAGACCTTCCAGACTCTGCAAAATGCCCTGACCGAACGTTCCTTCCAAAAGCCAGGTCAACTTGCCACCGGCCACGTTCAAAACAACCGTAGAAATATCTGGCTCCACCGTCACAAACTGGGTGCCGACAATTCCGCCCATGCTCATGCCCAGGTAGCCGATCTTGTCAGAGAAATAAGTCTTACCGGGATCATTCATCAACACTTCCAGTCCGCTGACTCCGTCTTCACCTTTGATAGCTCGGGTCAGAGTCAAAAAGTCAATCGCAGCCTGCTGGAACAAGCCCTTGGTCAGCAACAGATTCGCCGACAAGAATCCTGCACCGCTGGTTTCCGGCCTGGTTGCCGGATGCAAATCTGTCGAACCCGCCGCGCGACCACCATGAAGCGGCAGGTCCATCGTCACCAGTGCCAGACAATTCGGATACGCCGCCAACTCATTCGCTAGCGCCAATCCAAAGACCTGACGGTCGCTGTTCAGACCATGACCGCCAATGACCACATCGTACGGCTCATCACACTGCCCGCCGCTCTGATTTTTCTTGGGGATATAGACCGAAACGCCAACAGGCACATCATCAGCCGAAGCTGCATCTCCCATCGCACCCGTTGTGTAATTCAGAAAACTGACCGAATCGAATTCAACTTTCGGAAAAATGCGATCGACATTCGACATATCGATTGTCTGCCCCGGATTGTTAGGATCCGGGTACTCCGCTATCGGAAGCGTACCCGAACCAACCAATCTCAAAGCGCGACCGGCCGCCGAGCGCTGCTCCATGTTGTAAAGCGCCATCGCGCGGAACTCCTGCAACTCACGCGTTGCATTGTCCGTATCAAACGCCCAGCCTGTCGCAATGCCAGCACGCCCTTCCGAACCGACAAAAAGATTTGCCAGACTGAACAACTGCGCCATCGCCTTACGAGCCACTTCTAGCTGAACCGCCGTTGCCGCCGGCAAATACCCCGGAAGCAGACTGTTCCCTTCCTCATCAGCCAGAGGATACGGGCTGCGAATCATCACAAACGGCGCGGTTGGCTGTACCGGCCGGCCGTTCGCACCCTGCATCGCCGTCGTAATCAATCCGACATGCTGCGTATCGGGAGCATACGGCACAAGCGGCGTCACAATCAGATGATCCAGCGCTTCTTCATACGTCACGGCATACTGCTCAGCCGAAAGTCTGGCCGGCAAACCATCCACGGCAAACATCCGCAGAGAATCCGTCGAAATCGTTTCCGGATTCAACTTTCCATCAAGCGGAACCCAGCCCGGCGCCGACTGCGAAAAACCATGCCGCTGATTCAACTCATTCATAATTCCAGCGGTCAACGGATCAGCCCCATCCGGAATCGGCAGATTTACCTGCCCCGTCTCCTGATCCATGACAAACGCATTGGGAAACGGAATCTCGCCTGCCGCAGGATCAAAAACCACGAAGGTATCCTGCCAGGTAAACCAGCTCCACACACTGGCCAGCTCATCGTACTCTAGGCCGGCGACTTCCTCGATCATCGCCACAGCCGGCGCAAGCACCTGCTGCACACCGGCAATCGCCTGCGCCTGCTCCGTGGTCACACGGCTCATCGCCGATTCCCCGTCAATCAACACAGGATTCGGCTGCAAAGCCATCGCCATCGCAGCCGGAGGCAACAATGGATTTCCATTCGTGCCCTTAATTTCACGCGTTGCAAACGCAACATAATGCGCGCGCGGCTCCATTTCTCCCGGCAGCATCAGCGCAATCGAATATCCCGGCGAAGTCTCTCCCGTACAGCGATCCACACGCTCCGACAGCACCTCAAGCGTATAATTCTCAATCCTTTCCGGCGTCTCGCCATCGACACGCCACAGCTGCACCGTATCCATGGTAACCGTGCTCTCATCCACCGGACCACTCAACGGCAGCACAATCGGAGTCGATGCCGGCCAGCCATTCAAGCCTGCCAGATAATCCTCCAGATAACTCAGTGCTGTATTTCCACCTGGCTCACTGCACAAGGCCGAGCGCGGAAACGTCACGCCATCATCCAGCGCAATTGTATTGGGCAGCGGAAGCGTCGCTGTCGCCGGATCCAGCACCGTGTAAGCATCACTGGTCGTCGACCAGCCAAAAAGCATCGCGACCTCATCACGATCAATGCCCGCACCCTTTGCCACCGCAAACATTGGCTGCATTGCCTGCCGCAACCCTTCAAGAGTCCGCGCCGTCTCTGGCTGATCCGCCAGCAAACTCACCGTCGGATTTCCTTGCTCATCAACCAGTGGCTCCGAAGATCCCGCAAAGAAAATCGGCAACGGCTCGACAATTCCATTGCCATCCTCGTCTTCAATCTCCTTGGTCGCCACCACCATATACGTGGCGTTTCCTTCAAGCGCGTTAGCCGGAATGATCCGCACCCGTACCGTGGCCGGCGCAGCAGCATCTACAATCTCGAACTTCTCAATCTCTACTGGCGCTGCCCCGGTAGCCGAGAGCTGAAACATCTTGATATTTTGCTCATTGACCGTGCTTTCCTTCAATTTTCCGGAAAACGGAATCTCAATCGGCGTTTCCACCGGCCAGCCATTCTGACTGGAGAACCACGTCGAAAACTCCTTTTCTGCTCCCGGAATATTCGGGTCGGCATACTGTTCCGCACTCAACAAACTCGGTAATTTGCCCTCCGGCCCAACCGCCACACCATTGGGCAGTGGCAATGTACTTGTTGCCGGATCAAACATCGCCTCAACACGCCCGTTCTCCAAACGCTCGCGCTGATCAATATCCGGATCACACCCTACGGTCGCGCCTAGTCCAATCATGCAAGCCAGAACCACTGCGCCCCGACACCATCTTTTATCTACAGTCCTCATGTACATCACCTTGCCTCGGTAAGGGTTACATTGAAAAAACCAACCAAATTTTTAAAGAAGCTTACTTTGTCCGAGCATACTATTGCAAAGTTCCAAACTTGCAATGCCCGTGCATCAGACTGAACAATCTTTCTGAGCTCCCACTCCTTTCCCACCACGTTATCCTGAGCTCTTCGCCCCTTCTGTCCTTGAACGTCCCCTGTTTCGATGCTACGTAAAGTGCCACGCTGAGTTCGATTTTCGGGCCGCCTGCTTTCACTGCGAAAACTCAGAAATCAGGCTCCAATCGGCTCTGCGAAAACGTCTAAAAGCCCGTTTATTTTTGCTGTTTGTCTAAAAAGGTACGCTCTCATGCCGCAGTCAGTACAATCGATCATCGCGCAAGGCGTTGCCATCAACGGCCGCCTTTCCGGTGATGATGAAGTCGTCGTTTATGGAAAAATCGAGGGAACCATCACCCTGAACAACAACCTTCTGGTCGAAGAAGGCGGAGAAGTTGTCGCCGACGTGGACGCCCAAAGTGTGTCGGTTCGCGGCGTACTCAACGGCGAAGTCGTCGCCCACGAAGTCGTCCAACTCCTTGCCGGCAGCCTGGTTACCGGAAACCTGCGCGCCCCACGTATCATCATCGAAGAAGGCGCTCGCTTCCGCGGCAACATCGACATGGACGTAGCAATCCCCTGATAGATTGCCCTCTCTGGCGCCCTGTTCACCCTGGGCCCAAAATCACCCATCCAACCCTGGTTTCAAGGAGTTCTAAGCCATGACAGATACCATCATCGGAAAAAACACCGTCATCGACGGCGAAATTACCGGCTCCCAGCCCGTCATCGTCGAAGGCACGGTCAAAGGCCGCATCGCCCTCGAAGCACTGGTTACCATTGCAAACGACGGACGCGTTGAAGCCGACATCGAAACCCCGCAAGTTCAAATCAATGGCCAGCTTACCGGCAATGTCGTCGCCAATGAGCGCGTCGAAATCAGCGCTGATGGCCGTATGGTTGGCGACATCCGTTCGCCTCGAATCCTGATCGCCGATGGTGCCGGTTTCAAAGGCCACATCGACATGGACGTGGAATAATTTATGGCCTACCCGACCACGATCGCTGCCGGAACCCATGTGGCCGGCAGCATTCAAGCATCTGAAGACATCGCGGTGGAGGGGTCCGTTCAAGGCACGATCAGCCTGTCGGAAGTGCTCATCGTAGCGCCCGGTGGCGTCGTGCACGGAGATATCCAGGCACGCGTGGCGCAAATCGACGGCGTTGTCGTCGGCACCATTCAAGCCACCGAACGCATTCTCCTCGGCCCTACCGCACGCGTTCAAGCCACCATTACATCACCTCTTCTTGAGATGAACGACGGCGCTCAACTCGCCGGTGAACTCAACATCGGTGTCGATGGCGAAGCCCCCGCGCCCGCCCGCACCACGGCAAGTACAACCAGCCGTTCATCGAGCACAGCACCGACAACATCCAGAGCCATCCCGACTGCCTCTTCCTCCCGCACTGCAACGCCTGCTCGCACCACGACACCGGCACCCAGTGCACCGCAGTCCACAACACCGGCCTCTGTAGCCACGCAAGCAGCCTCCGTTACACAGCCTGCTGCCGCCGCGGTAACAACTGTTGTCGAAGAAGAGCAAGAACAACCGGTAGAAGTAGCCACTCCGGCCGCTCCAGAAGAATCGGAAGCATCGATCGAAAAAAAAGAGCCCGAAAAAGCACAGGCAAACGCAGAAGCCGACGCAATCACCTTCCAGGAACTCGATGACGACTATACCGTCAAAGAACTCCGCGAAGAGCTCCGCCGACGCGATTTGCCCGTTACCGGCTCAAAATCCGAACTGATCGAACGCCTTCTTGAGGCCGAATCGCAGTCCAACTAATACCGCCGTCCGATTCAAACACCTGGAAATGTCGGAATTACACGATTGTTCTGACATTTTCAGGTGTTCCTTTCCTTGAGAGCATACCGGCTCGTCGTTTCTCCTTCTTATGCATCGGACATGCAGCCCATGATCTTCACGCCGACCGATCACCAGACGCTGGCACAACTCCTCAAAACCCATTCTGTAAAAACCGGAAAATTCCTGCTTGCTTCCGGTCAAACGAGTTCCGTTTACGTCGATGTCAAAAAAACCAGCCTTACCGGCCAGGGCGCTCACCTGATCGGCCGCGGCCTCTGGCAACTTGCCAGAAGCATCCAACCCGACCTCGTGGCAGTCGGCGGACTGACCCTGGGCGCCGATCCACTTCTCACCGCGATCAGTATCGCCGCCTTTCAAAACCAGTCTGAATGCGCTGCAATGATCGTTCGCAAAAGTTCCAAAAATCACGGAACCATGCAATACCTTGAAATGCCTGACGGTCCTGAGCCCGGCCAGCCCGTCGTCGCCGTTGATGACGTCGTTACAACCGCCAGCTCGACACTTGAAGCAATCAGCCGTCTGCGCGATGCTGGCTTTGTCATTCATCACGCAATCTGCGTGGTCGACCGACAGGCCGGCGGACAGGCAGCCCTCCAGGCCGCTGGCGTGCAACTTCACAGTCTTTTTCTTCTCGACGACCTTTTGTAGAGTCTGCTCCCGTGCAATACACCAATTTTCATACCGCCCAGGATGGCACCCGAATCTGGTACGGAACCATGGGCAATGGCCCGGCAATGGTTTTATGCGATGGCCTGGCCTGCGACGGCTTCATCTGGCCCTACTTGATCGATGAATTTTGCCACGATTTCACCAACGTACGCTGGCACTACCGCGGACACGGCCGAAGTGACAATCCTCACGTCCCCGAAAACACCTCGGTCATCGACATCTGCCGCGATCTTCATGGAATCCTTGAAGAGCTTGGCCTGGAAGAAGTCATCCTCGTCGGCCACTCCATGGGAGTTCAAGTAATTCTTCAATATTTTGAACTCTACCCCGAACAAGTCCGCGCCCTGATTCCGCTCTGCGGAAGCTACAAACAGCCGCTCGACACCTTCCACAACACCGACCACCTGCGCCGCGCGCTGCCTTATATCGAGCGAACCCTGAACCTTGCGCCCGAAGCTATCCAGCGCATCTGGAAAACGCTCCTTCCCAACAAATTATGGTATGCCGTCGCTGTCCGTTCCGCTGAGGTCAACGGCCAATTGCTGCGCAAGAAAGACTTTTTGCCTTACCTGGAACATGCATCCCACATGGATCTCACCGTCTTTCTCCGCATTCTCAGCAAACTTGCAGCTCATTCAGCCGAACACATTCTCCCCAAAATCGACGTCCCTACCCTGATCGTCGCTGGCGAAAACGACACCTTCACCCCGATGTTTCGCTCGGAAGAGATGCACGAAAAAATCGCTCTCAGCGAACTCGTCATTGTCCCCAAAGGCACCCACGTTGCCCCCCTGGAAATGCCCGACCTGGTCAACGGCGCTATCACGCGATTTCTGCGCATGCACAATCTGATGCCCACGCCGGATGCCGACCCAGAAACCGACATCGCCAACACGGACGAACCCAACAAATCCGCATCCGCCTGACCCACCGCTCAGCGCAAATTGCGTTGTTCCAATCACACAAAAAACCGGTTTCCTGAAGATTGACCCCTCTTGGCTATCCTCAGGAAACCGGTTTTTTAGCTTCGTAACTCTGGAAAAAATCTCTCAAACTTCCAGACGAAACAACTGCTGCCCCATCAACATCAAATTGCCGGGCTCCATGCGCTTCTCCTTCCGAAGTCGCAAATAAGTTCCGTTGCTGCTACCCAGATCACGCAAAATAAACCGGCCATCTTCCAGACGCGAAAGCCGTGCATGACGTCCGGATACAAATCCGTCATCCCGAAACAATATCGTTCCGATTTCACGACCAATGGTCACCTCATCGGTATACAACATAAATGATTTCGAAACCTTATCCGGCCCCGTCACCAGATCAAGCCGGCCCCAATATCCTGGATCCGGAATGCTGCCCTGGCGAGTGGCTTTGACTTCGCCTTTCACGGGCAAGGGCTCGATGCTTTCGAGCGCAGTGAACTTCAAAAGTTCCTGCCCGATACGCAAATAATCGCCATCCTGAAGCTCGACGTCTTCTTTCAGCCGCATGAAAACACCATTCAAACTGTTTTCATCGCGCACAACAAAACTGCCATCTTCATACGTCACCGTCGCATGAACCGGCGATAAAAACGGATCGCTCGCAAGCGTTTCATACTTGCTGTCTCGGCCCAGCGTTGTAGAGCCCTTCATAAGACTGATCGTAGCGCCTTCGCTCCCATCAGCACGAATCACGGTCAGCTTTCCAACCGGCATTTCCATAGCCGGCTCCGGATCAAATACCGGAGTAGGCGAAAACGCGGCCTCGCGCTCCATCTCAAAAGTCGCCACCGGCTCCGCGCCAAATTCAAACCCGGTTGGTTCGTAGCCGCGGGAAGCATCCGCAAACGGTGAAGCGGCAGGTGCCGGCGATGCTACCGGCGCGGGTTGCGCAGTCGGTGCCGGCGATGCCACCGCCTGAACCGAGCCACCACACGCTCCACAAAACCTGAAACTGCCCGGAACTTCCGTGCCACAATGCGGGCATTCCAGCACTGCAGGCTTTACCACTTCAGCAACGACCGGTTCCGGCTTTGAAAGCGGAGAGCCGCAACCAAGACAAAACTTGAATTTATCCTCGTTCTCCTGGTTACAATTCTTGCAAATGATCACGTTGGAAACTCCGTGGAAAAGACTGTTCTTACCAGCGATTCTGGCCACTTCAGGATTAGTTCTACTAACAAGATTCACCCCACCACGCAACTCTAACTACACGCCATCCTATTTCAAAAACACACCGAACCACGATTTCTAGGTCCGGACGACCGCACGGAAATACCAAACTGAATTGACATTCATTCCCCCCTGTTCTACAGCCTCTTAGCTCTACAGGCCTCTTCAATCCACTCATCGACACTATGGAACGAGATCGTAATCATGGCAAAAGCAGCAAAAAAGACGACTTCAAAAACCACAAAAGCTGATTCCAGCAAAGAATCCACCCCGACCTATCTGATTACCGGTGGCGCAGGCTTTCTCGGCCTCCACATTGCCCGGCGTTTTGCCTCCAAAGGCGAATGCAAACTGATTCTGCTCGATATCGCAGAGTTCTATGAAAGCGAATACCCGGAAGGCTGCACCTTCATCACCGGCGACGTACGCGACGTGGAGCTGATGGATCAGATTCTTGCTGAGTACAAACCATCGGTAATCGTGCACGGCGCCGCAGCACTTCCGCTGTGGAAGCCACACGAAATCTATGACATCAACGTCCGCGGAACCCTCAACGTTCTGACGGCTGCTGAGCGCGCTGGTATCAAACGCGTCGTCTTCATCTCCTCCACAGCCGTCTACGGCGTGCCCGACCATCATCCGCTCTACGAAGACGACGAAGTCATCGGTGTCGGCCCCTACGGAATCACAAAAATCGAAGGCGAAAAACTCTGCGAAACATTCCGCAGCCACGGCATGATCGTACCGATCATTCGCCCCAAAACCTTCATCGGCGTCGAACGCCTGGGAGTTTTCCAGATTCTGTACGACTGGATCGAAAGCGGAAAACACATCCCGATCATCGGCGATGGCAGCAACCGCTACCAGCTCCTCGAAGTCGAAGACCTCGCCGAATCGATCTGGCTCGTAACAACATTGGCCGATGATGTCGTCAATGACACTTTCAACATCGGCGCCACAGAATTCAGCACCGTTCGCGAAGACGTCAACGCCGTCTGCAACTACGCCCAAACCGGTGCACGCGCCATGGGCACACCGGCCGGCCCCATCAAAGCCGCCCTGCGCGCATTCGAAAAAGTAGGACTGTCCCCACTTTACGAGTGGGTCTACGGCACGGCCGACAAGGATTCCTTTGTTTCCGTCGACAAAGCCCGGGAAAAACTCGGCTGGAAACCCCAGTACAGCAACGCCGAAGCACTGATTCGCTCCTACCAGTGGTATATGGACAACAAAGACCACATTCAGCAAGGAACAGGCGTCACACACCGCATTGCCTGGGATCAGGGTATTTTAAAGGTGTTCAAGACCTTTTTATAAATGCGATAATGGCAAGAGAGCAGCCGGTGCTCAGGATCAGTCCTGACTGTCTTTCAATGCTCACTAAGCGGCTTTCTTGCCATCGTCATTTATCCTGCAAAAGGTCAACGGCGTGATCGATTCTCTTTCCTGTTCTTCTGCCCGACGACTCCCCACGGGCCAGAGTATTCTTCCCTTCCCCAAACTCGCAAGCCTCCTTGCCTTGCTGCCACTCCTGTTATTGTCTGCCTGCGCTACAGGCAACAAAACAACAATCGGCATGCGCCCCGAGTTTCAGCGCGTGGAAATCGACTCGATTGCAATCGTCCCCTTTTATGCACAAAGTCGCTTCAGCCTGAACGATGCAGACTTTGAAGCCATGATTGAGAGCTACGAATCCGCAACAGCAGCCTGGTTTGAGCGCATGGGATTTCACGTCGTCGATGCGCGCGCCTTCCAACATCATCTCACCGAAATCGGCGCCTGGCAGGAATTCAACGACGGCATCATCCTTCGCCACTCACTGCGCAACTACTTTGAGCACACCGGCACCAAACCTTCCCTGGCAATCGAAGTCATCACTTTAAAACGACTGGCCGCCGAAGGAAAACTACCTGCTCAAAACCTGCTCTTTGGAGAAGTCATCTATCACAGCGAAGGGATCTGCCATATCGACGCCCGCGGATACAGCGATTATGTAGAAACCTCCGTTCTCTCCCAGGCGCCATCCTCGCTACCTCGTCCCTGCATTGTCAGCCACTTCCAGGCCAAACTCATCACGACATCATCTGCTCAGACCATGTGGTTCAATCGCTCCATGCGCGAAGTTCACACGGGTTCGCTCGAACCACAAATGACTGCACAAACCGTCTCCGAAACGATTGAGCAGACCTTTGGAAACAAAGCCGGTATCAAAATCCAACCAGGCCCCAATGATTCGAGCACTGCCATCAGCGACCGTCGCTTACAGCCTATCCAGCCAGACTAATCCGCGCAGCCAGCCACTTTCTACACCCGCGAAAGTTCGATTCTGCCCAATGGTTGAATTTTAAGCGCCGGATCAAGCTCCTGATACGCCACCACGACCACGTCCGGAACCTCCAACGAAGCCAGGCGCTTCACATAGCGGCGAACCCGCTGATCCGTTAGCAATATCGGCGTGCGCCCGGCCTCCACATCACGTTTCACCTGCTTACTAATTGCCTGCAAAATCGCCCGTGTCCTATCCGGCGCAAGCGACAAGAAGCTGCCCTCATGCGTTGTTCGAATTGCATCGGCAATCACATCCTCCACACTTCGATCAACCAGATAGACAATCACACTGCCGTCCCGCCCCGCATACTTATGCGTAATGTACCGGCTGAGCCCTTCTCGTACCTGCTCGCACAGCACCACCGGATCTTTGGTCACACGAGCACGCTCAGCTAGAATCTGCAGAATCCTCGGCAAGTTCCGAAGTGAAATTCCCTCATCTGCCAGCCTCCTGCAAACATCCGTCAATTCCTGCAAGCCAATCAACCGGGGCACAACCTCCTGAACAAACGCTGGGTACGGCCCCTCCAATTGCTCCAGCATGCCCTGAACCATCTGCAGATCTACAAAAATCTGTACATGCTTGCGAAGCGCAGCCGTCAACCGCAACAAAATATAACCGGCTGTATCCCACGTCATATAGCCCGCTTCCTCAAGCCCTGCCGCATCAGCCGCAGGTACCCAGGCCGCTGGCTGTCCCGTCACTGGATGCACCGCAGCCGTCGCGTCCACCTTGAACACCTGCAATCCATCCACACTCTCATTGACCAGTACGCGATTCACAGGAATCTGTCCCGAATCCACAGGAACCTCATCAATACTGATCGAAAACTCTCGCCCGGCACACGCCGTCGAATCCGTTCGCACACGAATTCCAGGAACCTTCACGCCACGCTCAAAGAATATCCCCTCGCGCATCGACGGAATCATATCGCGCAACCAATCACCACGTTCGCCTTCCAGATCCACCGAAAGTCCATCACCAAGATCAATCGACAACGGCGTCAACGCCGGTATCAGCGCACGCGCCTGCCTGGCCCCCTCCCTGGCCTCATCCTCAACCGCAGCAACTTCTTCAGCCTCTGCCTCGGTTAAATTGGATGCCTGCATAACGTCCGTCTGGAACAACCCGTATGCCAGCAATCCAGCCATGCCGCCCATCACCAGAAACGGTACAGTCGGCAACCCTGGAATCAGCGCCATCGTCACAATCAAACCTGCCGTAATTGCAATCGCCCTGGGTTGCGCCAGCATTTGCGTAAAAATATCCGAACCGAGGTGCGCTGGATTCTCCTCCGACGCCACACGCGTCACGATAATACCGGCCGTCGTCGCAATCAAAATCCCCGGAATCTGACTCACCAACCCGTCACCAATCGTCAACAATGTATAAATTTTGGCGGCCTCACCACCTGACATTCCTTTTTGCACGATGCCGATGATCATTCCGGCGATAATATTGATTGCCGTCATAATGATACCCGCAATGGCATCACCCTTTACGAATTTCATCGCGCCATCCATCGCCCCGTATAATTGGCTTTCCTTCTGCACCAATCCACGTCGACGACGTGCCTCATTCAGATCAAAAGCTCCTGCGCGTAAATCTGCATCGATCGACATCTGCTTACCTGGCATGGCATCCAGCGTAAAACGCGCAGCCACCTCTGAAACCCGTTCCGAGCCTTTCGCAATCACCAGAAACTGAATCAGTGTCAGAATCAGAAATATCACGGCACCGACCACGTAGTTTCCCTGAACCACAAAGTTTCCAAACGCCTTGATCACCTCTCCGGCATCCGCGTTCAGCAAAATCAGCCGCGTAGAAGACACGCTCAACGCCAGTCGAAACAATGTCGTAATCAACAAAATCGACGGAAACGCCGCGATATGAATTGCACTCGGAATGTACAAACTCACCATCAACAACGTCACAGCCAGTGTGATATTGAGCGTCAACAACAGATCGAGCAGCATGGTTGGCAACGGAATAATCAGCATCCCTACGATGCCAATCACCATACCTGCCAGGACCAGATCACTGTATCGCCCTAACCCCGAGCGCATCCCGCCGCGCAATAAACTCTGCATGATTCCCCTTTCTCTTCTACGAAAGTGCCCTACCCAAAAAATTCAGAACACCATGCCTGTAAAAACCTCTAGATCTGTTATCGAGAATTTTGCCGATTTGTTGCTTACAAAATACATTTATTTGCATTTCATTCAGTTTTAACGTGCATAAAACGCAAAAAACCGGCGACTCCTCAAAGGAATCGCCGGTTTTTTACTTCAGCCCCGAACTTACAAGTTCGAGAATTCATTCAGAAAAACTTACGGAAGCGTACAGAAGGTCGGTCCGTCCTCTTCGCCCGTGCACTCGCCGTTACCGCTCTCGCAGAACGCAATCGCTGCTTCGCTGTTACAACGGAATTCACAAGCTTTGGTTTCCAGATTGCAACGGCCCTGATTGGCGCCCGTACCGCAATCCGTATCAGCCGAACAACCTGCCGGAACACAGGTTTTGGCCATCGTCTCCGTTTCAGTCTCTTCATCAATGACCGAACCACGAGCACCACAGACATAACCTTCACGACATTCGCTGCTTTCCTGACAGCTTGCATAGCAGAAGCCGAGGTTGGTCGACCCATCATACGGCTCATAGATGCAGTAGTTGCCCACACCACATCCCAGGCTGTTCGGATTGGCCAATCCCTGAATACGCTCCGCAGCAGGAACATTCAGGTCACAGGGCAGTGTCAGGCAATAACCACCCGGATATCCAGTTTCCTGTCCACTCTCTGTTGTTTCAGCAATACAAGCACCGAGCAACGAACCGCTCTCACAATCTTCCGGCTTCTCACATGCATCACCAAGCTTGGTAGATGCCTCACAACCGCAAGACAGCCTCTCGCTGCCATAAACACAACGCAGATATTCCGTATCCTCACATGTAGCTTTTGTGCCATCTGCGCGATACACGCTTCCACGAATTTCTTCAGCAGCAGCTTCAATTCTCGCAGCATCAGCTGACGTTCCGGTCAATTCACCAATACAGCCCGTATCACCTGGCTGATCTTCAAATCCAAACAAGCAAGACTGAATCAAACCAGGGATGATATTGTTCTCACCGCACCACTCATAAATACAGCCATACGAAATTGCACAATAATCTTCGCAAAGCTCTTCGTGCTCTTTGGTGATCGCCGGTGTTTCACCGGGCCCGGTGTCTTCGTCACCATTATTTCCCGCATCCGTATCTTCAATCGCCTTGTCCAGGCAAAGTTTCGGCGTTCCGCGACACTCCATGGTCGAAGGCGTTGCGCAATCCGAAGTTTGCTCACAGGTTTGATAACATTTGGCTACGCCGCTGACACTGGCATACAGCTCGCCATCTTCGCAGCTAACGCCTTTGTCTTTGTCATCACCGCATGCCATCACAAACATGGCAATGGCTAAAATCGCGAATAAACGTCCCATCAAATTCTTCATTTTCTTAATTTCTCTCTAGTTCAGCAGGTAACTTCGACGCACCATTTTCGTGATATGCTTTTCTTCACGCAATACATGCCGAAAACATAGTCACTTAAATCGCATTGCATTTCCAATCATTTATTCATGTTTCGTCAGATTTCCCCGACCAAAACACAGGAAAGCAACTCTACCTATGGAAGATCCACTGTCAAGCAAGCACATGCAATGAATTGTTATCAAGAAAACGGTAGGTTCAAATCCTGAGTCCGATTAAGATAATGCGGATCGGATGCGCGCCCCGTCGCTCCCGACGAAGTCAGCAATACAAACGCTCGTTCAATACAACGTCGTAAAAATCCGCCGCCCGACGCTCTGGAAATCGGCTGTTCCCAAACGACGCCCGCATTCGTCGTTTGCGCCGCACGCGCGTCGAGGTCTGCCACAGCCCTGGCTTGCTCCTGCAACAACACTTCACTCGATTGCGTCTGTACTTCATTCTCAGCCGCTTCGAGTTCTTCCTCAAAAATCCCCTGCAATGCCAGCTCTAACGCGCGAATCATTTCCGGTGCCGACGCAAACCGCGCATCCGGCGTCTTGCTAAGCGTGCGCATAATCACCGCCTCCATCCCACGCGAAAGCTGCGGATTCACCTGGCGCACGCGTTCCGGATCCATATCGGCATGCGCCGCCAATAAATCACTCACCGCCATATTATCAAACGGCCGCTGGCCACATGCCGCCTCATACAACATCACACCGATGCTGTAGAGATCACTGGCTGCACACACAAGTTCCGGGTCGAGCACCTCTTCCGGCGAAATGTATGCCGCCGTTCCCACAATCTTGGAGCGCTCCTGCGCCGTAAGCGGCTCATCCACAAAACGCGCCACACCAAAATCAATGACTTTGGCCATATAGCGGTCCTCAACCTGCGTAATCAAAATATTCGCCGGTTTCAAATCACGATGAACCACACCCTGTCTGTGCGCATTCGCCAGCCCACGCAAAATATCGACAAAAACACACGCGAGTGTCATTTCATCGACTTCACCCTCATGATGCTGACGCCACTCTTCAAGCGTAAAGCCGTCGACGTATTCCATCACAAAGGCCAGCCCATTGCCGTCCTCTAGAATCTCATGAAAGCGCACGACGTTCGGATGATTCATCCGCATCATGACACGCGCTTCACGATAAAATTTCAATCGATTGATCGGATCTTGCACCAGATGCGGATGCAAAACCTTGATGGCAACCGCCTGAAAACCATCCACACGACGCGCCTTATACACGTAGCTCGTCGCACCTTTACCGGCAAATCCAGTAATTACATACGCGCCGAGTTTATCCCCATAGCGCAGTGTCGCAATCGGTGCTGTTTCAGTTTTTCCAGATTCGCGGCGAACAGAGTCTGCTGACATTCGACCCTCCATGGTCTGTATGTCCTCGTAAGTTTCAACAGCTATCGCCCTCATCCTTGAGCGGCGATGCCATAGATATCTCGTGCTCTATGTTCGTCGATTCAGAACGTCTGTCAAAAAACTTTCTTAGCTATCGTGAAACGGCTTCAATGCATCGCTTTTCAGTGGCACACGCAACTTCTCAAGCGCTTTGGCCTCGATCTGACGAATTCGCTCGCGCGTAAGATTAAAATCCTGACCGACTTCCTCCAGCGTATGATCAGTTTTTTCACCGATTCCAAAACGCATCCGTAGAATTTTTTCTTCGCGCGGCGTCAACGTCGCCAGCAAATCCTGTGTCTGCTGCCGAAGCCCCTCGTTCACTGCCTCTTCCATCGGACTGGGCGAATTGACGTCTTCAATAAAATCCGCCAGATGACTATCTTCATCATCACCCACCGGAGTTTCCAGGCTGATGGGCTGCCTGGAAATCCGCAGCGCACGCCGGACCGCATCGGCAGACATATCAAGTCTGACAGCCACTTCTTCCGGCTCCGGATCGCGCCCGAGCTCCTGCTCCAGCTGACGCGAAGTGCGAATGATCCGGTTGATCGTCTCAATCAAATGAACAGGAATCCGAATCGTACGTGCCTGATCCGCAATCGCGCGTGTAATCGCCTGACGAATCCACCAGGTCGCATACGTCGAAAACTTATGACCGCGCTGATACTCGAACTTTTCGACAGCGCGCATCAGACCAATATTTCCTTCCTGTATCAGATCGAGAAAATGCATACCTCGATTGACATATTTTTTAGCAATCGAGACGACAAGCCGCAGATTCGCGCGAATCATTTCGCTCTTTCCACGCTCCGCACGTCGCTCCCCTTCCCGGATCTGCTGAACCAGCAGGCGAAGATCTTCCAGCGACATATGAAGTTCTTTCTCCAGATGCGTGATCAGCGATACCGCCTGCTTTAGCGTTGCCTCCAGCTCATCGACCATTCTTGCATCGAGATGCGGATACATAGAAAAATCTGGCATCACGCCCTCACGAGCACTCTGCCACCATTCTGCCGCAACCTCGCGATTGACACGCCCACGCTCAGCCACGCGTTCAATCCGCTTCCGATATCGATCCACACTCTCCAGCGCTTCTTTGAAAGTATTGACGACTTCATTGATAAAACGCTGCGACAAACTGCATTCTTCAACCGCCTTCACAAGCTGGTGACGAATGCGCTGCTCCGCCTTGGCGAGCTTCTCGAGCTCGGCTGGTGTACATGCACCACTTTCACGAGCAGCCTGAATCTCTGCCCGTTTCTTGCGTAAATTCCGCTCGTAGCGTCTGAGCTTATCAAAACGCTCAAACACCTCGTCCGCAACCGGCATGTCCGTATCGCCACCGCCCGGCTCATATTCGTCCAAAACTTCACGCGCGCGCGCTGTCCCGGCTTTCAAGCGTTCCGGCACAGCCAGTATCATCTCAATTCCAGCACGGCAGCTTGTAATCGCATCGAAAATGATCTCACGCCCGGCTTCGATCTCTTTGGCCACGCGTACCTCACCTTCGCGCGTCAAAAGAGCAACCTGGCCAATACCCCGCAGATACATTTTTACCGGATCAAGCCCTTCACCCCACTCATCTACTTGCACGTCCGCTCTATGTTGAGTGGATCGCGCGCGCTTTCGATCTTCGATGAAATCGTTTTCACGCTCCAGGTCTTCCACGTCATCATTCATATCCAAACCATGCGTAATGTGAGGCTGCAAGACTCCAAACAGCCCGGGGGATTGACATCTAATGACTCGCCACTAGCTACCTACCGCAAGTACCGCCGCTGAAAATCGAGATTACCAGATATTCTGCACCAAAATTGGATTTCTAAACACTTTCTTGGCAGAATCATCTCTTGGATGCATCCGATCCCAGACGCTTGTAAACCCATGCACGTTTCATACCATCAGCAGAAACAATCTCTCCTCAACCGTTTTTAAGCCAGTTCAGGCTTACTTCTCAACGGCATCAGCGTAAATAGTAACGCAAGAGATTGATTCTCTCCCCTGCGACATGCGACATTTTTGTCACTGAATCCGCAATATCTTCTCAATGTGGGTACAAATGTTCTCTGCAGATATGAGCTTTTTAAAGACACATTTCAACCCGAAAGCAGGTTAAAGAATTTTTGTAGAACATATTCTGCTCTGAATATCTTCCCTACCCGACACATCCAGACTTAGCCCCCCAGATTTTTGCTTTTCTATCCGGTATTTTTGAGCAGCCGCACGGCCTTGCCTACATGCCTGACAGCCTCAACGGCTCGACACAATTACCCCGCCAGGCTTACCAGACCTTCGAGCTCGCGGCGCATGGCCCGCAACACATCACGCCGACGCTCCTCTTCTTGCGACATCTGCTGCCGGTGAACCTCACGCAGCTGATCATTGAGATGATGCGCATTGCGCAGCTCTTCCTCAAGCCGCGCAATCACTTCAAACAACTCGGCATTGTTCTCTTCGGCAACAGCCGGCGCCTCTGCAGGTGTTAACGACAGATGGAGACTTTCGTTTTCCAACTGCAGTGCAGCAAGCTGCGCATTCAGAACATCGCGCTCATCACAAACCTGCTCATATTCCACGAGTAACTGCGCATGAGCCTTCCTTTGGTCAGACTCCCGAACTTGCTCAGCGTCGCGTAGAGCACGGTAATCTGCCTGCAAACGCTCATGCGCAGCTTTCAACTCCTCATGCGCCTGCTGAAGCGCCGCATGTTCGGCCTCAATTCGAAGCAGTTCACTTTGCTGCGCCTCATCGGCCACAACAGCCTGCTTTACTTCCCTTGGCTCTATCTCTGGAGATTGCCTGTCATGCTTCCAGAGTTCCAGCTGACGTCTGGCTCCTGCAATCGTGTACATTTCGGAATATAAAAGCTCACGAATCTTCGCCAGAAGAACGATGTCTTCCTGCTGATAGATCCGCTGCCCGCTCTTGGTCTTTTCGGGCACAAGCATATCAAATTCGCTTTCCCAGTAGCGAAGCACATACGCCTCTACATCCAGAAGCTTTGCGACTTCACCGATTTTGAAAAATGTCTTTTCGGGAATATCCATCGATCACCTGTCCGAACCCAGCCCTGAGGGCCACAAAAAGCTCATTCCTGACGTGCACTAAGCGGCGCGCAGAAACCATCAGCCCCGCTTGCCGTTAAGCTGGTCTTTGAGAACCTGACTCACCTTAAAACGCAACACTTTGCGCTCAGGAATCATGATTTCCACACCAGTACGCGGATTTCTGCCGACGCGCTCGCCTTTTTTCCGCACTTCAAATTTACCAAAACCACTGACTTTCAGCTCATCGCCGTTCTCAAGCGTTTCTTTCATCGCCTCAAAAACAGCATCGACATAATCCGTGGCTTCTTTCTTCGTAATGCCAACGCGCTCATACACACTATCAACGATGTCCGCTTTGGTCATCGTTACCTGTTCATCTTCTTCCACTAAATTCACAGTCGCACTCATGCTTAAACTCCTAAAACCAACAAAATTATCAGGTTCTCTTCTACCAAAGCATTGCGAACCTGACGATTTAATCATGTTACTTTGCGATCTTACGACGCAATATCCATCTTCGCCGGCCGAAATACCACCCGGCTGCGCGATGCGCTATCTATAAATTGCTGAATCAAGCCCAATGAGTGTAGAACATCCGGCATCAGGAACAAAGAGATTCTTGCCAATACGCATAAAAAGTAGCGTGCAGCTTGCTCCAAATGCCAGATAGTAACGCTTAAATCCGTCAGCGCAACGTCGCTCCGACCTCAGCTGCCAGCCACTCAAGCAGTACACGATCCGCCTGCTCTACCTCGGCCTCCGTCAATGTCCGATCGGCCAGGCGATACACGACCGACAACGCAAGACTGCGCTTGTCTGCCGGAATTTGTGCTCCCTGATACAAATCAAACAACTCGACAGATTCTAACAGAGCTCCAAAACTGGCATCTCGACGTGCCAGCTCATCGATCGCCTCTCGTAAGTGTGCATACGGCTTATCCCGATCGTAAATCAGTGCAAAATCACGCGAACTTGCCGGAAAACGCGGCAGTGCTTGTAGCCGGATAGCACGCTCGCCCATCGAAAGTAAGGCCTCTACATCGATCTCAGCCAGGAACACAGGCCGTTCCAACTCTTCGCGCTGTGCAATCTCAGGATGAAGCTGCCCGATGGTCGCAACTTTCTGGCCGTTCACCGTCCAGTCGGCCTGCACGCCCGGATGCAGGAATGGCTCAAGCACCTCGGCCGGCGCCCACTGCCCTGCCGATACATCAAACGGCTGAGCCAGAGCCTCTACCAAACCCTTGAGATCATAAAAATCCCAGTGAGCGCTCTGTCCCCAGTGCGGCGACCGCTCTCCGGTTAACAAAATCCCAAGAGTTCGGTGCTCTCCGTCTTTGCGATAACGTCGGCCCACTTCAAACAATGCGATATTCTCAAGGCGTTGCGCGCGATTGGTGCGCAGATTCGCCAACAATCCTGGCAAAAGCGTGGTACGCATCAAGCCATGGCTCTTTACAAGCGGATTGCCAATGACCGGTGCCTGACGACGTGAATCGTCCGCCGAAAGCAACAGCGCATCTAAATCGGCTTCGCTCATAAAGCTGTAGTTTACAACCTCATAAAGTCCCTGATCGAGAAGCAACGTGCGCATCCATCGCAACGTCTGCCGATCCTTTCTAGAAACGATCGTCTCACGCTCCTTCGAATCTTCCCGCAATCGATGCGTGTACCCGAGCGATCCGCTTGGAAGCCGACTCGGAATATGATCATAGCCATGCAAACGTGCGATTTCTTCGATCAGATCGACGGGGCGCTCCAGATCTCCGCGCCGGCTCGGAATCCCAACCAGCCAGGCATACTCCTGCTCTTCCACCTGCAACCCGAGCGACTTCAAATACCCTGTAGCCTGTTCCCTGGAGATCTCCGTCCCCAGCAACCGATTCGGATGGCTATACTCCAGCCGGATCTTCGATTCTTTCACAAAACCGGCCACTTCCTGATGCAAAATCCCCTGGCCAACCGAAGCACTCGCCGAATCCGCTTTCACCAGAACCGACGCCGCGCGCTGCAAGTTCTCAACAATCGTAGCCCGCTCAATCCCCCGCTCAAAACGATGACTGGAATCCGTATGCATCGCATGGCGGCGCGCCGATTTTCGCACAGTCCGAGGATCAAAATACGCGCACTCAAGCAAAATACGACGCGTGGCTTCGCTCACCTCTGTATCAACGCCGCCCATGACACCTGCAATCGCAACCGGCTTCTGCGCATCAGCAATCACCAGATCTTCCTCGCTCAGCACATACTCGCGATGATCGATCCCCACCATTTTCTCGCCGGCGCGTGCACGACGCACAATAATTTCACGACCTTCGAGCTTATCGAGATCAAAAGCATGCAGCGGTTGCCCAACATCCATCATCACAAAATTTGTGACATCCACGATGTTATTCACCCTGCGCATGCCCACCGAAAGCAGCCGACGGCGAAGCCACATCGGCGACTCTCCAACCGTGACATCCTCCAGCACAGCCAGAGAATAGCTCGGACAACCGACTTCATCCTCAACCGTCAAACGCACAGCATCAGCAACTGCTGTGCCTTCGCTCGTTTCCCACAGCGGCGCTTCCAACTGAAGCCGCTCCGCGCGAAGCGGACGGCCATAAATCGCCGAAACTTCCCGCGCAACGCCCAGATGACTCAGGCAATCTGCCCGATTTGGAGTCAGCCCGATGTGCAAAACCGTATCGCGAAGCCCAAGCGCATCAAAAATCGGCTGCCCGAGCTCCATGTCCGCATCCAAGATCAGCAGACCTTCACTCTCTTTTGCCAGCGCCAGCTCCTCTTCACTGCACAACATTCCCTGCGAAAGCGTGCCCATGACCTTGCGCTCGACAATTTCAAAATCAATGCCCGGCGGCTTACTGCCATTCAATGCCACCGGCACACGATCACCGGCCTTCATATTCTTCGCGCCGCACACAATCTGCAACGTCTCTGCCTGACCGATATTTACCGTACACAACACCAGGCGATCCGCCTTCGGATGCGCATCGATCTTTTCGATAAGTCCGACAACAATACCGCAGTCTTCTCCGCGCTGCTCAATCGCATCGACCTCAAGGCCCGCCATCGTCAACGCATGCGCTAATTCATTGACCGCAATATCTCGAACTTCGATCCATTCATTGAGCCAATTTAAACTGATCTTCATGAGTTTTCCGTCGCCCATGCATGAAATTCATGCATCACGTTGATTTCAAGATAAATACATCCGCTTCACACAACTCCCGCAGAAGCCGCGCAATGCACCCCTGCGAAACAGGCTAAAACTGGCCTAAAAATCGCAGATCGTTTTCATAAAAAAGCCGGATATCATTGATACCAAGCTTTAGCATGGCAATCCGCTCAATGCCGACACCGAACGCAAATCCGGTATACCGTGTGGAATCAACACCAACGGCCTTAAACACTTCCGGATCGACCATGCCCGAACCAAGAACCTCCAGCCAACCCGTCTGACTGCATACGCGACAGCCCTTCGAGGCACAGAAAATACAGCCGACATCGACTTCTGCACTTGGCTCGGTGAACGGGAAAAAGCTCGGCCGAAAGCGCACCGGCGTCCCTGCTCCAAAACAACGCTCGGCAAAATGCTGCAACGTCCCCTTCAAGTCCGCAAACGTCACATTCGTATCGACCAGCAAGCCCTCGATCTGATGAAAAACCGGACTATGCGTAATGTCGCTGTCCACACGATAAACACGACCCGGCGAAATGACGCGCACCGGTGGCTCATATTTCAACATCGTGCGGATCTGCACCGGGCTGGTATGCGTACGCAACAGATGGCCATCTTCCAGCATAAACGTATCCTGCATATCACGCGCAGGATGGTCCGGCGGAAAATTCAGCGATTCAAAATTATAAAAATCGCTCTCGATTTCAGGCCCTTCCGCGACCTCAAACCCCATATCCGCAAAAATATCGATCAATTCTTCTTCGATCTGACGAAGCGGATGCCCCATGCGCACCGAAAGCGACCGTGCCGGCAAAGTCACATCCACCCGTTCACTTTCCATACGGCGCGCAAGCTCTTCGCGATCTAACTGGCGCAGACGCTCCTCATAAGCCTGCTCAATCGCATTCTTACAACGATTGGATGCCTGCCCGGCCACACGCTTCTCCTCGTGCGGCAACGACGGCAACACCTGCATCAATTCCTGGACTTCACCCTTTCGTCCAAGATAGCGGTTTTTCACTTGAATTGCGTCCTCACGGCGAGCAGCTCCGGCCAACTCCTCCACGGCCTGCTGTGCCAACGCGTCCAGACGACTTTCCAGTTCCGATACATTCATTCGACCTGACCTCGCAGGATGAAAATCGATTAGGCAAGAAAAACAAACGCCCCGTACATCATCACCTGCGATGAGTTATACGGGGCGCTCGTTTGGATAAACTCGTTCTACATCATTGCTAGAGACTTGTACTCAAATCTCAAGCAACGGCTTTCTGCGCAACCTGCACGACTTTGGCGAAACCGGCCGGATCGAACACAGCCATGTCAGCCAACACTTTGCGATCGAGCTCAACACCTGCACGAGACAGCCCGTTGATAAAACGGCTGTAGCTCATGCCATGCTGACGCGTAGCAGCGTTGATGCGGGTGATCCACAGACGGCGGAACTGACGCTTCTTTTGACGACGATCGCGATACGCGAAGGACCAGGAGCGTTGTACGGCTTCTTTAGCCGTACGAAGAATCCGACGACGACCGCCAACAAATCCTTTGGCAGCTTTCAAAATTTTATTGCGTCGACGACGCGCTTTGAATCCTCTTTTAACGCGGGGCATGGAAAATACCTCAATCTACAAACTGTCTAACTACAATGATCATCATCGCTTACAGTAAAAACCGCTATCATCTGCGGGCTTTTATGCAAAGCCCAGAGCGATTTTCACCTCACCGGTGGGCTTTAATTATTCAAGACCAAGCTGACGCTTGACCTGGTGCTCGTTGGACTCATGCACATAAGCATTTTTGCGAAGCTGACGCTTACGCTTGGAGCTCTTCTTGGTAAGAATGTGTGCACGAAAACCGCTACGATGCTTAATCTTGCCACTCTTGGTGACCTTGAAGCGCTTAGCGGCGCCGCGATGGGTCTTCATCCCGTTTGCCATGGTGTCTCTCCTCAGAAATCTTGACCGGTTACTACCACCGGATCGAAAAACAATACCTATTACATTTAGGACCACATCGCGATAAATCTGCCCTTTAATGCAAATATAAAGGCGCGTGCGGGGTAGCCCTTGTACACGACTGTGAAAGCGGAAGCAATGAGTTTTTCCGCTTTCACAGGCCTGAAAAATACTCTTCGCACAAACACAAAAAACACTGGCTTTCTGGGCCAGTGTTTTGCCGTACATGACCGTCGCTACAGACTCCGAGTCAAATTTACTTTGAGCCTGTTTTGGGAGCGAGAAACAAAGTCATATTGCGACCTTCCATGCGTGGCGATTGCTCAACCTGGGCAATGTCACTCAACAGCTCAGCAACTCGATCCAGCATTGTGCGCGCGATTTCAGGATGGGTAATCTCACGACCACGGAACATGATCGTTACCTTCACCTTGTCATCGTCATCGAGAAACTCACGTGCTCGGCGAACCTTGGTCATAAAGTCGTGTTCATCCGTCTTGGGACGCAACTTCACTTCCTTCAGTTCTACACGCGAAGACTTCTTGCGTGCTTCTGCCGTGCGCTTTTTCTGCTGATACTTGTACTTCCCGTAGTCCATAATTCGAACTACCGGAGGCTTTGCCCCTGGCGCGACTTCCACCAGATCAAGTCCAACCTGCTCCGCACGCTCGAGCGCTTCATCCACAGACATGACGCCGAGTTGCTCGCCGTCCGGATCAATCACTCGAACTTCGGGTGCTCGAATACGCCTGTTAATTCGGGGATCTTTGTCGGCCATGAACCTCGTTACACACTTTAGATGGGATTGATTTCAGTCAACCAATCCGCTGAAAACCAAAGACAACGCACACATCCAAAATTCGTTGTCACCAAAGAAAATGCAGGGGAACTATCCCCTGCATCTCAGCACACATCGAGTATCTACATCATTGTTCCTGAGATAACTCTGAATAGGCACGGGCGGGATTGAACCGCCGACATCTACCGTGTCAGGGTAGCGCTCTCCCGCTGAGCTACGTGCCTTTAGCATGTTTGGCGTCTTGTTGTTTTCCAACCCGACGACGATGAAGGATGTAGCAACGCACGCTGCATGTGTCAACATGTTTTTTTATATTTTTTTCCGCATCGCTTTTTCGTAATGCCCTACAAGGGTTCCCAGATGGCGCTGCACTTCTACATTTGCTAGGATTCACATGCGTTTTTCGCTTCTGTTCGCATTTCTCCTTCCTTATATATACACCTGTAAAACCAGACGCCGGCAGCACAGATGTTAAAATCTCTTGTTAGAGAAATTGTAAGCCTCAGTGCTCTTCAACCGACGAGTACTGCGCCAACTCCCGAGTTACTTCAAACAACCTGGTCTACCCTGGTTGGCGAAGAACTCGCTCGGTGCACCCTCCCCGTCGGCTTACATAACGAGATCCTCGAGCTGGAAATCAGCTCCGCACGCTGGCTCGATGAATTTTCACGCCACCGCATGCAGCTTCTCACCCGAATTGCCAAACTCTTGCCCTGGCCAGTTAGCGATCTTCGTCTTGCCCTGGTATCTCCGGCCAATGCTCAGAAATTTGCCAGCGTCCCGGCGCCACGACCCGAGCAGCAAGATGGCTCCGCTCCAGACTCGTCCGGATCCTCTTTTTCCCAGCTCGATTCCCAACAACTGGCTGCGGAAATGAATCTCTCCCCATCTATCCAGGCCGACCTCGATGCAATCGATGAAGATCTCCGCCTCAAACTTTTACGCATTCGTCAGCATATTCATGCGCGCAAAAACAACGACGCACGCTGAGACCCAAACTTTTACGATGGATCCACACTGAATCTTCTTTGCGATGTCTGCATCTTATTTCATTGCACCGATAACGCAGTTCACCCGCTGCGCTTTATTCTCAGAGTATGATTCAGGCGAACATGCCTTGCGCACTGACCAGGATTTGGATATGGAAACCAGAGCTGCCGTTTAGCTCGAGCTTTCACGACGCGATCATCGCCTTTTCATGTGCCTGGTCGCCCTCGATTTTTAAGGCCCCGCCATTTTGCCTGTAATTTGCTCGATCCATTACCTGATACTGTTTGTATTCCAGGCTCATCCGACGACGCTCCAGGCCCCGTAACAAGGCGAACCACCAAACACTACGTTGTAGACCCCCCAGGCGAGTATCACGACCTATGCTGGAAACTTCTACCAAGAATTTTGATTCATTCTATCTCAGCGACGAAATGCTGCGCGCGCTCCAAGCCGTGGCCTATCACAAGCCCACGCCAGCGCAAGAAGCGTCCATTCCCCTGATCATGGCTGGCATTGACATTATTGTGCAGGCGCAGACCGGCTCCGGCAAAACTGCCGCCTTTGCAATTCCTGTTACTGAAATGCTCGAGCACAACCCGGGCAAAATCGAAGTGCTCGTAATCGTTCCTACTCGTGAGCTGGCCGGTCAGGTTTGCAAGGAATTTCAACGTCTGGGCGCGTACAAAAACCTGTCTGCTACCGCTATTTATGGCGGAACTTCCTACGAAGCCCAGAACGAAGCTCTTAAAACCGCGCAGATTGTTGTCGCAACGCCGGGACGACTGCTCGATCACATTAACCGCGGAACGATCGCTCTCAACGAACTTCGTATTCTCTGTCTCGATGAAGCCGACGAAATGCTCTCCATGGGCTTTCGCGACGACATTGAAGCCGTCATCACGCACCTGCCCGAAGAACGTCAGAGCCTGCTCTTTTCAGCAACGATTACGGAAGACATCAAAGCGCTGGCCAACCGCATCCTGTTTTATCCGGAATTCATCACGCTTTCGACGGATTCCGTCGCCACATCGGACGTCACCCACGTTTATTACAATGTACGCGGCGTCGGTCGCCCACGCGACTTGATCAAAGTCATCGAATACGCCGATCCGGACAGCGCCATTATTTTTGCGAACACCAAGGACGACACTTTTACTGTTACTTCGTTTCTAAAACGACATGGCTACCGTGCAGACGTCCTCAACGGCGATCTTCCCCAATCCGAGCGTGAGAAAACTCTTGCCGCGCTACGTGCCGGCAAGATCGACTTCATCGTTGCCACCGATGTTGCCGCACGTGGCATCGATATTTCGGATTTGAGCCACGTCTTCAATTACACGCTGCCTGAATCTGCCGAAGTTTATATTCACCGAACGGGGCGAACCGGCCGCGCAGGCAAAAAAGGCATCGCAATCAGCCTGATCGCGCCCACCGAAGTCACGACGTTTTTCCAGATTACAAAGCTCTACGACGTCAAAATGCAAAAGCGCGAAATGCCGACAACGCTTGACATCGTCAATGCACGTCAGGCCAGCGCTCTCGAACGTCTGAGCGATCGTCTCGATAACTATTCGCGTCTTCCTTACAGCACCAAACTCGGCATGGCCGAACAGCTTTTGGGATCTTCCAGCACGGCAGACGACAAAGCATCGAAGGAACATCAACACGTCAAACTCGTCGCACGTCTTTTGGCACTTGCCGATCGTGTGCTCCAAAATGGTGCTGCCCCCGCAGCGGTTCCTATCGGCGCACCCGAAAAAGCTGCCGAACTTCCTGTGCAAACGGCCCCTCCGACAAGTGACAAAACTGCTGACGTTTCTGCAGAAAAGGTCGAAGCAACCGAGCTTTCCAGCGATCTCAAGCCTGCGGTTCCGGTCGAACGCCCGGAGCGATCCGAGCGATCCGACCGCGGTCGCCGCCTGGAACGCGATTCGGCACGGGCCAGTGGTACACAGCCAGACAGCGACAAACTGCTCTTCGAGCAGCCGACCTCTACCAGCCAGCGCGCTGCATCTTCGGATTCACCCACCCAGCCGACGCAACAGCGCCAGGCTCGCGCAGAACGCCCGATCCGCATGGAGCGTGCCGATGCAGCAGCACAATCCGCTGCGCACCAGACCGGCGGCGCCGAAGAAACCTCTCAGGCCGAAAGCTCTGAACAGGATTTTAGACGTCCCAAGCGCGTCCGGACGCGGAAAGCACGTCTTTCCAATGCTCCCGCTAGCGCTACTGCCGAACTGCCACAACCCAGAACAGAGTCGGCACCTGCCCAAGCGCCGGCCGCTCCCGTGGCGTCACGCCGTGACTCTGCAAAACCCGAAGTCGTCTCCGTCGCGCCCGAGGCTCCGCCTGCCGACATCACGATGCGCAAACTCTACGTCAATATAGGTCGCGAGCAGTTGGGCAATGCGCAGGCTGTGATCGATATGATATGCTATATGGCAGGAGTCGATCCCGAAGATATCGGCGAAGTCACACTCGAAAATAGCTACAGCTATGTGCAGGTTCGACGTGACTACTTCCACGACATCATCGCGGCTCTGAATCAGCAAGACTGGGAAGGCACCACACTCAGTGCACAGCCGGCCCGTAAATAACCTGGACTCAGATTTTATCAGCTTCTGGTTGTCGACAGGCCCTTTTTTAAGGGCCCAAATCTTCGCGGAGAAGATCGTATGCATACACGGCACATGCTCGCGCGCTCCAAAAAACTCCTCGCCATGCTCTTCCTTTTGCTCATTGCGGTCACTGGCTGCCAGGAGCAGGAAAGCTCGACACCGATCGACGAGCTCGCCGCCGATCCGTCGTTACCGCCCGCTGTCGTTGATCTTCCGCCGGCTCCCCCTGCCTCGGCTTTTGTTATCCAGGAAACCAACCCGGACGGCACACTGCGCGTTCAAGGACTGATCAGCCACCAGGCAACGTACCTCGAGAAACCCGTCGAAGTGTACGGTGAAGTCTTCAGCATTTCTGCTCCCTGCGATGTCAAAAAGGCCAAGAAAGACGGTTTAGAATGTCCGGAACCGCATCTCCTGATCAAAGACGACCGTGATGCAGAAAAACAACTGCTGGTCGTCGGTTACAAGGATGACTTCATTAAAAAATCCAAGCTCGCCGTCGGTGAAAAACGCCTCTTCAAAGGAGTTTATCAGAAAATGGCCCAGGGATTTGTTGTCTCCGAAGACGGTCTGCTTTTGCTGGATGCCGTCGACGACATCGAAGTTCTTAGCAAGAAATAAATCCGCCGGACGCTTCATCCGTTCAAGTTCCATAAAAAAGCGTACTTCCCGAAGTTTTGGGAAGTACGCTTTTTTGTTGCTTCTATAGCCTGGAGCGCGTCTGTTTTCTACTTACTATCTTTAGGCTTTTTCTTTTCTGCCAGCACCAGCAACCGTCCGCTGCTCGGCCCGAGAAAATAACCTCGATGATGCAGCTCACCGCTGACTTCAAGCACGGCAAATCCAGACAAGTTCAGCATCTGCCGCAACTCATGAAGCGAGTACAGCCGCACATAACTGTGCTGCTCCAGCGGCGGCGAGCCGTCTTCATAGATGAAAGAACGCTTGGCGTGAAGCACGCTTGCATTGTAATCGAACTCCGCTTCTTCCAGGAAAATACAACTGCTACCTTCCCACCACGTTCGCGACGGCATCTGCCCGAGAACGTAGTCGCGATTCACAACATCGATCAGGAAGCGGCCTCCGGCTCTCAACGCGCGATGGACGCCCTGTAACACCTTGAGATTCGTGCGGTCATCAAAATATCCAAACGAAGTCTGCCAGATATAACAGCCATCAAACGCTTCCTGAAAGGCGAGTTCTCGCATATCGCCGTGCAGATACTTGATGGATTGTCCGCGCTGCTGCGATTCTGCCAGAGCTTTCTGGAGCATGGGCATCGACAGATCCAGACCGACCATTTCATAACCGCGGCTGCTGAGTTCCACCGCATGCCGACCAAACCCACAGGCAAGATCAAGAATCCGCGCGCCACGTTTTAGATTCAGACTCTGCGCAATAAACTCCGTGTCGCGAAGCGTCTGCTGATCAAAATCCGCAGGCAATGTGCGCAAGAACTCTTCGCCAAACGCTTCCTGAAACCAGACATCACGCGGCCGTGTGCGTTTGGGTCTCTGCTCTACATTTTGCGCGGCCTTTTGTTCTTCGAGCAGTTCCTGAATCAGGCCACGCATTTCCGGATCAACATCGCCGCCGGATGCAGCGACAGGAGACGGAGAATTCTGCAGAGGAACTGGTTGCGGAACCTGTTGTGGAGGTGGAGCAGCTTGCTGAACCTGCGGCGGAGGCGGTTGCATGACGGGCTGCTGCACCGGCTGCGGAGGTTGAGCAACTGGCTGCTGAGCCTGCGGCGGAGGTTGAGCAACTGGCTGCTGAGCCTGCGGCGGAGGCTGCAAATTCGGTGGAATGGTCGGACGCGGTTTGGGCGGAGGCCGCCTGACCTGTTCCTCCTCGATTTCAAAGGCTTCGATCTCCAGCGCATCCAATTGCATGGTCTGGAAAGCCCCCGGCCGTGAAACATCTCGCTCCCGGCTTATCTCGGGCGCAGCCGTCTCTGCCTGCTGTTGCGTCGGAATACTCGGTATCGTCGGTACCGTAGTCTGGCGCTCACGTCGGGCAAAACTCTCGCGCTGGATCCGCGGCGGAGCACCATCTTGCCAGCGGCGAATCAACACACGCGGCGGAAGCACAATGACTTCCGGCGCCAGGCGCTGATCCATCAACAAGGGCAAAGACTCGGACTCCGCGAGCGATTCCTGCAAATACTGCTCGAAATCTTCCGGTGAAACAGCCTGCATCTGCATCGTCTTCACCATTGCCTGCCGATCATAATCAGCCGCCGGTGGCGCTTCCGAAGAATCGACACCGCCCGCCTCAGCAGATGCAGCATCAATCCGCTTGAAAGCGCCTGTTCTACGAAGCGTAAGAATACCGGACGATGGAACTTCTGAAATTCCGGCCGCCGCAAAGCCTCCGCTTGTTCGTAACGACTCGCCCGCCTGGATTTCCGCTTCATCAGGCACACGAAACGCAGGAATATCGAGCCCCAACGTCTCAATATCATGAACCATTTCCACAGTAGGTTTTGACGTTGAACCCACTTCATCGGTCAAGTCGATGACGTCGCTCTCTTCATCCATCACACGTTCCAAGCCTGCATTATCCGTTACAAAATTTGGCCTCAGCCAGTGCTCCACATTACCCGGGCGCTAACCGCGCTGCTTTGTGGTGATGCGACTTTTACCAACACTGAAAAATTAGAAAAACGAATCGCTCTTACAAATCCTTCAGCTCAAATCCGCGCTCGCTGAGTGTAACATTGGCCATCGAAATCTCACAAGCAGGGATGCAACGTCTTACCTGCGATTGCGCAGGACCAGCCCCCCTGCCCTGTTCTCACGTGGATTTTTGCTCGATACCGAACCACTTACTCTTCCGGTACTTCGCCGAGGATCTGCCCCAGGCGCAACATCTGCCCTGACGCCAGATCGCCTCGAAAACGAAATTCCGGCTTCGAGATCAGCAAAATCACCGTCGATCCCAGATTGAAAACGCCGATTTCATCGCCGTGAGCAAGCTCTACCGGTTCTTTCGGAGCAAACTCCTGACGACGGCGAAAACGCGTATTGGAAACAAATTCATCAAAACTCAGTCCAATGCGTCCCACGCAGGTTGCGCCGACCTTGATCACCGCGACGCGTCCAATTGCCGGCGTTTCCAGATAACTGATCAGCCGCTCATTGACCGCGAAAAGTTCGTCGATGTTCTCCACCGCAAACGGATTCACTGGGAAAAGATACCCGGGAATGTAGCTGACTTTATCAACACGTCCCGGACTCGGGCTGTGGATCTTATGATAGTCCCGCGGCGACAGATAAATCGTCGCAAAATAGCCGTCCTTAAAATAGCCAGCTTCCTCGCCACTATCGACCAGATCGACCAGCTTATATTCGCGCCCCTTGGCCTGAACCAACGTCTCATCGGTGATCTTACCGAAGGCGCCGAGCTTTCCATCTACCGGACTTACCAGGACGCGCTCATCCTCGCTCTCGATCGTACGGGCGCCGCTACGCAAGTTCCGCGTAAAATACGCATTCAAACTCGGATATTCATGCGGCTCACGCTCGCCCTCGGCCACATCAATGCCTGCCAGACTGGCAAACTGCGTATTCACCACACGCTGCACAGGAGCCGGAAACTCCACGTCGCATACCGCACCGAAAACACGGCTTACAAAGTTTTTTGGCAAACGACGAAGCGCCTGCAATTTTACCTGACGAATGATCATGTACTGCCCTTATATAAATATATAAAAAACCAAAGCCCGAAATCGCTCCGATTACTCCTTGCAGGAATGGAGCGTATTTACAAATTTTGTACCCTGCCAGACTTCATCGTAAAACACGCGAAAGCCATAAATAATTCGCGGTCCAACAACGACCTATCTTGCCAGCGTTTAACGCTTGACAGCCCCTGGCCCTCGACTCAAGATCTGCTACGTTGTGGCCTGCGGCGTCAATGTAGATCGTTACGCGCACCGACGACCCGAGCCAGATCCGGCTTTCCGGCACTGTCCCGGGGGATAACTTCTTCTCTGTGACACAAGCTCGTTCTACCAGAACATTGCTACGCGTGCTTTCCTTTACAACAGCAGCGAAATCAAAACGGGCTCTATATTGTTTCTGTATCAGTTGCCAATATCTTTCCACATGCTTGCCTGACGAGGTCTAGAATGCGACGCACCGAACTCACCAAACAAACCGCAAGAACCAAAGGCTATACCGCACTTGCTTCGGCCACGGCCACGCTTTTGCTCAGCTTTTGGCTTTCGCCTCTGCTGCTTCTGGCCGGCGGCCCCCTTACCTTGTACCTCACCTACCGCTGGTTTCAATACCGTGCCGAATGGGGACTGCGCTTTTAATTGCCCGCAGTTTTTTCAGCTTCTGCTCTCTCCTCCACCTCTTCCTTCATCACTGCGGTTGCACCCGGCCGATTCACTCCACTATAGTCATTCACGCAAAGCTTGAGTTCGCTCGTAATTTTACTCGTAGCGTGGATGTTTTTACATGAATCGATATTTCGGTCTGCACACTCTGGAAGGCGAATGGCATAGTCTGCTCCCGCGCTATTTATTGCTCGCGGAGCGCGTAGTCGGTCGACGGATCCTGGACATCGGTTGTGGAACAGGCATCGGCTCATCCCTTCTGCTCGAACTGGGAGCAGAACGTGTCGACGCCATCGACTATCGCCCGGCTGTGCTGGAAATCGCACGTATGAAACACGCAAAACCCGGGCTGGATTTTCATGTCATGTTCTGGGAAGAACTCGATTTTGACGACCAGACCTTCGATATGGTGATCTGCCTCGATCCAGCCTCCCCGGTCACCGATCGCAACCTCTTGCTTGAAATGCGTCGCGTGCTCAAACCCGGCGGCGAATATATCTGCGCTGTAGAACGCAAGAACCTGCGCGGCATCGAAAGCGTGCTGCCTCGCTATGGCTATGCCGACGTTGCCGAAAACATCGATCTCAACACTCACCACGAACGCGTCCCCCAGATCGGGGCCTTAAGCAGCTTTTTTGAAACCATCGTCTCGGTCACCCAGCAACCGCATCTGAGCTACATTTTCGATGTAAACTCCGATGTCAAAGGCCCGCACACCCCCGATGCCGAACCGATCGACGAAATGCGCAGAGTCTCGACCTCCGGCGACAGCGGTCTGTGGTCAGGACCGGCCCTGGTCAACGCTGCCGCTCAAACAGACGGTACAGAAAGCGGCACAACGCCAGAGCCCTCCGAGCGCTGGATCACCATGGATCGACGCTTTTGTTCTCAGCGCGATGAGGCCAGCGTCGAAATCCTGTTCTGCGGCGACAGTTACCTCTCGCCTGCACCAGTGCGCGAAGTCCGCCTTCCCTATTACCCACTTGTCGAGCGTCTCCAGGGCATGAGCTCTGCTCTCCAAAGCCGCTCCCATGCCGCATTTCTCGAAAACGAACCGGACGGCTTCGGTGCCCTGAGCGATGACGGCGTATTCGCCGAGGACACCGCCAACGCTACAACCGGCGGATTTTCCGAACGCGCTTCCACCTCGGAGTATCTCAACCTCAACGACTGGGAAGACAACCAGGACACCTCTGTTTCCTACGCCCAACAGCGTCTGCCCTATCTTCCTTCCTCGCTCGCTCCAGCCGTCCAGACGCCCGAGCACTCACACGCGCCCGGCTATTCCCAGGACCACGCAAACTACACGCCCCAGTCCCCTGAGGCCCTGAACGAAATTCAGGCCCAACTCGCTCATGTCGGTAACCTCTACGAGCAAGTACGCCGCGAAATGGAAGATCTGATCTTCGATACCCGCCGCGAACTGGCCGAACGCGATCGCTACATCGAACAACTCGTTGGCACCGTGCACCGCTGGGAGCAGCACTTTCACGACTACCAGACGTTCAGCAACGAAATGGATCGCGAAAGCACCGGGATCTTCACCAAAAGCTCTCTGAACCAGCCAGCCAGCGCCGATAACCAGGCGCCATCGCCCGCGAACTCCCTTTCCGATAGCTATAGCGAATCCGATGATGACGACGAACCCAAAACCACAACCTTTTTCGTTTCCGACGCCGATACAAAGGACGATAACTCCCTGAGCCGGAATTCTTCATCTGCCGAAGAGCCGTCCAATGAACCCGAACGCATTGTCAATTCAGGCAATACCGACCATGCTGCCGATTCCAGTTCCACGGATAAATCCGACGCTTCGCACGATGACAAAGAAGAACATTCCGTCTAATCGAGACCAACCGAAGTAGCTCAACGAGTTATCATGAACCGAACCTCGCAAAAACTGCTCCTCGCAACCGCCGCAGCCGCTACACTGGCCTTATTCAGCCTCTCCAACCCACAGTACGCCACGGCCGGTGGCTTCGAATTGCCGGAAAACACCACCAAATCCGTTGCCCGAGGCGGTACTGGCGTCGTGATGAAACGCGATCCGAGTGCGCTGTATTTTAACCCCGCGCTCCTGCCCCGCGCGCGCGGTTTTCAGGCGCTGGCCAACGTCAATCTCGTTGATTTGAACCTCGAGTTTCAGCGCGATCCGTTGATTTACCAGCTCGGAACGCGCACCGAACGGCAAGACTTCGAGCCCGTCCAGAACAACGGCGGCTGGTTCCCCGCGCCCTTTGCAGCCGTAAGCTGGGACTTCGGCATCGAAAACTTCGCAGTCGCCCTGGGCGCATTCGGCCCGAGCGCCTACGGAGCCCCCTGCATCGGCAACAAACAAGACGGCGACTGCCTGTCCGACGGCGGCGCTGCCCGCAACATGGTTATCGGCTCCGATCTTCTTGTCGCCTACTTCAGCGCCGGCGCCGGCTACCAGTTCAACAACGTCTTCGGTGGCCAGCTCAGCATCGGCCTGACCGCTATGGCCGCCTACCTGAACACGAGCTTCTCCAGCACCTTCGATGCCGACATGGATTTTCTACCGCCCTGGCAGGAAGATTCGGAAAACGAAGCCATTTTCTACGCCAACGAGCTGACCGACTGGGCACCCACCGGAATCATCGGGCTGGCCTACGCACGCGATGGTTTTCGCCTCGGCGCCTCCTACCGCCCGCCCATCAAGTGGGAAGCCAAAGGCAAAGTCACCATCGATTTCCCCGCCTATCTCAATGACCTCGGCGCTGCCCTGAACTCAGACGAGCTCTCCTTCAACACCTGGCACGCCGGCTCACTGCGCTTAGGCGTAGGCTACGAAGGCGGCGAACATCCCGGCCGCCCTGAACTGCCGCGTTTCGACATCGAACTCAATGCCACCTGGGAAGACTGGTCCCGCGTCGAGCATTTCCACATCGTACTGGGCGGAGACGTCGCCCTGCACGAAATTCGCGACCCGGTGGACGACAGCCCCACGCTGTTGTCGCTCAACGACATCTACCAGCCCAAAAACTATCAGGACGTCTACAGCCTGCGCCTGGGTTCAAGCTACGCGTTTCTGCCCTGGCTCTCCGGCCATGCCGGCGGATACTTCGAAACCGCCGGGCAGCCCGACGCCTACACCAACGTCGACTTCGTAAGCTGGCAACGCTTTGCAGCCGGACTCGGCGCAACCCTGCACCTGGGCAAACACTTTGACCTGGACCTCGCCTACTCCTTTATCGGATCGCCTTCTCGCACCGTCACCGATGGCGGCGTCCACAACCTGATCCCTCTCAGCTCTTGCACTGGCCCCGACTACAACGATCCGAGTTGCCCCGCCCCTGGCACGCCGCCCGGAAACCCGCAAAACAACGGCACCTGGAGCACCTACTCACAAATCGCCAGTGTCGGCGTCACCGTACAGTACTGACGGATCTCACCACTTTTTTTGCAACCGCACCCTGGATACATCCCTTTTATTTCACCGAAGGCCGGCGTTGAAAACCGATAGATTTCCACCGATTCCACAGTCTCACGATGCCCGGGAAACTCAGGCGCATTCCGATGCCCAGGAGTTCCTGGACATCCAGGATACCCCGGGCGGCGTACTCCGCCTTGGAGCCGACGGCACGCTGATCGATGCCCCCCTTTTCTTTGCAGAAGCACTGAATCTACACCTGCGAGAAGTGCCCTCGATCTATCATCTCTTCGATCCCAACAACGCACCCTACCTGAGTCTGACTCGAATCTTTCGCCACCCGCACGGCACCATGGAATTCCACCTCTCCGTACGTGGAAATTTTGGCACACCACACTCCTTCCGTTACTGGGCGCTCCCCCCCGCACAGGCCGGCGCATCCGATCCCTCCGAAGTCGCTTTCTACATCGTCGACGACAGCGCCCTGATGCAAAACCACGAATGGGCCACGCGCCGCCGACGCCGCGAAATCTTAAACGATGTCCAGACATCCCTGTCCATGCACTTCAAAAACCGCCTGGCTGCCGTCCAGGTCTTAAGCGAAATGCTCCAGGACACGCCCACGCTCGCCGCCGAAATCGCACCGCGCCTGGTCGATGCCGTCCGCGATCTCAACTACGCCTTCAACCGCATCACCACCAACACCGATCACTGGAATACGGCCCGCGACAATGACCTGCCCATCCGCCTCGGCGATCTGGCCTCCATCATGGCCACCTGGAGCATGGACCGCATCACCATCGTCGGCCGCACCCACAACGTCGACAAGGCCACCCTGATCGCCACCAACAGCGTGGAACGCGTCATCCTCCCCGTCACACAAAATGCCCTCGAAGCCTCCGCACCCGGCAGCGTCGTTTACGTCGATATCACCGAAGTCCGCGAAGGCTTCGCACACATCGTCATCGAAGACGCCGGCCACGGCATGACCGAACACGTCCGCCACCGCGCCGAAGATCCCTTCTTTACCACGCGCCCCGGACACCTTGGCCTCGGACTCTCCCAGGCCCGCGAAGCCCTCCGCACCGCCGGCGGCCAATGGAAAATCGAATCGGCCCCCAAGGTCGGAACCCGCATCACGATCCTCCTACCCGTCACCACGGCAGCCCACCTGTTCCGCTAGCCTTCCCCCCACAACTCTTCCTAGATTGTTTGCCACTCCAGTGCCTCCGCACGACTACCCGCGCTCAAGTTGCGGCACTCCAGTGCCTCCGCACGGCCACCCGCGCTCAAGTTGCGGCACTCCAGTGCCTCCGCACGGCCACCCGCGCTCAAGTTGCGGCACTCCAGTGCCTCCGCACGACCACCCGCGCTCAAGTTCCGGCACTCAAGTGGCCCCTTGGCTCTACCCTTAGCTGTTCTTACCCAGCAAATCCTGCAAGCCCGCTAGAATCGACTCCGCATGCTTACGCATCACCGCCTGCGTAAATCCAACCGTGGTTGTGCGCTCCGTCGCGACGTGCCAGAAAAACCCCGTATCGGCCAGCGGCAACGACACAAAAATCGCATGCTTGCCCGTCAACACCAACCCCTGCACAGACTGCTCATATCCCAGCTCTGACAAGGCACGTCCCACCACATGATACAAATCCCCGTGGTACGCATCGACGCCGGCCGTATCGAGTGGATCGTCCCCACAAATCGACACCAACGGCATCCCCGTCTCCTGTTGAACCACACTCGCCAGACGACATCCCGGCAACTGGCGAGTGATTCCCTCGAGTAATTCATAAAGCGATGACATATCTGGATGGACTCAGGCAAGGACTGTTTCAAGATGACGACCCAACTGACGCATCAGCACCAGCGCGATCCCAAGGCTCGTATTCTTCTCAATGACCGCCAGATGAAAATACGGCGTATTTTCCACGGCCCGCAGCAAAATATACTCGTTATCCAGTGCAATCTGTAGTTCCTGCAAACTATCACTGGCATTCAGTGCGCGTACGGTCTGATGAGCACGCGTGACGATTTCCGAAAAATACGCCGCCGTCGCAAGTTCATCGAGCTGTTTTTTCTTCCCAGGATCGACGAAATCAAGCCCGATTCCATCTTCCGGCGCAATGAACCCGGTCAGATGAAGCCCCGGACAATCACGCGAAAACCGCTCCAACGCCATACGAAAATCATTGCCACCGCCCGCCGCCGGCAACGCATTGGCAACCGGCGGAATTTCCGCGGCAGGCATCACATCCGAATGCGCACTGCGACGCCCGCCCAGCGTCGGCGCTGCAAACGCTTCGATCTCTTCAGAATCCCCGGTTTCATACGCAGCCGGCCTGCCGCCACCGGCCGTATCCGTCACGGACTGCTCCGGCAAACTCTCCACCACCGACTGCGCCTTGCTGGAACTTTCAATCTCGGCCAGCTCAGCCTCCGAAAACAAAAGAAAATCCTCACTGGACTCCTCAAGCTTTGCAGAACCAGCCGCTTCTCCCCTGGCCTCTTCCAAATTTTCAGAGACATCCGTTGCTTCCGCTACGAACATCTTTTGCGTGTCTTTGGAAACCGAATCCCGGAAAGCATTTTTCCGGCTATTGGCCTGCCCCTGCTCGTCCCACGGATCACTCCAGTCATCGAGCATCGCTGCCACACCCACACCGAGCGGCGTGAGCGAACGATGCTTTTGCTTCTGAAGCTTTCCGCCCGGCGGCTCAACCATGCTGGTCGACTCCGCCTCACTGGCAGCCTCCATACGATGCTCATCAGCCCGCCGCACGCCTTCCAGCAACAGATCCTGCCAGCCCATGTCGATCGTGCGCCGATCCTCATGAAAATCCGACTGCATGAAAATATCGCCCTGCCGAAGCACCAGCATCCGATACACAGCCTCCGGCCCCGAGATCGCATCGAAATCCGCGTGCACCACTTCACCACGCTCAAACACGATCCGCCCGCGATGATCCCGATGCTTCAAATGCAGCAAAGCCGTGCGCTTGGCCAGACACAACATCTGGATAATATCCGTCAGCTCCAGGTCGCTCAAAACGCCCTGAAAACCTTCCTTCTCATCCAGAACCTCCAGAATCGCCTCGCGCAACTCACTGACATTGAATGGCTTTTCAATATAATGAGAAATCCCGATGCGCTCCGCAAAGTTCTGAATGCGATGCGTGCCAAACGCCGTAATGATAATGATACGAGCCTCCGGCGCAACCTCCTTGGCCCGCAATATCAGCTGAAAACCATCAATGGCTCCCGGCATCTTGATATCGCAAACCAGCAAGTCGATCGGTTTGGATGCCAGTCGTTCCAGCCCCTCCTCACCCGTAGATGCCGTATGAACCTGAATATCCTGCCGATCCGGAAAAAGATTACGCTGCAACGCCCATAACAGGTGTTCTTCTTCATCAACGATCAAAATGTGGTACATAATTATTGCCCATGGCATGAAAAGACGTGCCGGCTGACACGCTCCAAAGCACGTTTTGCGGCTGTCGAACTTGGGGCGCTATATAACCACGCTTTGGATTGAGCGGCAAGCAATGTCACAGCCCATACAATACTCCTGGAACGTACTCATTGCGGCAGTTTTCCTGATTTTTCTAACTCCCGCATGTACGCCAACGCTTCATCACGTCCCGGACACCGACGACGAACTGGTCGGCCGCATCCAACCCGCCCCCACCGTCACGGAAGAAATCCGCCGTGGCGCCCTCTGGTACCAGCTCGTTTTACATCAAGATCACATCAGTGTACGCCTGCGATTATTAAATCCCTCGCCGCGCACCAGCTTCTTCTTACCCGGTCCCTGGGCCGGCCACAATGACTTTGCCGAAGACATCACCCTGGCCGGAGCGCGCGGCCCCGATGGCCCGCTCCCCATCACCATCGATCGCAACCAGGGCCGCATCGACGTCGACACCCACAACGCATCCTGGGTAGAAGTCGATTACTCCGTGCAACTACACACCCAATCCGCCCACCAACCCGGCGAACAAATCCGCTACCGCGGCCAACTCCGCGAAGAAGTCCTGCTCGCCTATGCACCGACCTTTCTCATCCTGCCTAGCGACGCCATCTCACGCACCCTGCGCGACATCGCCATCGAACTACGCGTGCCCACCCACTGGGAAGTCATCACCACCTGGCCGCTTGTCCACCTTGGCCCATCCGGCATCGATCCCCGCATCCAAATTCACGGCTTCATCGTCGACGACGTCCGCAGCCTGCGCGACGCCTTCATCGCCGCAGGCCCGACCATCGACGCCCATCATCACCAGATCGATGCACACAAAATCACCATCGCCTTCGAACCCGGTTTTGGCCCGGTTCGCCAGGAAATCGTCACCGCCATCCACACCATCGTCCACGCCTACATGAACCGCTACGGCGCACGCAGCGACGTCACCGTTTTTGTCACCACCGCGCCCGAACAAACCCACGAAGCCCTGCGCGGCATGGGCCGCCGCGCCGGATTCGTACTCGAACTTCCCGCCGCACAGACCACGCCCAGAATCGACGAACAAACCCTGATCCTCATCGCCCACGAAGCCCTCCACATGTGGAACGGACACGAACTCGTTCCCGACCCCACCCACGAACCACAAACCCGCTGGTTCAAAGAAGGCCTGACTCACTACATCGCCCTGCAAACGCTGCGCAGACTCGGCCTCATCGAAGAAAAAACCCTGCTCGACGAACTCGCCAAATCCGCCGCCCTCTACACCCGCAATCCCGCCCGCCAGGCACAAAACCCGCCGTCGCGATTCGACACCGCTCGCTTTCCCTACGACCAGGGCATGATGCTAGCCCTTGCCATCGACACGATCCTTCACGAATCGACGCCACCCCACTTCACGCTCGACGACTGGCTCATCGACCTGCTCGAAAACGCCCGCAATGCTGCCTTCTACCAGTACACCGAGGACGATCTCAAACGCACCCTGCTTGCTGGCGCCGGCCCCGCAGCCGGCCGCCTGAACACCCTCTGGAACCGTAGCCTCCACCAGCAAATCCCGATCCCCGTCGCAGAACTCTTCCAGTCCATCGGCCTGCACTGGCTCGACGCCGATCCGCGCCTCAGCCCGCGCCTTTTGCCCCTCGAAGGCCTGCCCCCGACCTACCTCCAGATCTTTTCCGGCCCCTGACCTCTTCTCAAAACCTTACCCACACAGGAGCAATCGCTATGCACCAACCCCAACCTGCCCCACAACTTCCCATCCGCGTCACACCCCTGATCGAAGCACGCTTCGGACTCGACGGCGGCGCCATGTTCGGCATCATCCCGCGCCCACTCTGGACACGCACCAACCCCGGCGACGAACAAAACCGCATCGAACTCACCTGCCGCTGCCTGCTCGTCGAATACACCGACCGCCGCGTGCTGATCGACGTCGGCATCGGCAACCAGTGGTCCGACAAAGAACGCAGCATCTACAACATTCACGCCCAGGATCTGGCGCTGCGCCACACACTCGCCGCGCACAACCTCACGCCCGACGACATCGACGAAGTCATCCTCACCCACCTGCACTTCGACCACGCCGGCGGCATCGCCTACCTCGACGTTCACCAACAACTCCAGCCCACCTTCCCGCGCGCACGCCACTGGATTCAGCGCAAAAACTGGAGCTGGGCACACTCGCCGAGCGCACGCGACAGCGGCAGCTACCGCCCCCAGGATTACGCCGTTTTCGACACGCCCAACGCCCCCTCCCTCGAACTGGTCGATGGCATCCGCGAAATCCTGCCCGGCATCGAAGTCCTGCCCAGCCACGGCCACACCTTCGGCATGCAAACCGTCAAAATCACCACCGCCGAACACACCTTCGTCTTTCTGGCCGACCTCATCCCCACCACCAGCCACATGCGCGATCCCTACGTCATGGGCTACGACATTCAGCCGCTCATCACCGTCGAAGAAAAACGCGAAATCCTCTACCACGCCGCACGCCACGACTGGATCCTCGTCTTCGGACACGATCCCCGACAGGCATTCGCCCGCGTAGAATTCGACAGCCGCGACCAGCCCCGCCCCATCCTGCTCAGCGATCAGATCGAGCCAATTCGTTAATTTGCGATTCTTTCAAACTATTGGTAGATATCCCGCATTGAGTACGAGTCAGAAAACGCTTACCTCAACGGGATAAATACCGAGATGAATGATCACCTGCGCTTCCCCACCCTGTTTACACTTCCTGCCTGTGCACTCCTTCTGGCAACTCTCTGGACATCGCCCGCAATGGCCCAGAAAGCCTCTGCCCCCAAACCAACCGCACAAAAACAAACCGCACAAAAACCAACCGCGCCACCGATCACCTACGCTCCCGAAGACCTGCAAGCGATCAAACGATTCACCACCGACATCCGCAACGATCTGCGCACACTCCAGCGCGCCGCCGCATCCAGCCGCCCCCACACCATCGACGAAGCCCTGCGCGCCGTCCCCTCCCCCAAAACACCCGCCAACATCTTTCGCTGGCTCGTCGACAACATTGTTTTTGAACCCTACCAGGGCGCCCTGCGCGGCCCCACCGGCACCCTGATTGCAGGCTCTGCCAACAGCGTCGATCAGGCACTCCTGCTCAGCGCCATGCTCCAAAAAGCCGGCTACAAAACCCGCTTCGTGCAAGGCACCATGCACGATCACGATCTCACCCAGACCCTGCTTGGCTTTACCGGCTCCGTGCGCCTCAACGCCCCCAAAAACACAAACCTCCTCAAAAACTTTACCCCCGAAGACTTCACCACCAACGCCCAGTACACACAATTTCTGGCCACCCACCTCTGGCTCGAAGTCCAACAACCTGACGGCCAGTACCTGCCCGCCGACCCCGTTCTGGCCCCGCTCTTTGGCATGACCCCGGCCACCGCAATTGCACGCTCCGAAACTCTGCCCGAAGCCTTCCAGGCAAACCTCGAAATCCAACTCATCTCCAGCCTTAAGGACCAGCAAGAATCCACCTCCCTGACCCTGGCCGGCCCCCTCGAAGAATACGCCTACCGCACCATTTCCCTGGGATTTACCCCCGACGAAATCCAAATAAACACCGTGCACCCCGTCCTCAAACTCGACAACCAACCCACCTCCACAAAGGGCGCCCCCTTCCCCACCGACCAGCTCGCTAAATTAGAACTCCGCTACACCATCAAAATCGGGCGTCGCGAAACCCGCTGGACTCAAACCCTCTACCTCCAGGACGCCGCCAGCCAACCCACCGCGACCGACAAACCGTCGCAATCCACCGATTTCACCCGGCAACACTTCGCCATCAGCTTCATCCCCGGCTGGACCGCCAACGATCAGCTCACCCGCATCAGCCTGCAAAGCCTCTCCCGCGCCACCGAGCAACTCAGCCAGATCACCGCCAAAAACCAGACTCCCCACCACAACCTCCACAACACCCTCGACGAACTCGCCCCGCTCATCCACTTCACCTACCTGCGCAACCTCGATCGCCTGACCCTCGAACTCAGCAACCTCACCGGCGTGCGCCCCATCCTGCAAACACCCCGCGTCGTCACCACCGCCACGACCCACCACAACAACAACACACTCGCCATCACCCTCAACCTGCAAGGCGACACCCTCGAAACCATCCCCATGAACGGCGTACCCGCAGCCGCCGCCACCGGCCTGCGTACACTCTACGGCCGCATCAAAAACCAGCTCGAAAACGAACTCCTCACCTCCGTCAGCGCCCCCAACACCACCGGCATCGATCGCATTTTCCGCCAGGCGCGCCGCGACAAAATCCCCTTCGCAACCCTTCACGCCAGCAGCCCCGACTACTTCAAACAACTCAAAGTCCCCTCCCGCACCCGCGCCGAGCTCGAAGAACTCACCAACCAGCGCGGCAGAATCCTCCTCGTCCCCACACGCCCCGTCCTCCTCCAGGAGCACCCCTATTACGGCTGGTGGACCCTGCAACCCCAGAACGGCACCCTCCAGGGCCACGGCCACAACGCCCTCTTCGCCGCGCAACCCGCCGCCCAACCCACCCTGTCCGAACAACTGCGCGCAACCCTGCGCCTGAGCACCGGCCTGCACACCCTCGTGCAACAAACCCTCGACCACGCCACCCCGCAGCAACCCCGAATCTGCCAGGCCCGCACCGATGTCCACCGCCTGGCCTCCGCCTTCTGCGCCACCACCCGTCTGCAAAAACTCCCCACCCTTGAGGAATGCCTCACCACCGCACCCGCCTCTACCCTCAACCCTCTCACCCCCGAAGGCCTGCTCACCTTCGCCGCCCCGTCCTGCGAACAACAACTCAAAGAAACCCGCTGCGGCGCCGTCATCACCGCAGCCCTCCTCGACGGCACACTCCGCTTCGCCGCACCCGAAATCCCTCAGGAGCCTTCCGAAGTTTCCGAGGTTTCCGAAGTTTCCACGGAGCCTCCGGCCGAAATCCCTCCCTACTGTTCCTGAAACTTCATGCCCCGGGCAAAAAAGTGCGCCTTCTGGCGCACGCACGCCCTCTCAACGGGTTCAAACCACTTCAACAGCCTTCGCGAAGCCTATTCCACCAAACCAAACACCTTCAATAACCTTCGCGAAGCCCCTGCCACCAAACCAAACACCTTCAATAACCTTCGCGAAGCCCTTTTTGCCTCTTCGGACCACTTGAAAGGCCTTCGCGAAGCC
>JBEBUW010000024.1:0-47074 GCA_040393065.1 Lujinxingia vulgaris | reverse complement strand
TTTTCAAGAACTGTTCTGTCCAGGCCGGCCGGTCCTGGAAATTTCTACATTTCTACAATTTCCTGTCACGCCAGAATTTTTTCATGAAAAACGTTACGAAGTACAAAAGCTCCGGTTAACCCGCATGATATTTGCCTGGCTTGTGAATGCTCTGCCAGGTCCGCACGACTTACGCTGGGGCCCACTCCTGAACGAAGAACTCCCAAGAACAGTTGGCCAGACCGGTTACATCGTAGACGAGCCGGCCCGTCTTCGAATCCAGGCCTGCCAGGGATCTTCGTTTGCAAACGATGTGTTGAAGGATGAGGGATTATCCGGTGGAGCCGTTGCCGCGGGTGAGTTCGCGGATCTGGTGCGTGGTGTAGGCGGGGCCGCGGCCGATGCCGGGGCAGTAGGGGGCTTCGGCCTGCCAGGTTTGGAGGCTTTCTACGATTTCTGGCCAGAAGGGATAGGTGCGGCATTGCTCGGGTTTGACGGCATGGACGGAGCAGCGGTCGTTTTCTAGAAACGGGCAGTGTTCGCCTTCGTTGACTTCGATGAGCCAGTGTTCGCCGTCGTAATCCAGGCAGATACGTTTGAGGTATTCGAGGTTGACGCCGAGTGCGTGCGCGATGCTGACGAGCTCGGGATTGGTGATCATGACGACGCCGGGGCGCGAGCAACACTGGCCGCATTGCGTGCACTCAAAGCGGAAGGGGGAGGGGGCTGGATGCTTCATAGGTACGGGAGCCGAAGGAGGATGGAGCTGACATGCGGGATTGAAAAATTGGTGTGATGCGAGTAGGTTTTCGCGCCGATCATCCGATTGGACGTTGATTTTCAGCTGTTTGCTGGAGTGCTTCCGCATCGGAACACTCTTTGTGGGCCCTTACCATTTGAAGACATTGAAATCCAAGTCGAACCATTCTTTGCGTAGTCAACAGCGCCTGCTTCCGTTGTTTGCCCTGGCGTTTGGCCTGGTCGGGCTGGGCGCGTATACGAGTTATCAGAGCTTTCATGAGGAGCACAGTACGGCCCGTGCGGACTTGATTGCGGCCATGCCTGTGCTGGGGGAGTTTTTGCTTGAGAATTTGCCAGGCGAGCTTTCTACGGACGATGTTCCGGAGGGGCTGGATTTGCAGTATCGGGCTTCGCGTGTGCCGGGGACGGCGTCGAGCTATACGTTGCGGATGCGTCAGCAAAACGAGTATGGGGCGGACGATTCGGATCGGCGGATGATGGAGACATCGTTTGAGATTGGGTGGCTTGAGCAAATTTCTGCCGAGGAAAGTTCGACGAATCTGGTGATCGATCGGGAGTTTGGTGCGGTGCGGATCGATGTGGTCGAACAGGGCGCGCGTGTGGGCGCGGATATTACGCATCAATTGGCGGAGCTTTTGTCGGGGACTCGGGGGCGGGTTATGATGAATGATCGGGGTTTGATCAAGTCGCAGCAGTGGGAGTCGGAGGCGAATGCGCAGACGCTTCAGACCTTGCATTTGTTGGATGACGCGGTGCGGCTGGTGAGTCCGCATTTTCTTCGTCAGGCGGTGCACGTCGGCGAGGAGTGGAAGTACTGGTTGAAGACCGGGCCGGAGGATGCGACGCAGGAGCGTCTGGAAGCTGAGGGGGGGCTTGAGGTTTCGAACCGGGTTGCGGGAACGATTGTGAAGGATGGTCGCGTGTATGCCGTGATTGTGCAGCATATTACGGGATCTATGCAGGGGGTGTTTGATGGAATCACGCATTATACGATGTCAGGTGCGGGCCGTGGGCTTGTGCTGTTTGATGTGGAATCTGGTACGTTGTTGAGCAGTCAGATGGAGCTTGTGCGTACGACCAGGTTGCATGCTGAAGGACAACTTGAAGAATTGAATGATGCCGGCGCGCAAACGAGTCGGATTGCCTTGTATCTGGTTCGCGGTGCGGATGTTTTGGCCGAAACGGCTGTAATGGATTGAGGAAAGGTCATGATGAAGTGCGCTTCGGGAGTGCGAAAAATGGGAAAGAGTCGTTTCGGTGTGATGTTGCTGGTCTGCATGATGTTCTGGGTTGTGGGTTGTTCGGATGATTCCGAGGGCGGCAACGACAAGCAAAACAACGCGTCGTTTGAGGACGTTTCGGATTCCGATAGCGAGCAGGATTCGGGAGGGGATTCGGATTCTGGCGATACTGAGCCGCTGGAGCAGCCGACGAGCGGGCCGGGTGCGGTTTTGAGCGTGGCGGATGCGCACGATCTTCGGGCGATTGGCTTGCAGGTGCGCACGGCGGATTCGCGGCCGATTCTGGTCGGGGCCGTGGGTGAGATGGTTTATAAGATTGAGTTTTCGTTTCGGAGCCAGACGATTTTTAGCAGCGTGTGGACGCATGATGCGACGCTGTTTGTACCGATGAAGATCAATCCGGCGTTGGAGCCGGGAGCGTTTGCGATTGTGCAGCATGGCACGTCCAACGAGGTGGATAAGGTCAGTTCGCCGGCGGAGTTCCGGGTCAATTACGCGGCGATGATGACGGCTGTGTATGGGATTCCGACGCTGGTGGTGACGAATTTGCCGGGAGCGCTGGATTTGAATTATGCGCCGGCGAGCTGGAAGGGGCAGGCGCATGGATCGTGCTATGGGCCGTCGATTCCGTCCGGGCGTTATACGAGTTGTTTGCTGGAGATTTTGCGTAAAACGGATGATCCGGCTGCCGATCCGTTTCGTTACGTAGCGTTTGGCTGGATGCGGGCGGTGACGGCGGCCAGTGAGCTGGCAAAGCGTGCATCGACGTATGCATGGGAAGACGAGGGGCCGATGGCGATTGAATTGAGTCGTGCGGTGATTTTGGCAGAGGGTGAGCGTGCGGTGTCGGCTCGGATGGCGGCGGCAGTGGATAAGCGGATCGATGGTGTGTTTGGGACGAGTGCGGATTTCGGGGCACTGAATGCGTTGATTTTGCTGATGAAGGATGTGTGGCACGAGAATTATGGCTGGTTTGGCGATATTGATGCCTTTGAAAGCTGGCTGAAAACCGATGCAGGCAAGGCCTGGCAGAACACGGTGGATCCGGTGAAGTGGCCGGAGATGATTGGATCGAAGAGTTTTGTGAATGCGATGGGAACGAGCGATCCGAATTTTCCGCTGAAGGCGTATGATTTGATGAAGTCTGCGTTTGGTGCGGATACGAATCGCTATGTGGCCAAGAATTACGGAACGGGTTTTGGGACGCAGACGTATTTGACGAACTGGATGGCGTTTGTGGCGCGTGTGTATCTGGGATTTGACTGGTTGACGGTGGACGCGAGTGCGGAGCTGGATCGCGGCAATGTGTCGATCGTAGCGACGACGCAGGGATCGGCGGAGGGCGTGGCCGCGACGGTTTCGTATGTGCAGCAGCATCGTAATTATGATGATGCGGATTTTCGCGATACGGTCTGGAATACGGATTTGCTGTACGAGGATGGAAGCAAGCGATGGGTAGGCGATCTGGCACCGATTGTGGAGAACGTGGCGCTGGTGAGCGAGGTGGTTCAGGAGGAGCTGGTTCCGTCGATTGTGGATGGGCAGCCGATGGTTCCGATTGCGGGGACGTGGAGTTCATCGACGGTGGTTGTGGAGCCTTGAGGGCGCAAAGCGCGGCACAGCCTGTCTGATTGTGAGGTTATGTAATTGCATTTTGTTGGAAGGTGTCGCACTCTAGCTGCGACGCTTCTCTTAGATAATTTTGAACTGTTGAAGTTGCCTAACAACTGGATTGGGAACTGCCATGGAACGACAACTCGTTGAGCATCTGGTCAATCATGACCTCGTTTCGCGCCAGGAAATGCAGCGCAGTATTTTGCGAGCGTCGATGCGCAAATCTACGGTTGTTGAGCAGTTGCTAGAAGACGGGCAGGTTGATGAGTCGTTGTTGGCGCGTTTGATGGCGGATTATTATGGGTATGCGTATCTGGATTCGGTCAACATTGATGCGCAGCCGTATGCGTTGAAGCTGATTTCCGGGGAGCTGGCGGAGAAGCACGGTGTGTTGCCTTATAAGGTGGACGCTGCGCGGGAGCAGGTTACGCTGGCGATTTATGATCCGGTGCAGGCCACGGATGTGGTGGAGTTGTTGCGCACGGCGATGGGGACGGAGCCGGAGATCGTGATTACGGCGCGGGGGCGTTTGCAGCGGGAGATTTTTCGTCATTACCGGGGAACGAATGATGATGCGACGCCGGCTGCGGTGCTGACGGAGACTGCGGAGCATGAGGGGGCTGGTCTGGGGCGTCACCTGGTGGAAACGCGTGAGCTTTCGGCGATTTCTCCGGAGCTTTTGAGTGAGAGGGCGCAGAGCGCGCCGCCACCGTTGCCGGACGGGATCCGGGAGCGTTCGACGAGTGGTTTTTCCGGTTTGTATGAGAGCGCAAAGCCGTTGTCCGGGGTTTTGTCGCTGGCGCCGGCCGGGCAGGGACGGAGTCGAAGTCGCAGCGGTGGTAAGGGTGGAGACGCTGATTTTCTGGATAGCGGCGGGCCGACGCGTGCGGTTTCGGATGCGACGGGATTTCAATTCATCAGTGATAGCGCTGATTTTGCGCATGCGCTGGATAATTTTGATGCGGCGCTTGAGGAGTCGATGCCGTTGTCGTTTGATTCGGGGTTTGGGCGGGGCAGCAATCTCGAGCATCGCACGGGCAGTGATTTGCATTCGTTGTCGTCGCTGCGACTTGCGAATGATCCGGCAGGCTTGCGTGAGGGCGGACCGTCGTCTGTGCTGGGAGCTTCGCAGGACGAGTTTGATCTGTTTGATGAGCCGGGCGAAAAGAAGGAAGAAACGGTGCTCACGCTGCAGCAAATTGTGGAGCAGAATCATCAGAAAATTCGCAGGCTTGAGCGCGAGGTTGAGCATCAGCGTGCGATTTTGCAGACGCTGGCGGATTTGCTGGTTGAGGCGCGTGTGATCAGCCGCAAGCAGCTGAAAGATCGGCTCAAGGCGTTGCGGAAATCCGAGTAGGTTCGGATTTCGCTACATTTTTTAATTTCTTAGCAGCTAACTTAGAGATCAGGGGAGAGATGCATCGGGCTCGATGGCGCGCCAGACATGGCCCAGGTGCGTGAGCAGGCTGGAGACGGAGAGGGCGCGCTGGCCGGTGGCGTGGCGTGCGGCATGGTCGCCGGCGGCACCGTGTGCCCAGACACCGAGGCAGGCTGCGGCGAAGGGATCTTTTTCGGGGTGGAGCAGGGCGGCGATGATGCCGGTGAGTGCATCGCCCATGCCCCCGGTGGCCATGCCCGGGTTGCCGGAGCTGTTGATAGCGAGTCGGCCGTCGGGGGCAGCAATGATGGTGGTGGCGAGTTTGAGGACGATGATGGCGCCGGTGTTTTTGGCGAGTTGTTGGGCGTGGTCGATGGGGGCCTGGAGGAGTTTTTCGATGGGGATGTGGAGGAGCTGTGCCATTTCGCCGGGATGTGGGGTGAGGATCACATTGGCGCGGGCGGCAAATTCGCGCAGGCGTTCGTCGTTGTCGCCGTCAGAGAGAATGTTGATGGCGTCGGCGTCGATGACGAGGTGCTGGATGTCTTCGCTTTCGAGTACGATCTGGAGGGCGGTGCGGGCGCCGTCGTGGGTTTCCATGCCGGGGCCGATGGCGACGGTGTTGACGCCTTCCAAAAATCCGAGCAGGCGGCTTTCGCAGGCGCCGTCGAAGGTTTCGGCGAACATGGGGGCGGCCATGACTTCGGGGAGAGCGGGGGCGATGGTGGGCACGAGCGTGTCGAGGGTGCCGACGGTGATGAGTCCTGCGCCGGCGGCCAGGGCGCCGTGTGCGGTCATGAGGATGGCGCCGGATTTTTCGCGGCTGCCGCCCAGGAGCAGGAGGCGGCCGGCGGTGCCTTTGTGGAAATGACGGAGGCGGGCTGTGATGTGGCGGCGGGCCCAGGATTCGGAGAGGATGTCGGCGGTAAATCCGACGTCTTCGGCGATTGCGTGTGGGATGCCGATGTCGGCGGTGTAGAGTTTGCCGACGTGTTGGCGGGCAGGCAGGACGGTGAGGCCGAGTTTGGGGAAGGCGAAGGTGACGGTTGCGTCGGCGTGGACGCAGGTTCCGTGAATCTGGCCGGTGAGAGCGTCGATGCCGCTCGGGATGTCGATGGCAAAGACAGGAGCGGGTTGTGCGTTGAGAAAATTGATGGCGGCGGTGAATCGGTCATCGAGAGGGCGATTCAAACCGGTGCCAAGGAGTGCGTCGATCCAGATGGTGCAGGGGCCCAGGCAGCGAAGGCGTGCGCCGACGCTTTCGGGTGATTCTGCGGAGAGATCGAGGATGGAGATTCCGAGGCGGTGTGCGATCTGGAAGTTGGTGGAGGCTTCGTGCAGGGAGGTGTTGGTGGAATTGGGAGCGGTCAGGGAGACGGCTTTAACGTGGAAGCCTTCGGCGTGCAGCAGGCGTGCGATGGCCCAGCCATCGCCGCCGTTGTTGCCGCCGCCGCAGAGGATGCCGACTTTGATGCCGTCGGGTTTGTCGGGGGCGTTTGGTGCTGGCGCGAAAATGTGGGGGAAGTGCTCGCGCAGGGTGGAAACTGCGGCCAGGGCGGCGCGCTCCATCAAAACGGCGGCAGGAATGCCGATTTCTTCGATGGTGCGGCGGTCCATTTCCCGCATTTGCGCGGGGGTGACGAGTTTGTCGTGGTGATTTGTCATGAGAAATCAGCCCTGCTGGCGGCCGAGCATGAGGGCGTCGATCATTTCGCGTACGGCGCGCTCTAATCCGACGAGCACAGCGCGTGCGATGATGCTGTGACCGATATTGAACTCTTCGATTTCGGGGATGGCGGCGACGGGCAGGACGTTTTTGTAATCGAGTCCGTGTCCGGCCGCTACGACCAGTCCGAGGGAGTGGCCCAGGCGGGCGCTTTCGGTGATTTTGGTGAGTTCTTCGGTGTGGTTGAAGCGGCTCTGGCGGGTGTGGTTGGAGAAGGCGCCGGCGGCTTCGCAGTAGTCTCCGGTGTGGAGTTCGATGATGTCGACGCCGAGTTTTGCGGAGGCTTCGATCTGGTGAGCGACGGGATCGACGAAGAGGCTGATGTAGGCGCCGGAGGGGCGGAGTTTTTCGATGTAGGCCTGGAGCTGGTCGTAGTGTTCCTGGACAGCGAGTCCGCCTTCGGTGGTGCGCTCGTCGGGTTTTTCGGGGACGAGTGTGATCATGTCGGGTTTGACTTCGAGGGCGAAGCGCAGCATTTCGGGTGTGGCGGCCATTTCCAGGTTCAGGCGCGTGTTGACGGTTTCGCGCAGGATGCGGATGTCGCGCTCCTGGATGTGGCGGCGGTCTTCGCGCAGGTGGACGGTGATCTGGTCGGCGCCGGCCAGCTCGGAGATGGCAGCGGCGGTGACCGGATCGGGATAAATCGTGCTTCTGGCCTGACGGATTGTGGCTACGTGGTCGACGTTGACACCAAGACGGGGACGAAGATTACTGCTCATGTACAAAACTCTCACAGATTACAGCGTAGGAAAGAAAAGAAATCGGTAAGGAATATCAGGCGCCGATGAGTGCGCGCAGCGAGCGGCTGAGCTCATCGGCGTAGGCGTGAACCTGGTCGTTATCGGGTCCTTCGACCATGATGCGGACTTTGGATTCGGTGCCTGAATAGCGGGTAAGAACGCGTCCGGAATTGGCGAGTTGGCCTTCGATTTTGGCGACGAGTTCCTGGAATTCGATGAGTTCGCCAAGGGGTGGTTTTTCGCGAACGTCGATGTTGATGAGGACCTGTGGGAAGGGCTTCATGACGGTGCTGAGTTCGCTGAGTGGCTTTTTTTGTTCTTGCATGATGGCGAGCACCTGGAGTGCAGCGAGCATGCCGTCGCCGGTGGTGCTGTGGTCGTGGAAAACGAGGTGGCCGGATTGTTCGCCGCCGAGGTTGAAGCCGCTGCGTCGCATTTCTTCGACGACGTAGCGATCGCCTACGGCCGTTCTTTCGAGTTGGATGCCGTGGGCTTTGAGGGCGACTTCAAGTCCGACATTGCTCATGACGGTGGTGACGAGGGTGTTTTGGGCGAGCATTCCGTGTTTGTGGAGATGGATCGCGCACAGGGCGAGGGTGCTGTCGCCGTCGACGACCTGTCCTTTTTCGTCGACGAGGATGAGACGGTCGGCGTCGCCATCGAGGGTGATGCCCAGGTCGGCGCGAGTTTCGCGTACGCGTCGTGCGGTATTGCTGGGGAAGAGGCTTCCGCAGTCCTGGTTGATATTGTAGCCGTCGGGTTCGCAGCCCAGGGTAAAGACTTCGGCGCCGAGTTCGCGCAGTACGGCGGGGGCGACTTTGTAGGCGGCGCCGTGTGCACAGTCGATGACGATGCGCAGACCTTCCAGGCTGAGTTCGCGGGGGAAGGTGTGTTTGAGAAAGACGATGTAGCGTCCGGCGGCGTCGTCGATGCGGGTGGCTTTGCCGATGGTTCCGTGATTGGGAACGAGGGTGTTGGTGGAAAGGACGAGGGATTCGATGAGGGCTTCTTCTTCGTCGGGAAGTTTGAAGCCGTCGGCGCCGAAGATTTTGATGCCGTTGTCGCAGTAGGGGTTGTGGCTTGCGGAAATGACGATGCCGGCGTCGGCACGCATGCTGGTGGTGAGAAATGCGATGCCGGGTGTGGGCAGTGGGCCGACGAGCAGGACTTCGGCGCCCATGCTGGTGATGCCTGCGGCCAGGGCTGATTCGAACATGTAGCCGGAGACGCGGGTATCTTTGCCGATGACGATGCGGGTGCGGTATCCGAATGGTTTTACGCCCTGGCGATTGCGGAAGTGGTGTGCGATGGCTTGACCAAGACGCACAGCGACTTCGGGAGTCATGGGGTATTCATTGGCGACACCGCGGATTCCGTCGGTACCAAAGAGTTGTCTATTCGTCATAGTCAGAAGCTCAAGCGATAACGTTGCATCAAGATTGTCTGTATTCTGAAGCGGATTTAGAAATCACTTCCCGGCCGCAAACGCTACGGTACATACCATTTTCCCGATCCCCTTCAAAGATTGAACACCCATACACAAGAAGGTTGGGGTGGTGGCGTTTAAGTCAAATCCAGAATGTATGCAAGCCGGGTAGTCGGGCGGGATGGTTAAGAATTGTCGTAAAATTTGTTGTACAAGCAGGGGAAAGGGTGGTGGTAGCGGGGTGCGGCAGTAACCGTGCAGGCGGAGGTTGTCATCCCTGCGACTGAACATTTTTAAAGCAGGAGGCCGGGGCGAAATGCTCCGAGGTGTGTCGGGCATCCTTGTTTTTGTGGCGTCGGGAGGCCCGAGGGGGGGGCGGTGTATGACATTGTGGCGCATCTGCCACCCCTGCAGGATGAAAGTGCGCGGGTAAAGAGGTGTTGTTTTGACCCGGAAGGGGGGGCGGGGCGGAGGGGAAGGGTGGGGAAAAATCCATGGATTTTATGAAAAGGCCAGGTTTTGTCTGACGGCTTCACCCCGCGGGGGTGTTTTGCATGTTTTGGGAGAACGAGGGCGAGGCCCCGAAGGGGTGCCTGGCTGCATGTTGAGGAAGGGTGCGGTTATCCCGAAGGGGTGCCGGGGCAGGGGGTGACGGTGAGGATGTTCAGTGTTTCGGGGAGAAATTATCGGGGGGTGGTCGTGACGCGGAAGCTGGAAGGGTAGATGTGTTCCAGGGTGACACCGGGCGGGAGGTTGCGGATGAGGACTTCTTTGGAAAAGGTGCCGGCCGGGCGCTGATCTTCTTCGGTCATGTCGAGTTCGGCGCGGATGATGTCGGGACGCATGGCTTCGACGACGTTGAGAGGGCCGCGTACGGTGATCTGCGTGGAGCCGGGGCTGACGGTGGTTTCGTGTGTGGTGTTGACGGCCTGCACGGGGATGTTGTCGAAGGTGCGGGTGATTTCCTGGGAGATGATGTCTACGTGGGCGATGATGGCCTGCTCGATATCGTAGGAGAGGTGCGGGTGATCCAGGCGCAGGCGGACCTGTTTCTGAAAGCTGGAGGAGCGTCCGGAGACGTCGATGGGTTCGGTGGAGACGACGCTGATGGGGTCGAGGGTGCGCCGGGGCCCGCGGATGGTGACTTCTTCGGGCGTGACGGAGACGTCGCCGACAGCATAGGAGAGGCCAGGTTCGCCGACGAGCTGGGGGACGATGGTGACGGATTTCTGGGTTTCGCGCTCGAGCTGGACGAGCAGGTGGCCGGGTTCTACGGAGACGACGCGCAGGCCGGGGGGAACACGGACCATGTCGGTGGTGATGGGAACGACGGTATCCTGGTCGGCCGGGGAGAGATTGATGCGGATGGCGTCGAGCTGGCTCGGGTCGAATCGGTTGATGTCGGACCAGCGGCCACGGATGGTGACTTTGATGCGGTCGAGTGGCTCGCTGACCAGAATCATGTCTTCGGGAATGACGAGGCGGATGGGAGCGGTGCCAGCCACGATGGTTTCGCGGTCTTCGCTGACCCAGATGTAGAGGGAAAGGGTGAGGATCGCGGCCACAAACTTGAGGTAGAAGTTGTGGATGAAGACTTTGTGGAAGACGAGTCTGAGCATCTGCAGGATCACGGACGTTCCTCCGTGTCATCTTTGCCGGCTACTTTGCTTCGGAAAAGATCGAGTAGCCCCTGGCGGCGGGTATTGAAATGGCGTGCGCTGTAGATTTTTTGCAGAAGGGCGCGCAGATCGTTGGATTCGAGATCGCGATACAGCTCGCCGTTGAAGGCGACGGAGATGGTGCCGGATTCTTCGGAGACGATGACGATGGCTGCGTCGGTGTCTTCGGAAAGGCCGATGGCAGCGCGGTGGCGGGTTCCGAGGTTCTTTTCGACGTGCGGACTGATCGTGAGCGGGAGGAAGCAGCCGGCGGCGGAGATGCGGCCTCGTTGGATGATGACGGCGCCGTCGTGCAAGGGATTCTGGTGTTCCGGTACAAAGAGGGTGAAGAGGATGTCTTTGGTGACGATAGAATCGAGTTTGATGCCTTCTTCGGTGTAGTGGTCGAGGTCGGCTTCGCGTTCAATTGCAATCAGGGCACCGAGTTTGCGGCTGGAGAGCATGACGCAGGCTTTGACGACTTCTTCGAGGACACTGGTTTCTTCGAAGGAGTGATTGCCTGAAAACAGGGGTGTTTTGCCGAACTGGACCAGGGCGCGGCGGATATCGTGTTGGAAAATGATGACGATGATCACGATGAAATTGGCGATGAACATGTCGATCAGCCAGTTCGTGGTCGCGAGATGGAGGTAGTCTTCCTGGGAGAGAAAGAAAAAGACCAGGATCAGGACAAGGCCCACCAACATCTGGACCGCGCGCGTGCCTTTGATGAGCAGCAAAATGCGGTAAATGACGAAAAAAACGATCGTCAGGTCCAGAAATACGAGGAAGCCTTCGCGTCCGCTCTCGACGCGGAATATGTCGAGCAATTGCTCCATGCCCAGGGCAGTCCGGTTGAGTCGGATGTTTGCCAATCACCGGAAGGTGAAGGATGCAAAATCCGAGCAGGCTGGGGTTGATGATTTTCGGGGGAAAGTCAAAAAATTGAAGAGGTGGTGCACCGGTAACAAGGCTCTTTAGTATCAGGTTTTTGCATACACTCAAACCCCGAACATGGGGAAAAACTTATCATAATAAGGATGCTTCAGGGTTGGTTCAGGCCGATGATGGCTTCGGTAACGCGGAGGACGTCATGGATCTGGGCAACATCGTGTACGCGAACGATGTGGGCTCCGGCCCAGATTCCGCAGGCTACGGTTGCGGCGGTGGCCCAGGCACGTTCTTCGGCCGGTTTGTGGATGATCTGGCCGAGAAAGTTTTTGCGGCTTGTTCCCAGCAGAATCGGGCGGTCAAGTTCGAGAAAGCGGCCGAGTTCGCGTATGAGCTGGTAGTTTTGCGCGGTTGTTTTACCAAAGCCGATGCCGGGATCGATGATGATTTGTTCGCGGCGAATGCCGGCGGCCTCGGCCGCGGCGATGCGCTGACGAAAGTAAGTAAGCAGGTCTTGGATAAGATCGTCGTAGTGGATGTCATGCTGCATATCGGCCGGGGTTTTGCGGATGTGCATCAAGACGACGGGCGCGCCGCTGTGAGCAATGACACTGGCCATGTTGGGATCGAAGCTGAGGGCGCTGATGTCGTTGACGATATCGGCACCGGCCTTGAGGGCCTGGCGCGCGACTTCGGCTTTGTAGGTGTCGATGGAGATGGTGATGTTGCTTTGCGCGCGGAGAGCCTGGATGAGCGGGATGGTGCGCTCGAGTTCTTCGGCGAGGCTGACGCTTTGTGCGCCGGGGCGTGTGGATTCGCCGCCGATGTCGATGATGTCGGCGCCGGCCTCGATCAGTTGCAGGGCGTGTTCGAGTGCGGTGGCGTGTTCGACAAACCGGCCGCCGTCGGAGAAGGAATCGGGCGTGGTGTTGACGATTCCCATGAGGTAGCAGCGTTTATCGAAGGAAAGCATGCTGTTGGCGAGTTGAATCGGGGGAGGGCTATGGCGTTGGCCGGGGCTGGCGATGGTAGCGGTAGTGGCGGTCATAAAGGCAGTCGGTAGCAGTCAAAAAATAGAAATGAAAGTGAATTGGGATGTAACATGAAATGAAAAAAGCCCCGCGCCGGGAGATGGCGGGGGGCTTTGATGGGAACGGAGTCTTACATGGTCTGGTTGATTTTATGTGAGGTGAAGATTCAGATGCTGGGGGCAAGGTTGCCGGAGGATTGATCTTTGATTTTGGTGGTGAAGCCGGTTTTGGGAACGCGTTCGGCAGCTTCTTGTTCTTGCTTGGCGAAGGCGCGTTCGCGCTTCTGGCGAATCCAATCGAGGTTGCCGTCTTCGGTAAGCGAGCGCAGATCTTCTGCATCGAGCGATTCGAATTCCAGCAAACCAGCGGTCATGAGTTCAAGCAGCTCGCGGTTGTTGGAGAGCAGTTCTTCGGCTTTGGCGTAGGCTTCGGTAATGATGCGACGAACTTCGGAGTCGATTTCCTGTGCGACGGCTTCGCTGTAGGGACGACCACCGCCACCGCCGCCGCCCTGACCGGGGAAGGGGCTTTCGTGGCTAGAAGCGAACGAAACGGGACCGATGGCATCGCTCATGCCCCATTCGCAAACCATGCGGCGTGCGAGGTCGGTGGCCACTTCGATATCATTACCGGCACCGGTTGTGATTTCGTCGAAGATGATTTTCTCGGCGGCGCGTCCGCCCATGATTACGGCCAGGCGTTCCAGGACGTAATCGCGGCGCAAGGTGTAGCGATCTTCCACGGGGAGTTGCTGGGTTACACCGAGTGCGCGGCCACGCGGAATGATGGTGACTTTGTGGACCGGGTCGGTGTGGGTTTGAAGCATGGCGACGATTGCGTGGCCGGCTTCGTGGTATGCGGTGACTTTTTTCTCTTCGTCGCCAATGACCACGCTTTTACGTTCTGCGCCCATGAGGACTTTGTCTTTGGCGTTTTCGAAATCGGCGGCCTCGACGCGATCTTTTCCGGCACGTGCAGCGAGCAGGGCGGCTTCGTTGACGAGGTTTTCGATGTCGGCACCGGAGAATCCGGGGGTTCCGCGTGCGATGCTGGTCAGATCGACGTCTTTGCTGAGCGGCGTGCGGCGGGTGTGAATCTGCAGGATCAGTTCACGGCCACGGACATCGGGCGGAGCCACGACGACGCGTCGGTCAAAACGGCCGGGGCGAAGCAGGGCCGGGTCGAGGACGTCGGGGCGGTTGGTGGCAGCGATCAGGATGACACCTTCGTTGGATTCGAAGCCGTCCATTTCGACGAGCAGCTGGTTGAGCGTTTGCTCGCGCTCGTCGTGTCCGCCGCCCAGACCGGAGCCGCGATGGCGTCCAACGGCGTCGATTTCGTCGATAAAGATGATACAGGGCGCTTGTTTTTTGCCTTGCTCGAAGAGGTCGCGTACGCGGCTGGCGCCGACGCCGACGAACATTTCTACGAAATCCGAACCACTGATGGAAAAGAAGGGAACGCCAGCTTCACCGGCAACGCCGCGTGCGAGCAGGGTTTTTCCAGTACCTGGGGAGCCCATTAAGAGGACGCCTTTGGGGATTCGGCCGCCGAGGCGGGTATATTTTTTGGGGTTTTTGAGGAAATCAACGACTTCCTGGAGTTCTTCTTTGGCTTCATCGATTCCGGCGATGTCGCTGAAGGTCACTTTGGTGCTGTGCTCATTGAGCAAGCGTGCTTTGGACTTTCCAAAGGACATCGCTTTGCCACTGCCTCCGCCCTGGAACTGGCGCATGAGGAAGATGAGAACGACCACCAGCAGAAGCAGGGGAATCGAGGTTACAAGAATTTGTTTCCACAGACTGTTTTCGTCTGCTTTGGCATAGGTGAAGTCGACGCCTTTGGCCATCAGGATGTCCTGAAGGTCTTCGCCGACCGGGCCGATTGTCGTAAATTCGACCTGTTTGTTACGCTCTTTTTCGGCGTACTCGGGCACAAATTTACCGTGAACCTCAAGATCTTTAATCTTAACGGACTCAACGTTTCCAGCTTCCACGGCTGCGCGGAAATCGCTGAATGGCACGTCGGTGATCTGGCCTTTGGTCTCCGTAAGGATATTAAAGACCATGACACCTAAGACGATCAGCACGCCCCAGATGACCAATGAGCGCATCGGAACCTTATTCAACACTGGCAATTCCTCTTGAGATTAGTTTGCTGGGCCTGCCGGATAACGCAGGCGGCACATGCTCTACGCCACGAAATGATGCGGCGATACAAGTCGATTGAACGTTTCGGATTTTCGCAGCAGTACGGCTAAAAACCCAGATTGCGAAAAGCTATAACACTGCACAACTACCCTTTCAACACAGCATCGAACGAAGTTACAGCATGTAATGCCCATGGTAGCACTTCTTTTCAGACGGGGCGATTACTACGGCTGTGTCGTAGTTAATAAAATAAGCAATGCGGTGGAGGGTATATTTCCGGTGGGCTTAAAATATTACACTAATAGTGATGTTTTTTAGCAGGTAAGGGCGGCGTGCAGGAGATAGTAAGGATCGTGTGCGTATGCGGCGTGATTTTGTAGAGGTGGCTTCGACGCAGGTTGCAGACCCAGAGGATATCTTCGTGCTGGTCGGGTGTGGCAGCGGTAAGGCAGGGCCATCGCCAGCGGATGTCGGCGGGAATGGCGTGTTCGTGCCAGATATCTTTGAGGCGTTTTCGGCCGGTGGGGGCTTCGGTCTGGATTCGTTCATTGCCGCGGGGGCCGCGCAGAATCAGTTTGGGTGGAAGCTGGTCGGCATCGAAATGGGTAAGATGGGGTGTGTCCAAGGAGAAGGATTGGGATTCGGATTGATCGGGGCGCCGGGTGAATCGTTGCCAGGTGAGAATCGTGTCAAACCAGTGGATTTCTCCGGATGTGCGAATGTCGAGATGGGCGGGGTGGGCTGTTCGTTGATCCAGTTCGCGAGCGCCGCGGCCGATGGTTGGTTCGATGAGGATCGTGTCGTGACGGAATGTGGCGGTTGCTCCGGTGAGGCTGATGCGCAGTGTTTTGTTGCTGGACAGGATGCTCAGGGCGGCGTCGAGCGTGGTGTGGTTCCAGCCGGGGTGAGAGAGAGTCAGGACGCGTGTGATGATTGCGGAGGGGGCGGAAGCGATGCGTTGGCGGTCGAGTTCGATGGTCTGGAGGAGAGCCGATGGGCGTAATGCTTGTTGAAGAAGGATTTTGGCGAGTTGGTCCAGGGCGTCAGAGTCCTGGCGGAGGTGTTCGAGACTTCGTTGTAATTGTGCGGTGCTGTTGGTTTTTCGGGTCAGTTCGGGGATGACATGGTGACGGATGTGGTTTCGGTCGTAATGATCGGTTGCATTTGAAGGATCGGTGCGCCAGGTGAGCTGATGGTGTGCTGCGTAGGCTTCGAGTTCGGCGCGGCTGCAGTGAAGTAGAGGTCGCATCAGGCTGATGTCTGAAGGGGCTTTAGAGAAATGAGTGTGTTCGGCTGGCGCGGTGAGCTGGTTCTGTGTGCTCAGAGCGATGGGCGTGTCGGTGGAGAGGGAAACCAGACCTTTCAGGCTGGTGCCGCGGGCGAAGTTGAGGAGAGCCGTTTCGACGGCGTCATCGGCGTGGTGAGCGGTGGCGAGTAGAGGAAGTTGGAGGTTGTGCGCGGTGTTGAAGAGCGCTGCGTAGCGCTGGGCGCGAGCCTGGTTCTGGGTAGAACTTCCGGGACGAATTGTGAGCTTTTCGATGTGGAGGCCGATGCCAAGGCGCGTTGCCTGGCGTTGGCACCAGGCGGCATCGGCGGCGGAATCGGGGCGTAATGTGTGGTCGATATGGACGGCGAAGAGTTCGAAACCGTGAATTCTGGCGAGCTGGCGCAGGGCATGTAAAAGCACGGTGGAGTCGAGTCCGCCGCTCCAGGCGACGAGGATGCCGGAGAATGGCGGCGTTGAACGTGCGGAGGTCAGGCCGAGCGTTTCGGCGGCTTGGATGAGAATTTGGTTGTGGTTCATGGAATCAACGTAATCCATAAACGTAGGTTCGGAGTGCGGCGGAGGGAACGGCCAAAGAAATTTGGGGCTTGCCGGGATAGGCCAGGGCATTGAGCGCGATGATCTGGCCGTCGGGTCCAACGATGGGAGCGCCTAAGATGCCGGGAAATGTGGTTTGTAGATAAAAGGAGAGCGATTCGTCCTCGGGTTCTTCGAGGATCATCGTGGTCTGGACAAGGGAGTGGGCGATGAAAGGGCTGTAGCCATAGATTTGTAGAGGAAGCGCAGCCTGGGTATCGACGATTTCGAGTCCTCGGGTGGGTGTTTCCAGGGTTTCGGGGTGAATGGGCTCGAGTTTTACGAGATTCTGGAGGCTGGTAGGTTTTACGCGACGGATTTCGATGAGTTTGTCTTTGTGTCGCTCGAGGATTTTAGAGTCGAATGTTTGCACAGTTACGGAATTGAGGGAGCGAAAGGCGCCCTGGCTGGCATTGGGGTCGCGTACGGCGAATTCGTGGCTGATGTCAGCGGGAAGAATGTAAATAGTCTGAGCTTCGGCCAGCCAGTCGAGTGTAGAGATAAGGACGGGCGGGGCATTGGCATCGATGGAGATCCAGACCGCATGACCGCGGTGGACCATGGGGGTTTGCCGGTATGGTTTGGGCGGCATGTGGATGGAGATAATCTGAACGACGGCGCGGGCGACGTTTTTGCTGGTTTCCTGGAGTTGTTGTTGGGTAATAAGGCGCGGCAGGCGCTGGTCTTTTTGATAGACGACGGGTGGCGGTAGTTTTGGAGATTGTTGCGGCAGGTTGTCGGGGCGGACGTGCTCGATGGTGACGTTGTCAAATGTTTTCGCGCCGGGGACTTGCGATGTTTCGGAGGGATGGTCGCTGGTTTGTGAGGTTGTTTGCTGTGCGGGTTGCGGATGCTGTGCAAAGGCTGGCTGAGGCGAGTGGGTCAGGATTGCGAGTAGCAAACACGTCGATATAAAAAAGACGGTTTGATGGCGAAAAGACGCTCGCTGATTGTCAGGATAAAAAATATTTAAAAGATTCATGGAACTTTTTACCAGGCAGCATGTCTGTAGACATATCGGGGTTGCATCACCCTTGCATAGAAACGGCGAGTTTAGCGACGCCGGTTGTTGAAGCTTAGAACGAGCAGGAGTGATAGGCAATTTCGTAAGTGAAGTCTTTGCGATTTCAAATGCTCCAGTAAGCTTGACGTTGTAAAGAGTGAGACGTATCGTGCGCTGTCTTTTTTTATGTTGTGAAGTAATTTGCAGCAGGATTTTTTAAGCAGGAAACCGAGGTCAACACAGGTATCTTTTGTTGATCATGCAAATATAGAGTAGAGTCCGGACCTCTGGAATCTGAAGGGTTCTGGGATGAGGTCGTACGTAAGTGCCTGATTCATAATTGAAAATGGAGTCACCTGGTGAAGTCGAATAGCCATAGTCTACGTGTTGCCCTGATCTGGAACGGGGCTGTGTTTCAGGAGAAGTCGTTCGGTGAAAAGAACGAACGGGTCATCACGATTGGTGACAGTGATAAGAGCGTATTCACTGTGGTTTCTTCTGGATTGCCCGCAGAATTTCAGATGTTCGAGCGGACGGGATCCGGTTATACGTTGCGTTTTACGAATAAGGTTACCGGTCGCGTTACGATTGGCGGTAAAGAGCAGGATCTGAAAGATCTGATTTCTAGCAATGTTGCAAAGAAGAGCTCTTCGGTTTCCACGGATGTGGGTCAGGCCGAGGTCTACGAGGTCGAGCTCAGTCTTGAAGATTGGGGCCTAATCGATGCCGGCGAGGCTGGATTTTTCTTTCAGGTGACTGAGCCGGCGCGTGGCGTTGCTGCATTTAGTGTGGCGACGCTCGAAGGGCCGGTGGTGACGAGTCTTGCTTTCTCGATGATCGTTCACGTCGCGTTTTTGATTTATGCGATGCTTTATTACGATCCGAATGCAAAGCTTGAAAACATCATGAATTATGATCGCTTTGCGAAGTTTTTGGTCAGCGATGTTACGGAGCCGATTGAGGAAGAGATCGTCGAAGTTCCTGAGGAAGATACGACCGGTAAACGCGCCGGTGGTGAGGAAGGAAAGTTCGGTGACGAGGACTCGGATATTCCGGATTCGAAGATTCCTAAAACTGATGGCGAGATGGTCGATAAGATCGACGTTAAAAACATCGGTATTAATAAGGCATTGAGCTCGAATTTGTTGGGTTCGGGTCCGCTGAAAAATATCTTCGGTGAATCGGATGGATTTGATGCGAAGATGAACGTTGCGATGAGCGGCGAAGGCGGCGAGCTTGTTGTTGGTCGTGGCGCGGGCGGCATGGGTATGCGCGGCACGGGCAGCGGCGGTGGTGGTGAAGGCTTTGGTCGTGTTGGTGGCCTGGGTAAGGTCGACACCGGCGGTGGTAAAGGCACGGGTGCAAAGATCGGAAAGGCAGCGAAGAAGAAGGTTACTTCGAAGCTTTCGCAGGGAGCGCCGCAGGTTGGAAACTTCTGTGATGCGGGTAACATTCGCCGTGTTGTTAGTGGTCGTTCCAACGCGATTCGTGCATGCTTTGAGCGTGAACTGCAAACGAACCCGAGCTTGAGCGGCCAGATTACGGCACAATGGCGCATTGGTCTGGATGGTTCGGTGGATAATGCGATGGTTGCAAACTCGACGATGAATAATCGCGATGTAGAAGGTTGTATTATCCGTGTAATTCAGCGGATGCGCTTTGAGAAGCCGGATGGTGGTATCTGCGTAATTAGCTATCCGTTTGTGTTCTCCGGGCTTGAGTAAGAACGGCATTGCAGCAGGCATTTGAAGATGTTTGCTGCGATAAGTTTTTGCTAACTAGAAGTTGAATCATAAAAAAGCCGGCACTTTGAGTGTGCCGGCTTTTTTTATTGGATAGAAATCTACAACGAATTTTGCTGTGCTGATTATGGGGATTCAGCGAGCATTTCGGCAAGTTTTCCGGTTCGTTGCAATTCGCGTACATCGTCGTAGCCGCCGACAGATTGGCCGTTGATGAAGATCTGGGGGACAGTGCGGCGGCCGCCTGTGCGTTCAACGAGTGCCATGCGTTCTTCGTGATCGAAGGTTACATCGATTTCTTCGAAGGGAACATTCAGGTCATTGAAGAGGCGTTTTGCCATGTCGCAATAGGGGCAGGATTGGGTTCTGTAGATGATGACTTCTGCCATAATTACTCCGTGAAAGATGGGTGGCGGTTTATGAACATGTAATAGTTTTGTGGAGGTGCGCGGGGCGCGCGCCTTACGCATAATGTAGATAACCCTATTTAGCCAATATGAATTTCTCCGGGCATCCAGGCGAGTACGGGTTCCTGGTGAAGAAGCGCGGTGGCGGTGGCGAGGTCATTGAGATTTTTGTGGAGAGGGGTTGTTTCGAGTTGTGGGGCAAGGGCGGTGAGCAGGTTGGAGTGGGGAGCGTGGACGATGGAGCTTCTGACCAGGGTTTTGATGGTTTGATGGCGGTGTGAGACGAATTCCAGGGGCGTGGATTGTAGATTCGTGTGGCAGCGTCTGGCGAGCTGTTCGACAGCGAGTTCAAAGCCGCCGAGGTGATCGACCAGGTCGCGACGGATGGCGTCTTCGCCGGTGTAAACACGCCCCCGGGCATAGCGATGGAGGCGGCGTTTGCTGAGGTTTCGGGCCTGGCCAACGCGTTGTAAAAAGCGGCGATAGAAGGAGCGTGCGTCGGTCTGAAGGTTTTCCATGGCGTGGGGACTGAGCGCGGTGGTGATGCTGGAAAAACTCGTTGTGTCGTCTTCGTAGATGGATTCGACGTTGATATGGGTTTTTTTCAGAGTGCCGGGAAAAGACATTTTTCCGGCGATGACGCCGATGGAGCCTGTGATGGTCTGGGGACGGCAGATGATTTCGTCGGCGGCCACGGCAAGGTAGTAGCCGCCGCTGGCTGCGACGTCGCTGCAGTAGGCGACGACTGGTTTTTTAGAGCGGAGATCTTGGATTGCCTGCCAGAGCAAGTCGCTGGCGAGTGCGCTGCCGCCCGGGGAATTGATATGCAGGAGAACGCCCAGGGTATTGGGATCTTTTTTGAGCTGGCGCAGGCGCGGAACGATTTCGGTCGGGTTGATCGTGGTTGTGGAGCTTCCCGGGAGTTGCATTTCGGGCATAACGATCATGCCGGTTAAGTCGAGTACGGCCAGGCGTTTGGTGGAACGAAAGAGCGGTGTCCAGGTGGGAAAGGGAACGAGGGCGCGCAGGTAGCTTTCGATGGGATAGAGTTGGACTTCGGATGCGGCTTCATCAATAGGCGTGGGGGATGGTTCCTGTGTTTGGGGCCGGGTTAAATCAGGCATGCTGACAGAGTTTGGGCCATGTACGAGCCAGTACGACATGTGTTGGCGGAAACATTCTCCGTCGATCAGGCGGTGGCGCATGGCATCGCGTGTGTCGATGGGCATATCGTGCAGGGCTGCACGCAGTGCGCTGGTTTCGATATTGCGTGCGGTTGTAATCTGGTGTTCGTATTGTGTGGTAAGGCTTTTGAAAAGGTTTTGCATCATGAGATGCTGGGGAGGAGGCATCTTGGAGTGGATGAAGCGGTGGGAAGCTGTTTTGAAAGGGCCGATGTGGACAAATTGAACGGCAACGCCGATGCGTTCGAGTAGATCGGCGGCGAAGTACTGTTCGAAACGCAGGCCGAACATGTAGAGTCGGCCGGCCGGGGTGACTAGGATTTCGTCGCCTACGGTTGCCAGGGCGTAGTCTCGGAATGTGGCGTTTTGAAAGTGGAAAATAACGCGTTTGCCGGCATTGCGGAGTTCGCTGAAAAGTTCGCGAAAATCTTCGGTGCGTGCGGGGCCCATGGAAAAGTTGTCGATCAGGATGATGACGCCTTCCAGGGTTTTATCCTGTGCAAGTCGCTTGATGGCGTGCCGAAATTCGAGGAAGGTGGTGTCTGATTGGAAAAGCGCAGCCAGTCCACGGCCGGGGCCAAAGGCATAATTGCTTTCTAATTTGATCGTTACAAATTTACGTTTACGTCGGCTCAGTAAACCAAATAAGCTAAAAAGGGCGATCCAGAATCTGGCCCATAAAAAGCGTAATAATTTCAGAAGATTAAAGAGCAGGGCAAAAGGTGCGCGAAGCATATCGTTTTCATCCAAAGAAGGTAACAAACGCCGTGTTTGAGCCGGGGCAATGTAGCGTTGGCAGGGTAGGCTGTCGAGTGGTGCGTCGCTGTGGATTTGCGATTGTTGCTGTGCTGATGGGTGTGCTCGTGGCGGGGTGTGTTAAGACGGCAGAATGTGATGAGCATGTGAGCTGTGGCTCGGGCGAGGTTTGCTATCAGCATCAGTGTATGGTGCGCTGTGAGAGGCGTGAGCAATGTGCTGAGGATGAAGTTTGTGCGAGCTGTCAGGGCGATTCACAGAATCCGGCAGGCTATTGTCATGGCGTGCGCGGTGGAGCTTGCGTGCTTGCGGAATCTGGAGAGGCGTTGTCTGGTTCGCCTTAACGTCGGGTGAGGACGTGGCCTGTAGATGTACTGATGGAGAGTTGAAGGATGTCGCGCTTGATCGAGCTGGAATTGGAGAGAAATCTTCTTCGGATTAGTTTTGCGTACGATCGTGAGCTGGTCAATGTGGTGCGTAATTTGCCGGAGCGGCGCTGGGATCCGCAGGTGAAATCCTGGTTTGTTCCGCTTGTGCATCTTCCGTATGTGCTGGGGCAGCTTGCTGGAAATCTTTTGAAGATGTCGGAAGAGCTGTCGGCGTATTGTGAAAAGCAGGGGATCTCTGCGGATGAGCGGGCTACTTCCGGGGTTGATGTCGTTGTGCGTGCGCCGAGTGCGGCCGCCGGATATTTGAATACGGTTCGGGCAAGCTTTGCGATCGATGGGCGTGAGGGGAGCGCGATTTCGGTGCCGGCCAATACGTATACGGTCTCGAAGTTGAATGAGGCAGCGCGTGCTGTATTACGCGATCATTTTGTTGAAGATATCTGGATAGTTGGCGAGTTGCATGACTATGACAAAAATGTATCCGCCGGTGATCGTGCGTATTTCTTCGCGTTGACGGAGCGTCCTTATGAGGGGGCGCGTGAGGTCGCGCGGATTGCGGTGGTGATGTTTGTGGAAGTCCGCCGCCATATTGAGAATGTTCTGGCCAGTATGCCGCAGCCGTTGCGTTTGCGCGATGGGTTGCTGGTGCGATTTAAGGCGCGCGTCGATTTGTATCCGCAAAACGGACGTTATCAGTTGATCGTTTCTGATATTGATCCGTCGTATACGGTCGGCGAACTGGAGATGAATCGTGAGCGCGTATTTCGTCTGTTGGAGGCGGAAGGCGTGCATACGAATAATTTGCAAAAGTCGTTTGTGGCCTGTCCGCTGCGTGTTGGATTGATCACGAGTTATGAGAGCGATGCGTATAATGATTTTTTGCATGGTTTGCGATTATCGGGATTTGGATTTGAGCTGACGACGCATCATGCCAGCGTACAGGGGATCAATACGGAATCGTCGGTGTTGAGTGCGCTGGATTATTTTGCGCATCGCGCGGAAGAATTTGATGTTCTGGTGATCGTTCGCGGCGGTGGGTCGCGCTCGGATCTGGCGTATTTTGATACGGAGGCGATAGGGCGTGCGGTGTGTGCGCATCCGCTCAAAATCGTTATCGGAGTGGGGCATCAGCGCGATCAGTGTCTGTTGGATTTTATTGCTCATTCCACAAAAACGCCGACTGCTGCGGCTGAGTTGTTGGTGCGGAGTGTGCAGGAGTTCTGGGACGGCGTGGATACACGTTTTGCGCAGATAGCAGGGCAGGCACAGTCGCAGATTTTGACGGCGCACCACCGGTTAGCGACCTGTTCGACGGCGATTGAGCGTCAAGCGAGTGGGCGGCTGGTGGGTGAGCGTGCGCGGATGTCGAATCTTGGGGTGCGAATTTCGGATTCTGCAGCACGGCAGATCGCACGAGCTTCGACGCGAGTTGAAGTCAGCAGCGAGCAGATTGGGGCAAGAGCGAGGGCATGTTTAAAGCGTGGGGAGCGTGAGCTGGATTATGCGCGGCAGCACCTGGAACCTGGCCGGATTTTGAGAAATTCGATGCAAAAGCATGCGTTGATAGAGCAGCAGGCAGAAAGAATGGAGCAGCAGGTTGCGCGTGTACTGGGCCGTCAGCGTGAGCAGGTTGAGAATGCTGCCCATAACCTTCGGTTGCTGGATCCGCAACGCGTTCTGGAACGCGGCTTTGCAATTTTGCGCTCGCGTGGCAAGCTGGTACGTTCGACCGGAGATGTTCCGCGGAATGAACCGCTTACGGTGACGTTGGCGGACGGTGTAATTCACGTTGAACGTATCGATGAATGACGAAACTGTTAAAACTGTGATAAGTTGTAACAAGTTTTACCGAGGCGTCTCGGGCGATTTCGGTAAGATTACTTTTATAAGGTAGCAAAATTACGATGGTTGAGCGTTCAAAGGTAGATGAAGCCTCGATTGATATTTCACTTGAAGAAAATGTTGAGGGGCTTAAGTATCGTGATGCGATGACGGAGCTTTCGCAGATTTTATCTGATATTGAAGGCGATCAGATCGATCTTGATGAGCTGGCTTCGAAGGTTGAGCGAGCTGCGGTGCTTTTGCGGTTTTGTCGCCAGAAGATACTTGATACCGAAATGCAGGTGAAAGCTGTCATTGACGGGCTGGATTCATCGAAAGATGGTTGAGATAATCATCAGGGCTGTCGATGCGTAGCAGGTACTTCGTCGCCGTGATAAGTTCGGAAGTAAAATATTGTAAGGCGGCTAAGTCGCTTTACAATACGAGCGTGAATTGTGGGTTGATGGCCTGTTGATAAACTACTTTGCTTGTGCGAGCACGTCTGAATGAAGTTTTATTGCGATCAATGTCAGACCAAGTATTCCATTGCTGACGAGAAAGTTCGGGGCAAGGTGCTCAAGGTCCGCTGTAAAAACTGTTCTCATGTGATTACAGTGCGTGAACCTGTGCAACCGGTGCCGTCGCAATTTATCGACGATCGTGCGCCTTTGAAGAATCGAGCGGCATCGGCGTCTGCTGTCAGGCGTGAGCGTTTGGAGTCTTTGTCGAATGTAGCAGCCGCCAGAGCTGTGGCTCCATCGTCGGAAGTCGTGCCGATTTCCTGGCATTATGCACTCAATGGTGAGAGTTTTGGGCCATATTCTCTGGACTATTTGAGGGCACAGTTTGCGAGCGCAAGGCTTAGCGACGCTGCTTATGTGTGGAATGAAACTTTTGATGCCTGGAAACCTGTGCGTGAGGTTGCCGAGTTTTCTGACGCACTTGCCCACGGTTTAAGAAGTCGCCCGGCCCGGCCGACGATCGGGATCAGTGAGGGATTTCAGGCAATTCGCGTTGAAAAGCAGTCTGCGGAACAACCCGTACAGCAGCCAACTGGTAGAGCCGCCGATGTAGCAGTTGCTGAGCCGCTGAATAAGACGGTTGCGGAGAAAAATCCGGCGACAAGTGGTCGTTCGACCGATCCGTTGCGGGCAAAGCTTTCAAGCTTACTGGAAGAAAAAACCGTGGAAGCTTCGCCTGCTGCGCTCGAAGAGTTTCCTACTCTTGTGGAAAGTAGTGCCGGGTTTACTTCGGAATTTTCGGAAGTTGAGGAGTCCGAACCTGTAGAAGAGGCTTCGCCGGTAGAGGCTGCGCCTGAACAGCCTGCGCTATGCGAGGAAGAAACGCTTAAAGCGGATCCTCTGCCTGTTGTGGCACTGGATAGGAAGAAAAAGGCTGAATCGGCCAGTGAGCGTTTGCAGCGTTTGCGCGAGCGATTGAAGGTTGATGAGGTTGTTGAGACTGCGCCTTCTAAACCGGCCGATGTTGATCTGGCACTCGGTGATACGGCGGATTTAGCAACAGAAGTTGAGCTTGAAGAGCGTACGCTTGAGGCGTCTTTCAGTGCGGAGGCTGATGTTGAAGGCAGCGAAGTTACAGCGGAAGAGCCTGCGCAGGTCTCATCTGCAGGCGGGCAGCATGCTGGATTGTTTGCTGCTCTTGATGAAGCAGCAACGCTTCAAGATGATGCAGCGGCTCTCCGGGCGGCGGAACATCGTGAAGAATCGGAGTTTTTTAGCAGCGAGGATGTTGCTGATGATGAAGTTCCGTTTTTGTCGATGGCTCCTAAATTGGCGTCGTCGCACGCTTACGATAAGCCGGCCGAGGAAGGGTATAGCGGAAGTCTGCTGATTGAACTCGACAAACTGAAAAAGCAACAGCGTTCAAAATGGGTCGGTGCTGGCGTTGCTGCGGCGTTGCTGTTTGTGGTTGTGGGCGGCATTGTGTTCTGGATTTCGACGATCGAGGAGCCAATTGATGAGCAGCCGCAGGTGATTGCGCAGAAAGAAGCTCCGCGAGAGCTCGTTTTTCGGCGTTATACCAAAGAAGAGCATGGCCGGATCCGGAATTTGATTGAAATGCCGGATGAAGCCGTTGAAAATGGCACCGAAGAAAGATCGGCTGAAAAACCGACAGCAAAAGAGAGCCGGTCGGTTGCAAGCTCAAGGTCGCCCGTGAAATTGCCGTCCAATGAAGCGAGGATCTCGGCGCCTTCGGCACAGAAAAATGCTCCTGCAGTGGATCCTTTTGAAGCGGCGATGAGTGGGGCCAGCGCGCGAAATCCAGCTGCGGTACAAAGTGGTTTGCAGCGAAACGATGCGCATGCTTCAGCAGGAATGAAGATGCCTTCAACGCAGGTTGCTGGCGCCAAAGGTTCTTCGTCGGATGAGGATGATCGATTCCGGGCACTTGCGGCCATCCAGATGCCGAGTGGAGAAGCGCCGATTTACCAGCCTGGCGAGAGTTTGAAGAATCGCGCAAATCGCCCTTCACAAGCTGGCGGTGGTTTGACCGATGCACAGGCTGCGGCCGGTTTTCGGACGGTGCGCCAGAGCATTGGTCTGTGCCGGGAGCGGACGATGCAGCGTGGTTTGAAGATCGATGCACAGAAAATCTATGTAACGCTTGAAATACAGCCGACCGGCAAGGTTTCGAGCTATACGGTTGAGCCGAATTCTGTGCGCGATACGGAGTTTGATCGATGCATGATTTCACATACGCCGCGTTGGAAATTTGATTCGTATGCTGGTGAACCAACGCTTATCAAGGCGCCGTTTATTTTGCAGTAATTTCCAGTCGTAAAAGCTCGATATCCACAAGTAGAGCCTGGTCGCCGATATGTTCGGCGACTTGTTGCGCTTTCTGTAGCCATTGTAAGGCTGGTTGAAAAAAGCCTGCGAGTGCGAAGTTTTCCGCAATATCAAATCTGAGTTCGGCATCGTCTGGATACTTGCTGGCGAGCGATTCGAAGTCGTTTGTGGCTGCCTGTTCGTCGCCCGCGAGCAGGGCAAGTTTGCCTGGCAGATCACTTGAAGGCGCAAGAGACTGGTTGGCGGACAGAATTAATCTGGCCTGCTCAAGTCTGCCCGCACGTGCAAGTTCTTCGAGATAGTTTTCGAGGATTTCTGCATAATTCAGCGCAGGATGTGTGGTGTTTGACGCGATGAGCTGTGCGCAAATGGAAAAGAACAGCTCTATTTGCTGATTTTTGCGGCAGGCGCGGGCGAGGGCCCAGCGTTCCAGGTCGTTGAGGGATGTGGCGTCCAGGTCGCGGAGTGTTTCTGCACTGGCGTGAACGATGCGATCGTGGGAGCGGATTTCGTCCAGGCTGGTGATATCCCAAGCCTGGTAGTTATAGCCGAGTTCGTCATCTATATAACTAGAATAGTTGTCTGCAATAGTTTTTTCGAAATTCATGTTTGGAGATTCCTTCGGGGAAGAATGCAAGAGGAGCTGGAGGTAAAGTTTTCGAGTTTTGTTCGCGATGCATTATCGGGTGTTTGATAATATATCCAGTGATTGAGCGGTTTTCGTCTCTGTTCTTGCAGTTTCAGGTCGCATCCCGTAACAACGACGGTTCACTACGGGGAAAGAATCTTCGAAAATACAACAAAGTAAATGCTCAACGAGTCATTCCTGCAGATTAAGAGATCGGAAAAATGAAACGACTGCTACTTTTTATCAAAGGCCTGTGTATCGGAATTACCGACATCATTCCAGGTGTCAGCGGTGGTACACTCGCCCTGATTTTGGGAGTGTATACGGAACTGGTCGATACGATACGAAATTTGCATCTTCGGTGGTTGGCGCCGTTGTGGCGCTGGCTAGCGGGCGGGCGGCGTCAGGAAGACTGGGATGAGTTGTTGGCGCAGTTGAAGGGGCTGAATCTTGGGTTTTTGATAACTCTGGCGCTCGGCGTTGTGGTTGCCGTTATCATCGGGAGTATTGTGATACCACCGATGATGGAGCGTTTTCCGGAAGCGATGCGTGGCCTGTTCTTCGGATTGATTTTGGCGAGTGTGGTGATTCCGTTTCGGATGATCGAGTTTCGTTCCAATGGGATGCGTGGCCTGGTCGGTATTCTTATTGTGTCGGGTGCAATGGGTGGATATTTGCTGACGAATCCCGCAAATACTTATGAAAGTAATAGAACCTGGGTAAGCATAGAGTCCAGAGGAGAGTCGCTGGAGGATATACTGCGGCGGGGTCCGAGCGCGATGACGGGCGAAACGGTTTACTGGGCGCCTGAAAACGAGGCGTTGCGGCAGGAAATTGCCCGGGTATCGCCAGCACTGGCTCAGGAGTTGGCGATGCAGCATGCGGTGGAGATTTCAGAGGGAGCCAGTAAAGATCTGCTCAAGGAGCGGAGTGCGCCGTATGATAGTTTAGCTGTGCCCGAGGGTGTTGTGGTTCAGGTGCCGCAGCTTGCGTTGTGGTTTGTATTTGTAGCGGGGATGGTTGCGATTTGCGCAATGATTCTACCGGGAATCAGCGGCTCGTATATTTTGCTGATCTTTGGAGTTTATTTTTTCATTCTCAACGCGTTGAAGGGCTTTTTGACGACGCTGATGAGCGGTGAGATTCCGGTCAGTCAGGGAGCCTTTGTGATTGTGTTTTGCCTGGGGTGCGGCATCGGCGTACTGAGTTTTTCGCGCGTGATGAGTTATCTATTGCACAGCAAGGCTCTGGCGCCGCCTACGCTGGGGTTGCTGGTAGGATTGATGGTGGGATGCTTGCGCGGAATCTGGCCATTTCGGCATCTGAATTCCGAAGGGGTAGAAATTAACTTTGTTCCCGTTGCGATGAGTGGCACGGTTGGCGTTGCGATTGGTGCAGCCTTGGTGGGTGCGATTCTGGTTACTGGACTGAGTCGGATAGGAGCACGACTCGAGGTTGAGAGTCAGGAAGGGCTTCAGAAAGAAGCTGCACCGGAGATTAACGTGGGTGGTGTGTGAATCGAGGTTTAGAAATGTTGGATTTCTCGAAAGATATGCGTGTACGTCGTTCGTGGGCTATCGCGTTGGTTGTCTTGTCCGTAGCCATGTTATCGCCGCAGGTTTTTGCAGAGGTTGGCGTAGACGAAGCCGATGTGGGCGTTCTGGAAGATGTTGCCGTTTCAGATGTCGAGGGGGATGTCGATGAGACGGAAGACATCTCGGATCTGGATGTTGAAGATGATGTCGAGGATGAAGATATTTCGGAGCTGGATGCTGAGGAGGGGGATGTTGCGTCTGAATCGGATGCAGGCGGCGAGGCAAATGATGCCGAGGAGCCGGAGCCTGAGTTTTTGCTGGTGAGCCTTCAGGTTGAGGTGCTTTTTGACGAAGATGCGCCAGCTATTGTGACGCTTGGTTTGTCGGGCCATTCTGGAACGGTTGAATCGGAGGAAGTTCCGGTTTCGGAGGGGCAGGCTTTCTGGGAAATTGAGGAACTGCGTGCTGGATCATGGACATTGTTGGCTTTTGCGGATGGGTATGAGCCTGTTTCGTATCGTTTTGTGGCCGGTGATTCCTCGCAGATGACGGTGCGGGTTTCGATGTTGGAACTTGGCCGTGTACCGGACGTTAAGGTAGAAAGTGGTTGGGGATGCAGCGCAGTGGCGGCGGATGCTATGCCGTCGATGCTGATCCTGTTTTCGGCGTTTGCTGGCGGTAGGCTGGTGCTGCGTCGTCGTAGAAGACGTTGAGTTTTCAGCTGGCTGAAGTTTGGGCCAGATTTCGTTTTGGACAGGCTACCAGGTGCGTTTTTAAAATGACTAGGAAAGGCGCTCGGGTAGTTTGAGGAGTAAGAGAATCATGGATATTAGCGCACGGACGATGTACGGATTGCGTGCACTGGTCACGCTTGCAGGAGTTCGCAGCAATAATCCGATGAGCATCCAGAGTATGTCGGAGATGGAAGATCTGCCGGGTAAGTTTCTTGAAGGTATTATGGCAGATTTGAAGCGCGGCGGTTTTGTGGTCAGTCGCCGTGGGGCGAGCGGTGGATATCGGCTAGCGCGGCCAGCGAGTGAGATTACGCTGTTGTCCGTGATTCGCCATCTGGATGGACCGGTTGCGCCGGTTTCTTATGAAGATAAAACGGTGGGCGGTACGGGCGGACCAACCGAGCGGCAGGCAGCATTTCAGCCGGTCTGGGTTGAGATTCGCGATGCGACGATTCGGATTCTGGAAAGCTATACAATTCAGTCGATTGCCGATGCCGTTCCAGAGACGGGCGGAGAGGGATTCCGCCCGATTTATCAGATTTAGGATATAAAATTCACGAACACGATTAGAAGTCGGGCATGGCCAGATAATCCTGGCGGAGGTTTTGTCCGACGTAGAGATGGTCGGTGTTTTCGTAGATCCGCATGTAGACGTTGACGAAGCGCAGGACTTTTTTGGCGTAGCCACGCGCTTCGGTAAATGGGATTTCTTCGATGAATTCATCCAGGGGGATGTCGCGACCGCGTGATTCGAGCCAGCTTCCTACGCGGTGCGGGCCGCCGTTGTAACCGGCAAAAGCCAGGAGTTCCTGGCCATGGAATTTTCGGACAAGGTGGCTGAAGTAGAAAACGCCCTGGCGGATTGCGGTTTCTTCGTCGAGTAGATCGTAGGGGCCAAACTCTTCATCGCCGAACATCGCGGCTACTTTCAGGCCTGTGCGGGGAATGACCTGGAGCAGGCCCAGGGCTTCGGCACGGCTGAGTGAGTCAGGGTTGAATGAGCTTTCGACGAGCATCAGGGCCCAGATCATGTAGGGGTTGACGTTGTTTTTGATAGCTTCGGGAATCACGATTTCCGGGAATGCACGCGGGTAGGCCTGCATCCAGTAGCGGCGCATGGGCCCGCGCGGATTCTGGCGGCTCCAGCCACCGCGTGACAGAGCGTGGCGACGTACCAGGTGATGTTCGCCGAGTTCCATAAAGGCGTCGATCAGAACGGGTTCCAGGCGTGAGCGAGCGTCAAAGATAGCCTGTTGGCGGGCGAGCAGTTCGCGACTTTGCGCGGCGTTCTGGGGAACGGGGAAGCGCTTTTCGTTGTCTTTCATGCCCCAGAGGGCGGTCTTGGCGCGGCGATTGTCGATGTAGTAGGCCCAGCGTTCGGTATCGAGTTCGTGTGGGGCTCTGGTGGGGCGTGCGCGGCTTGAAAGGCCGCGAAATTCGAGTGCGACATCGCGAATGGCGCGGCGCGCTTCGGAGTTCAAGCCGGCGTGCCAGAGCCACATAGCGCGTTCGAGTTCGGGGAAAAGGTCGCCGGCCTGCTCAACAGCACGATGAATACCGCCGATGTAATCTTGCTCGTCGTATGCCTGAATTGTGGCAGGCATCGCGCCGAGAGGTTCGCCCTGGCGATGTTTCACGAATGCAATGTCAGAATCCTGGCGTCCGTGCCAGTAAATGCGGGCATCGGTTGTGTAATGAACGCGTGGTGGCTGGCGCGCAAATAGACCGGTTTTAGTGGGGAGCTGCGCGTCATTTTCGTCAGGTACCGCACGAGCGGCGCCGTCGGCTTCGTCGTCATCGATAACGATTTCGTCACTGGCTGCACGCGAGCGAGGCGTGGCAGGCAGGCGCTGGGCATCGGCCATCAAGCGGTCCGAGAAAGCGGCGATGATAGGCCAGCCTGGTGCGCGTACGTGTTCGTCGGTAGCGGATTGCTCGGCGGCGCGGCCGTTCTCCGTGTCTGTGAGATTGGATTCTTCGGCGCGACTGCCGGTCGATGCTCGTTCGTCGATCGGTGTCATCCGGGGATCGCGCGGTGGTAAAGCGGTGCCGGTCGAGGCCAGCAGGGTTGTGGCTTCGTCGAAGGCCTGGAAGGCTTCGGCCGACGAGTCGAGAACGGTATTGGCTTCGACGAGCATGGTTTTGTCGCCGGCCGCTTCGCGTTGTGCGATATCCATGACGCGGTTGGTCGCCTGAATGCCGTAGTAGCTGCTGGGATAGGCGCGTTGTACTTCTGCAAAGATAGCGCGTGCATCGGTAGCGTCGCCGCCGCGTTCCAGGGAGCGAGCGGCCCAGTACAGGTACTTGGCGCGTCGTTCTCCGCCGCTTCGTTCGGCAAGGCGGATGAGGTTTTCGTAGGCTTGATCGAATTTGCCGGATTTGTACAGAAGCCAGGTGTAGTGCCAGCCGCGCTTTTTGCCTGGCGAGTAGATTTTATCGTAGATATCGAGCGCGTGTTTGTAGAGTCCGTGTTCTTCGTAGAATTCAGCAAATGCGGTCAATCGGGTTTGCAGGTTTGAGGATTTGTGGAGGACTTCGAGTGCCTGGAGCGCTTCGTCAAATCGTTGCAGACGTGCAAAGGCAAAGCTCTGGAATCGGTATAAAGTGCGTGCGTTGATCGATTCCTGGAAGCCTTCCTCGTATTTGGCGCGGACTCTGGCGAAATAGGGCAGGGAGCCTTCAAAGTCGTGGCTGTAGTAGCGATTGAGGGCTATTTCGAGCAATGTTTCGATTTCAAAGGCTGTGTTGCCAGATTCGGTTTGATGTTGTGCGTGCAGCTCGGTCAGGAGTTCGTGCGCCAGAGGCCAGTGTTTATCAACGCGAAGCTGGCGAAAACGGCTGAGCAAGCGTTCTCGGGCAATGGGAGGAGGTATGATGTTTTGTTGCGCAAGTTCTTCCAGACGTTTTCTGGCGAGTTCGCCTTCTTGTTTGAAGGGAAATTCAAACCAGGTTTGCTGGTACGCAACGGCAGCTTCTTCTTTTTTATCGAGTGCATCAAGTGCACGTGCGTGGCCAAAGAGCAGGGCGTGGCGGCGAGGATAATCAGGAAATAGATCGATGGTCTGCGTCAGAACAGGCAGAGCCTGTTTCCATTGGCCGGCTTCTACCCGGGCGGTAGCTTCCAGGGTTCGGGCACGCCAGTGAAGCGGGCTGGTTTTTTGATTGTAGATGGCCAGGAGATGGTCGGCAGCTTCGGCGTGTTGTCCGAGACCGCTGAGAGCGGTGGCCTTCAGCCAGTGCACATAATCCTGGATGGGGGTTTCGTCTTCGAGGGTGTTGAGGACATCGAGGCTGTCTTGAAACTGTTGCTCGTCCTGCAGGATTCTAACCAGTTGGAGACGGGCGCGGTTCTGAAGCGATTGCGTGGCTTGTTGCGTGTTGTTTTCAGGCGTGGTGCAGGGCGTTTTTGGAGAGATCATGGCGCGCAGAATTTGCTGTGCTCTGGCGGCGTCGCCTTGAACGACGAGTTGACGCGTATGAACCAGCGTTGCATCTGTCAGAGAGCAGGAAACGGGTTCGCTGTTTATCTTCTTATGGTTTGAGCCTGGGACGGGCTCAGCTGGTACAGAGGCGCTGGCAAGAAGTGTTTCGTGAGCCGTGTCGGTGCTTTCCTGTTGTGTGGCAGGGAGAGACAACGATTCGCTGCGCCACTGCGCTGCTAAGTCTGGCACAAGCAAGGTAATCAGAAGTGCCACGGAGCCGAGGGTACCGGTTGCGCACCAGAAAGTTCTTCGAGATATCATTGTCGTTGCCCTATATAGAAACAGCTTTTGCGCTCGATGGTTGCGCCAGACAAGATGTGCGCGCTCGGGTCAGGCCGCTGGCGCATCACAATTTTTCGTGGAGTTCACGAGGTTGCTCTAAAAAAATGTAAGACTTGGAAGAGTCTGACAGATATTTTAGGCATGGTTTGCTCATGCGCCAGAAGATCGTGAAAAGGCTGAGTCCTGCTCTGTGGTTACCGGAAATGTAGAGCAATTCACGTTTTCATGCGCAGGCGGCGCTGCAAGCAGGATAGCACAGCCAGCACGGGTTTGCAGTGGTTTATTTTCAGGAGGGGAGGTTTTTTGTTATGTTTCCAAGGGGTTAGGTTTTTTGAGTAAAGACGCGCGTAAAAAAGCCGACTGTGGATTTCACAGTCGGCTTTGCGGAAGTTGCATTGGGGAAGAAGCGGAATCAGTCGAGCAATTCCAGAGAATGGATGCGATCTTTGATAAAAAGCGTTCTTTTTTTGATGAGTTGGGCTTCGTATTTTTCTTCGGGAGATAGTGCTGGATCGCGATCAAGCTCTAGTAAACGGTTTTCTAGAGTCTGGTGCTCGTTGCGAAGCATTGTAAGGTCGTCGAATTGATAGGTGCTGTGCGTGGTTCGGGAGCATGACATCGATCAGTTCCTCATAAAATAGGGCGCATGATTGAGCGTTCATAAGGATACCAGGGCCAATTGTAGTAAAACGAGTTAGGCAAAGCTTAGGAACAAGAACGATAAGGTCAAATGATAAAAAGTTGTTCCGGGCAGAACACCCTCAGAGCGATGCAGGGCCGATTGCAGGAATAGGATATTTCGCTGCTTAGTTAAGGTTCGTTGCATTGACGAAATGAATATTTTCGTCAGAGGGGTCAGAAAGTTGTTGACAGACTCGTATCGCTTGACTAGAAGGACACTCCTCACCGGGCAGCGCCCGGAATTGTCTGGATGACGGAGCAGGAAGGTTCATCTTTTCGGTAAAGTCTAGCAGGCAGTTTTATTCGGGGATCGTCTAATGGCAGGACATTGGATTCTGATTCCAAGTATCTAGGTTCGAATCCTAGTCCCCGAATATGGCCCGTTAGTCTAGCGGTTAGGACGCTGGCCTCTCACGCCGGTAGCACGGGTTCGAATCCCGTACGGGCTACTTCAACCATAAAGTGAGAAATTGATTGACTCCAATAACCGTTTTTGCAAGGCTCTTGGTTGCTTGAAAGAGCTTTAAGAAACGTTGAAAATGAGAGTCTTTCTGTACTATAGGAGATAAAGAACATGGCAACAAAACGTCCATCTAAAATCGCCAGTAAGAAAAAAGGCAAGGGCAGCGAATCAGCATGCCCGACTTGCAGCGGAGAGATGCAGATGTCACGCATCGTCCGTTCGAGCGAAGGGCCGAGCGGCATGTACTGGGTATGTACTTCGGCGAGTTGCATGGCCGTAGTTTCTAAGCACTCGGTTCACGTTGGAAGCCTTCGGTAAGAAATTATTCAGCCACCCTCTTTAGAAAACGTCTTCATCGACAGATGAAGGGTTGATAAGGTCGGGTGGCTGAATTGTTTTTATGAAACCCGCATATGCGGGTTTTTTTGTTTGTGGTTTGCGAGCAAAGGCCGGCAGGAATTGTCGCGGGAAAGCATTGCCTGGATTTTCTATAAGCCAGCTCTTGATGGAATGAACTTGAATCGATGTGTTCTTTTAGGTCATGGTATTCGGCAGTTGGTGGCCTTGCGCCATGATTCAGGTACTTTTGTAGACAGCGGTGAGCAGGAGAGTTTTTGATGCAGATAAAGCGAGCGAAAAAGTACGGCGCAAAATTACGACGCCAGCTTCTCAGTGGAATGGTTGTAGCTGCCATGGCGTGGCCGTCGGTTGCATTTGCGCAAGGTGGCAGCGTTCGTTACTCCTATGAAAAAGTCGAAATCGGTGGACAGGCAGACTGGGTGCTTGTCCCTGTTGGAGAAAATGCCACGGCTGGAAAGGCCAGCGAGCAGGTTGCGCAAAAGGCTTTTGACGAGCTTAAGCGCGCCAAGCGTGCCACGTATGGAAAATCTACGCTCAAGTTGTCCGGGAAGTTTCCGGATAAGACTAAGGCTGTAGTGACAATCGATCCGCAATATGCGCGTTATGCACTGATTATTATTGCAGAAACCGTTTATACGTTGACGGAGCTGGGCATTCCCGGCGTTGAGTTTCCGGGGCATGCCAGTGGTGTGGTGGCACGTAAGGATGTTCCTTTTGCCGCATACACGTTGACGGTTCCGCTCTGGAAGGTATTGCCGCCGGGTAAAGTCACCAATGCACAAATTCAGATGCCTGATGGAACGCTTGTGCCGTCGCATGAGATCGATGCGCGCTGGAAATCGGATAGTGCAGGGCTGCGCACGTTGGCGTACGGGTATTTGAATTCGAGCGATGTTTTTACCGTGATTTCGGTTGCACGTATCTTGCCTTCGCTGGGCAATTTTCAGCCAGAGGCACTGATACCGTTGTTCGAGAATCCAGCGCGACAGGTACGGCAGGTTGCTCTGGAAGTCCTGAAAGATCAGACCAATAACGAAAAAGTGTTGGCTGCCGTTGTCCAGGCTCTTGGCAAGGAGCAGGATGAGGAAATGGCACTCGCCTTTGCAACCTATCTGGGGCAGGCACGTCAGCCTGAATACAATGTACATCAGCAGTATTTTTTCCTGACGCGTAGCAAAGATGAGCAGGTTTCGGCCAAAGCTGCTGAGAAACTCGGCGAACGCAGCGGTGATGCAGGTGTGCTGAAGCATTTACGTGCGGCGCTGGAAGATCCGCGTGAAAGTGTCGCACGGGCAGCAGCCGGTTCGCTTGGAAAGCTGAAGGCGGATGCGGAGCGGTTGGACGCGCTTGCTTCAGATAAAGTTTCAGCAGCAGTTCGTACGCAGCTGGCGGAAGATGTGGTTACAGATTCGAAAGATGCAGCGTCAAAAGGCGCAGCGTTGTTGTATCTGGCGAAAAGCTCGCCGGGAACACGTAGCCTTTCTGCGATTGCAGCAATGGGCGCGCTGGGAACGGATGAAGCGCGTAAATCGGTCGAGTCTTTCTTGAAAGATCCGCTGACGGAGCGTCGAGAAGCTGCGCGGCAAGCTTTGAAGAAGCTTGGAAAGGTTGAATCGCTTTCACCGATTGTCGATGCGGTGCGTACCAGTACGGATGCTGTCGCGATGGAAGAAGTCGGCTACGAGATTATGGCAGCGCAATCGATGGACACGATTATCAGTAGTACAACAAATCGTGATAATTTGATTCAGCGTCTTGCTTTTCGTGCGCTTGGCACGCGCGCGGTGATGGATAAATCCAAAGACAAGCGGGTAACTGATACGCTGGAAGCTGGAACAAAGCATAAAGATCCCCTGATCCGCGGTGCTGCTGCACGTGCGATGGGAACGCTGGCCACGCCGGAAGCGCTGAAAGTTTTGACCGGAATGGTGAATGATAAGAGTGCGCCGGTGCGTCGTGATGTGGCGCTTGCGCTGGGTAATTATAAGAACGGAGAGGAGGTCGACGTTCTGGTAAAATATCTGGATGACAGCGCGCCTGAAGTCATTGCCGGTGCCATCGATGCCATGGAGCAGCGTGAGGAAGCGCTTTCCTGGAACAAAATCTGGAGTCTGGCCGAGCATCCAGATGCAGGCGTGCGCTCCAGTGCGCTGAAGGCACTGACTACACTTGTCGATCATCAAGACAAGGAGGCTGTGCGCCAGGTGATCAGTCTGCTTGGCGGCGCGGTGACCGATAAGGCGCAGCAGGTTCAGGTTCAGGCGCTGGCACAGCTTGGGCGCTTCAACGAAGAGATGGCTGTAACGAGTATTGCGATTCGCGTTTCGGCGGAAGAAAAGGAATTGCGCCTGGCGGCAATTCAAGCGCTTGGAACCTCGGGTCATCCGAGTGCGACGCCTCTGGTCGTTCGTGCGCTGGACGATTCGGATTTGCAGGTACGACGTGCGGCCGTTGAATCGCTCGGGAAGCTGAAAGACAGATCGGCAAAGCCCAGCCTGCAAAAACGTGTGGAGCAGGAGCAGGACGCCGGCCTGGTAGAGCTGATTCGTACGACGCTTAAATCCATTTAACGATGAGAGACGACATGACGTCGTTATCAGCGACTACCATGGAATTCAGGCGTTATCAGATGTTTGTTGGCCTGGTGCTCTGGCTGGGTTTATTCGCCACGCTCGCAGGATGTGAGCGTGGCGGTTCGCCGGCAACTCGTGAGCTTGATCGTCAGGCTGTGGCGTCCGCTCCGGCTGCCAGGGAAGAATCGAAGCCAGAGACGTCGGACGGCGAGCTTGAGGCAAATGCTGAGAAATCAGCAAATGATAAGGAGCGCGAGGTTTCTTGCTCGTTGGATGTAGAATGCTCCGGCTATTTTCGCTGTATCAAGCAGGTATGTTCTGTGCCGCCGGCAATTACCGGGGAGTACGATGCGCAGACGCCGGTTGTGATTTTCAGGGCTGAGCAGGATCGCTCTTCCAGAGAGCTCAGCCGCTTTTATGTAGAGCTGGCTATTTCCGCGCAGGAACAGCAGCGTGGATTGATGTTTCGGCGAAGTATGCAACCGAACTGGGGGATGTTGTTCATCTATCCGTACGATGATCATCATGCGTTCTGGATGAAAAATACTTTGATTTCGCTCGATATGGTTTTTGTAAATTCTGCCGGGCAGGTTGTGGGCGTGGTGGAGGCGGCAGAACCGCTGACCTTGAGTCGTCGTGAGGTGGATGGTGCTTCACGCTATATTCTTGAACTCAATGCTGGAGTGGCGGCAAAATCGGGTATCAAAGAGGGCGTGTGGATGAGTTTTGAGAACATTGCCCAAGAGCATGCTCCACGGTTTTAGAGCTTCTGAACTTAATTGAAAAAAGTGTCCTGAATGAACGAGCTTTTTAAGCACGGCATGGGTCTGTTTCGCCTGATTTTTCCGACGCGACTTTATGTGGTTTGCCTGGGAATCACGGTGGTAGCGGCGATTGCGCTGTGTTTTGTGCCATTGTTCAATTTGCTCGGGTATGAATCAGCGGCGTTTTTTGGTGTGTTGCTCGGTCTTTTGACGACGGGGCTGACGCTGCATGCACATGGGCAGGGATTGTTGTGTGCTCCGCTGTCTCAAAAAGCAGGGGAGCAGCAGACACCGGTTTCTTCGTTTTTGGTGACGTATGCGCGCCATCTCGGACTGGTAGTATTGCCGCTCTGGATTCTGGGATTGAATGCGTTGCGGATTCCAAACTGTGATTGGTGGGCTGGATTCTGGTTCTGGTTGTTGATTCCAGGATTTTCGATTCTTCTCGGGCAATGGTCGGCGTGGCTCGCGCTGGCAGTGGCGCCGGAGCGGCGCTGGCTTGCGCGGGCCATCGCGTTTGGTTTGCCGGTATTGAATGCGCTCGGACTTGGCTTACATCTTGCGCTGGAACCGCCGATTGTCGGGCATCAGTGGTCGTTGGGGTATTTCGGAGGCTCGATTTACGACGAGGCGATGGCGGTTCCGGTGAGTCTGATCTGGTATCGGGCTTCAAACCTGGTGCTGGTCGGGATGGTTGTCTGTGCGCTGGAAGCGTTGCGAAGAAAGCAGTCTGGAAAACCTTCTGCGGCGTTGAGCTGGGTAAGTATTGTGCTGGCCGGAGTTCTGGCGGTGGGCTGGAGCAAGAGACAGGATGTCGGCATTGATATCGATCGGGTGTACATCGCGGCTGAGCTGGGAGGCAGGATGGAGACGGAGCATTTCATTATTTATTATCCGCTCCATGAAACATGGATAGAGCAGATTCAGCATATCGCCGAAGATCATGAGTATCGTTATGCGCAGTTGAGCGCGTTTTTTGACAGTGATCCGCTGCAAGAGCATGACGTGGCCAAGATCAGGAGTTTCGTGTATCCAGATCGCGAGACCAAGGGACGCTTGATGGGCGCGCGTAATACGATGATCGCCAAGCTGTGGCTGCATGAAATGCATATTTTGTGGCGCGGCTATGGAGATAATCTGCTGACGCATGAGCTGGCTCATATTTTTACCGAGTCCTTTGGCTCGGGGCCCCTTCGTTTGAGTATGCAGTGGGGTATCGGCGTAAATATGGGGCTGGTAGAAGGTATTGCGACGGCAGCAGACTGGCCCGTCGGTGAGTTAACGCCGCACGAAACCAGTGCATCATTGCGGAAATTGGGGCTCGCGCCGGATATCCGCCGTCTGGTGGGAGCATCGGGTTTCTGGACGCAGGCATCCGGGCGCGCGTACACGTTGATGGGCTCATTTGTTCGGTACTTGATCGATTCTTACGGCATCGACGTATTTAAAAAAGCCTATCCGAACGGCGATTTTGTGGCGGCGTATGGAAAGTCGGCACACGAGCTGGTGACAGAGTGGGAATTGTACTTGGAAACGATCGAACCACGTGCAGATCAGCTCGAGTTGGCGCGTTATTTGTATGATCGCCCCAGTATTTTTGGGAAAGTTTGTGCGCGAACCATCGCAGAATTACGTCGTCAGGCGGATCAGGCCGCTGCGCGTGGCGATGTGATGGAGGCGCGTGCGATTTTTGAAGAAATTATCGAGCTGGATGCTTCGAATACTGCGTATCGTTTTGAATATGCTTCGTTGTTGGATCGTGCACGTGATTATACTGCAGCGCTGGATGTGGTTGCATCGTTGGGCTCAGATGCGGCCAGCAAACCTGTTTACGGAGCGGAATTGCTGTCGATCCAAGGCGATATGCAGTGGCATCTGGGGCAATTTTCCCTTGCAGAAGAAGCGTATGCGCAATGTTTATCACTGAAAATGCCTGCCGATATGGAACGTAGTGTCCGTGTGAAACATGCCGTGGTTTCTTCGCAAGATGAGGTCACGCGTGGGCTGGGATATCAGTATTTGCTCGGCCGAAGTGCTCGGGATATGGCAGTGTATTTTGCAATGGAATGGCTGCGCAGAGATCCGGATAGTCCTCTGGCGTCCTATCTGGTGGGCAGAAGACTGTGGTCGGCTCGGCAGTATGGAGAAGCGTTGCCATTTCTGGAAGCCGTTGCAGGACAGATGGGGGCCGAAGTGCTGGACGCCGAGGCCGAACGAATGTTAGGTCAGAGTTACTTCTTTGTGGGTCATTTCGACAAGGCACAGACCGTGTTCGAAAGGCTTACCGAGCTTTCCAGAAGCCGATATCGCGCGCAGGCCAGTGAATGGTTATCGCGTATCGACTGGAAGAGAAACAGGAATAGCCTGGTTGAAAAATGAGGTTAGGATCAGGCCGTTTGGGTGAGTACTACGAGTTTTTATGGAAGCATTTACGACAATATTCATCAGCCGGTTGATTGTTTTTTGATGCCTGCTGATGCGGTGTCTGTTTACGGAGCAAGTACTTTGAAGTTTTCGTTACGATCTTTGCTTGGCCTGACTCTTTTACTGGTTTTGCTGACAACGACAGCCTGTTCTCCGGGTTATTTGCGTCCGAATGATATTTATCCCGATGATCCTGCCTTTCAAATCGACACCGAGGCGCGGATCCCTGACACCGTCGAAGCTCGCCAGGCGCTTGATGTCATCGCGCAGTATCGAGTTGCGTTGGTCACCAAGGATTTTGGAACGCTGAATCGCCTGGTATCCGAGAATTATTATGACAATGCCGGGACGACGCATACCACGAGCGATGATTATGGCATCGGTGAGCTGCGTGCTGCTTTTGAAGTGATGGCCGGCCATACCGAGTCGATTCAGTATAAAATTATCGTGAAAGATCTCGTTTTTGAGAATCAGCGCGCTCATATCGATTACGAGTACGAGTATGCATACGAATACAAAGTAGGCGATGAATCGACGTGGGATGCTGGCGTCGAGGTCAACCGGTTGCGGCTGGCGCGTGAGGGCGACGAGTGGCGGATCATTGGCGGCCTGTAGTTTTTTAAAGTAAGCAACATCACATTCCAACCTTTGCGAGGTAACGCTGCAATGTCCGCAAAACTCTGGTTCGCAGGCACGGCGTTGCTGGTGTTCATTGTCGGTCTGACTGTGCTGACCGGACATGCGAAACCGGCGGCTGCGCAATCGGCATCGGTGCATGCGATGGCTGAATTGCCTCGCCATCGCTCCCCTCGAACGTTGGAAGAGGCGTGGCTGTACGGCGATTACGCGCAGGCACGCAGATTTGCGCTGCAGCGTGACGATGCGGCTTCGCTGCTGATTCGCTCGAAGTTGGCAACGTTTGAAGGAAAATGGGCCGAAGCGCAGGAGTTTGCGCGTGCGGCGCTGCGGGCAGCGGGAACGTCTGCGCTGACGCAGGATGCAGAAATTGCCCTGGCAGAATTGGAGCGGCGGAGCGGAGAGCTCGATCTGGCAGAGGCAAGGCTTCGGCAAGTGTTGGTGGAGTGGCCGCAGGCGTGGGGTGTGCGGCTGGCGCTGGCAGAACTGCTAATCGCTCGCGGGCAGTCTCAGCAGGCAGCGCTGATTATGGAGGCGCTGCAGACTGCTTTTAATAATGGTTTGTTGCAGACGTCGGAAGAACTGACGGTGTTGGGGCGCGCGATGATTTTGCTCGGTAGTTATCGCGATGCAAATTACGCTTTTGAGCGTGCGCTTCGTCTTGATGCTGCGAATGTTCAGGCGCATATCGAGCAGGGAAAGCTGTTTTTATCAAAATATAACAGCGCAGATGCTGAAAAAGCGTTTGAAGAAGCACAGAAAATCAATCCCAATCATCCGGAACTGCTTGTCGCGCTGGCGCGCCTTGAGATCGAGACGAGTAACCAGTTTGATAAAATGTATGCGCATCTTGATCGGGCTGAACGTGTTGCACCGGCTCACTCCGGAATGTTGCTTACGCGTGCGGAAATCGCACTTTATGATGACGACTGTGCTCGCGCCCGCGATTTTTTGAAACAGGTTCTTGCCGGTGACGCGAAGAACTTGGAAGCGATGACGCTGCAGGCTGCCTGCGCGTATTTTTCAGACGAAATCGAGGAATTTGAGCGTATCCGTAGCGAGATTTTTGAGCTTCGCACGGATTATGCGTCGTTTTTTGCAACGCTTGCGCATTTTACGACGATTTTGCGTGGTTATCCGGAAGCGTTAGGCTGGTTTCGGCGTGCGCTGGAAATTGAACCGAATCATTCCAGAGCCTTAACAGGTCTGGGACTTGGTTTGTCGCGAACCGGTCAGGAAGACGAGGCGCTGGAAGTTTTGCGGCGCGCGTTTGCGGCTGATCCGTACAATGTGCGTGTCTACAATACGCTGGAATTGTATGAAAAAGTGTTGCCGGAATTTGTGGTGGAACGTCAGCAGCGCTATCAGTTCCGGGCTCATAAATCGCAGTATGAGGCGCTTCACCGATTGACGGAGCCGGTGATTCAGGCGGCGCTGGATGAATTCGATGCGAAGTATGATTTCAGGCCGGATGAATTCCTGGCGATTGAGATTTTCCATGAGCCGACAACGTTTGCGGTGCGCGGCGTGGGATTGCCGCAGACGAGTCCGCATGGACTGTGTTTCGGGCAGGTTGTGTTAAGCCGTAGTCCGAGTGATGGAAATTTTAACTGGCGCCAGGTTTTATGGCATGAGCTGGCGCATGTGTATCATCTGCAGCTTTCGAATTATCGGGTGCCGCGCTGGTTTACCGAAGGACTGGCTGAGTATGAAACAAATATTCACGATGAATCCTGGCGTCGTTACCATGATCAGGAAGTAGCCGAAGCGCTGTTCCGTGGCGAGTTGCCAGGGGTTGAGGATTTCAGCCGTGGATTTACGCATGCCAGGAGCATGCAAGAAGTGCTGATCGCGTATCATTTGTCGAGTCTGGCGATCCATTATCTTGTGGAAACGCATGGGTTTGATTCGGTTGTGGCGCTTTTGCGGGCGTTTGGAGAAGGGAAGGATGTTTCGGGGGCGTTTTCGCAGGTGCTGAAGCAGTCAACGCAGCAGTTTGATACTGGTTTGCGTCACTGGTTGGAGCGGAGGTTGATGGGGTTTCAGCATCAGTTGCTTGTAAAGCAAGTGGAGCAGACCGGGCTTGAGGAGCTGGAGAAGCAGGTCAAAAGTGCAAAAAACAATGCGCTGCTGTGGACGCACCTGGCTGTGGCTCGGATGCAATCGTATGACAAAGCAGGTGCTTTGAAGGCATTGGAGACAGCCGTAGAGCTTGCGCCGAGCGATGCCACGGTGCGGCTTATCGGTGCGCATGTGATGCTGCTGGCAGACAGAGTGCGCGATGCTTATGAATACGGGCAGGCTGTCCTGGATGCAAAGCGTGATAGTTATGAACTGCGTGTTCTATTAGGGCGCACGGCATTTATGCTGGAGGATTATATCAGCGCGCAGGTGCACCTGGAGGCAGCAACGCAGCTATATGCCGACGGATATCAGGCCTGGGAATGGCTGGGACGCGTTGCCGAGGCGCGTCGTGATCGCGAACTCGTCGTGCAGGCAACTCGCCGCGTTTATGAGCTCGATCAACATGATCCGTTGATTGCGCGCAGGGCTACACTGGCGGCGTTGAAAGGAGAGAACTGGCAAAAAGCGAAGAATGCTGCCAGACGCTGGGTGGATATTCGGCCGTTTGAAACGCAATCGCATCTGGCCTTGTCGCAGGCCAGCCTGAAACTCGGGGAATTGCCGGCGGCGGAGGTTAGCTGGCAGGTGCTGTTGGCGTTGGATTCGGGCTCGAAAGACAGCACGTATTTGAAAATTATTGAGCAACTGATTGAGGCCGGGCACACCGAGAGAGCACGGGAGTATGCGGAGCGAGCACGTGCAGATGGTGTGAGAATGTCGGCGATTGAGAAGGCCTTGCTGAAATAACGATGGGGAAATTATCAGCGTAGATAACGTTCGAGACTGGCCTGTAGAAAGAGTCTCGCACGATGGAGGCGACTTTTGACAGCAGGCAGGCTGATTTCCAGGGCTTCGCTGATTTCGTTCAGGCTGAGGCCTTCGACCTCTTTCAGGATAAAAACTACCTGGTATTTGGGGGGAAGATCATCGATAGCAGCCAGGATTTTCGAGCGTAATTCCAGATTTTCAACGGCCTGATCGGAACGAAGCCTCCACTGCTGATTGGCAATGGAGGAGGCTTCAAGATCGAAAGTAGGAGGGACTTCTTCCAGGCTGATTTCGTGTTGGCGATGACGTTTTCGCAGACGCATGAGCGCAGCGTTCACGACAACGCGGTACAGCCAGCTGGAGAATTGAGCGTTGCCTTCAAAGGTATCGAGTTTTCGATAGATATTGAGAAAGGCTTCCTGGACGACGTCCTGGGCTTCGGATTCATCCCGCATCATGCTCCAGGCAAGTCGGTGGGCACGGTCCTGGTAGCGAAGAACGATGGCTGAAAACGCGTTGAAATCACCGTCTAAAGAGCGTTTTACAAGCGTCAGATCGTCTTGATCAGTGGGAAGGGGTGTTGATGAAGTGGTGGAGTCGATGTCAGGCATTACAATTCCGATGGGTAATGCGCAAGCCGTGCCTTGCGCTCGGGATAAAACCTAACATCGGACCCAATAAAACCAAAGTCAGCTAATTTTTTCTTTGAGTTTGTCAAAGAATCCAGCTTTTTTGTAGGAAAGCTCTGAAAGGTCTGCGAACTTTTCGAGAAGTTCACGTTGCTCGGTACTGAGCTTTTTGGGGATTTCGATTGAAATGTGAACGATAAGATCTCCGCGACCAGAGCCGTTCAGGCGAGCGATACCTTCGTTTTTGAGGGTAATTCTGTCGCCATATTGTGTACCCGGCTTGATCTGAATGGTCTGGGGTTCGCCGAGTGTGGGGACTTCGAGCTCGCAACCGAGGGCTGCCTGCGCAAAGTGGACTTGAAGGGGAAAATGGATATCCGCGCCGTCGCGTTCGAATACTTCGCTGGGCTGTACATAAAGAAATACGTACAGGTCTCCGCTTGGGCCGCCGCGCGTGCCGTTTTGTCCTTCAGAGCGAAGGCGCAAACGTGTACCGGTATCGACGCCGGCGGGTACTTTGACGGTGACTTCTTTTTCGGCCTGGATGGTTCCCTGGCCGTGGCAGTCGGTGCATTTTTCGTCGATTTGTGTACCGGCACCGCGACAGTTTGGGCAGGTTGAGCTGAGGGTAAAGAATCCCTGAGAGTGGTGAATCTGACCGCGTCCCATACAGGACTGGCAGGTTGAGGGCTCGGTGCCCGGTTTTGCGCCGGAGCCTTCGCAGGTTTTGCAGTCATGGCGTTGGGGGATGACGATCGTGCGAGAAACGCCAAAGACGGCTTCTTCGAAGGTGAGTTCCAGATCGTAGCGCATATCGGCGCCGCGTTGCGGACCGTTCGACTGACGCGCTCCTCCTCCGCGGCCACCGAAACCGAAGATGTCGCCGAAAATATCGCCGAACTGCGAGAAAATATCGTCCATGGAGGAGAATCCCTGGCCGCCGCCGGCTCCGTTACGCAGACCTTCGTGGCCGAAACGGTCATAGAGCGCGCGTTTTTCGGGATTACTTAAAACTTCGTAGGCTTCAGATGCTTCTTTGAAGCGAGCTTCGGCGACATCATCGTCTGGATTGCGGTCGGGATGAAACTGCATTGCGAGTTTCCGGTATGCTTTTTTTAGCTCCGCCGCGTCGGCATCTCGTGCCACCTCGAGGACTTCATAATAATCGCGCTTACTCATACGTATCTCATGACAACTTGTTTTAGGTTTGGGGTTTAGTGCTATTTATCCAGGAAAATAGACAGAATTTCGACAATTCTGCATCGATTCAAGAGTCGTAGCTGAACGTCGCAGTGCCGGGCATTGCTGTCAAGTAAGTGTATCAATGAAAAGGATGGTCTTGGAAGTTTTGCTTTGATTCTGCGGGCATACAACGGGCCTAGAGTGTTCAGCGAATGTTTGTGTGATGAGAAAGCATGATGTTGAAAATACAGTGTATTTGTAAACTTCCGCGGTGGTTGCAGATAGAACTACAAGTAGGGAGAATAGATTATTCCTACTTTTGGTGGGGGAGGGCGGCCTGGTAATTGATGTATCTGGTCTTATGATCAGGGCGAGCCAGGCTGGCTTGCTATGAGCCTTTTCGAGCAGGTTACTATCGTTAGTTTGAGAGCAGTCCCCGTATGTTTGCCGTCGTTTCTCATCTTGATCCGGTTCACGATAGACTGGTTCGCGAGTTGTGGGAGAAGCTGGACCGTCAGTATCGGGTACGACTGGTTTATGAAAAACCGGTAGCGCATATCTCGTATCTGGTGTTTGGCGGTAAGCCTCAGGCAGGCTTAAAGAAGGCGATGGAAGATTTCGTGGTCCGGCATGAGGCGTTTGAGGTCTATGCGAGTGGATTGGGGGTTTTTCTTGGAAATCCGACAGTTTTATATGTGCCGGTTGTCCGTTCGGCGCAGTTAACTTGCTTTCATAATGCTGTATGGCAAGAGCTTAGCAGTAAATTTGTCGGGATTAGCGGTTACTATTATCCGGATCGGTGGATTCCGCATATTACTCTGGCTCATGTAAATCTTTATCGTTCAGATTTTGTGAGCATTCTCGCCACAATCGCAGAGTACCGCCTGGATTGGAAATGCTCGATCGATAATCTGGCTCTGATACAGGCAGAGAGTGGTATTTCGGGGGTAGAGTATCGATTGCCGCTTATGACGTCATCGGAAGGAGCAGGACGTGCGGAGATTTTGTAGCGCGACCTGATGGGAAGATGGTGCCGGGCTTGACTCATGTGGCGTCGTTTTCGATCTTCTCTCAGATAAATTTTCTTGAACATTACAAATAACAGGCAACTTTTCTGGGGATTCTTCCGAAAACAGATCCAGCAAGTCGGAAGCCCTTCTCTCGTAGTTCCCGGGAGGCGCATGCGGCGAGCTTCCGTGTGCGAAGGCAGCGCAGTATCCCGAGTGGCCATCAGGGATGC
>JBEBUW010000023.1:0-47217 GCA_040393065.1 Lujinxingia vulgaris | reverse complement strand
CTGCTCTGCAGAGTTTTTTAACTGGCGTGTGTCACGTATGTAAGTACGAGACGTAGCCACGACGGAAAACTCTTCAGGGCAGGGTGAGGCTGCAAACAAGCAGTAGAAGTAGAAGTAGCAGTGGTCAGATGGCGCGGGGAGGCGCATGAGCAGGCGGCAAAAAAAGAAGAAAATTTTTGCAGTGACGAGGCTCAAGTGCGCAAAAATTCTGGCAGAAAATTTCAGAAATTTTTGTGAAAATCACTGCAATTGAGGCGTTCTGAGCGGTCCGGAAATTTCCTGACCTGAAAAATACCTGCTTACCAATTCCGGCCCGAGTTTTTACGCCTCTAAAACCTGCCCAGAGCACACTCGGTTCCACGATTGTCTTTCACATACGCCACATTTGGAGACTTCGCCCCTTACCTGATCTCAACAACAAAAAGTTACGGAGTACTCGCTGGCTGCTCCGCAGCCACTTCGGGTCCATGCGATAACTGAAAGCCAATAAATGACCCCAGTGACACGACGCAAAAAATAATGACCAGCCCAAAGCCAATTCCCTGCAGAACTTCGCGTTTCATAAATATCCTGTTTCAAACAGCAGCGCTCGAGCCTTAAAACGCCGCGTATTGTCTATGAAATCAAATCAAGATCTTTGCTGCATGCGCTTCACAAATTGGGTACAACAACCACGCATAATACATTGAAACGCAGCATGCAACCTGGACGCTCAGACGACGCAGCGCCATCCTCACATGACGAACTAATTTGATGGTCTAAGATGGCTGTGTTATCGTGCCCGAGCAATAGTAATTCTGAAATTATGCTGAATATATCAAAGGTTTATCGAATGTATCACTCATTATTGTATCGGCTTAATCTTTGGGGCTGCTTATCAGTATTTGCTTTATTACTGATGAGTTGTGGCCGTACAACATTGATGGATCGATGTGGTCTGGATAGCGACTGCCCCGGGGAGTCGATCTGCATAGCAGGCACCTGTGAGCAGCCTATAAATTGCTCCACAACGCAATCTTGCCCGGAAGGAACCGTATGTATGCAGGGGCAATGTACGGTGCCTACAGAATGTACGAACCAGACACAATGTGCGTTCTGGCAAGAGTGTATTCAAGGAAAATGCGTTGATTCCGCACCGGAATGCACGATTGATTCGGAATGCGATGACGTTTTTGCCGAAGACATTGAGGGGATTCCCTTTTGCAACGGAGGCGTTTGCGAACTCGCGGAGTGTAAAGAAGATGCGCACTGCACAGGGGAAGGTGCAGAATGTGTTGAAAACCGCTGTATCGTACCCGATGAACAACCACCGACCTGCTCCGAGACAGAAGCCTGCCCGGCCGGCTTCCAATGCGTTGAAGACACATGCGTACCCGACGAACAGCCGGAAATTTGCAGCGATGAAAATCCCTGTGATAGCGGAGAAGTTTGTATCGACGGTGTATGCCAGCCGGCCCAGGGTGAGTGTCAGGACACTACCGATTGCCCGCAGCATTATATCTGCGAAAGTAATTTCTGTATTTTCGACGGCCAATGCCTGAGTGATATCGATTGCGATGCTCAGGAAACCTGTGTGGATACGCAGTGCGTTCCCAGGATCGATCCTGCAGACTGCACGCTTGATAGCGATTGCCCGGACCATCATCACTGCGCGGCCGGCGTTTGCGTGGCCGATGCGCCCCAATGCTTCAATAACTTCGATTGTGCTCCCGGCCAGATCTGCACCAACGGCCAATGCACACCTTCCACGCCCGGCCCGGCCTGCACACAAAACAGCGACTGCCCGAATGGCCAGGAATGCCAGGCCGGCCAGTGTGTCGTACGCCAGGAATGTCAGGCCGACTCGCAATGCGGTGAAGCCGAAATTTGCCTGAATGGAACCTGCTACTTCGTAGGCGACTGCCGCCAGAATTCAGACTGTCGCGCCAATGAAATCTGCCTGGATTATCGCTGCGAAGTCAACACCACCTGCGCCCGGGACAGCGATTGCCCGACAGGAGAATCCTGCACCAACAATGTCTGTACACCCGACCAACCTGCAGGTTGCCAACAAAATAGCGACTGCCCCACCGGTCTGGAATGCGAAGTGAGCAGCGGCCAGTGCAAATTCCCCGCCGAATGCTCCTCTTCCCTCGAATGCGCCGATGGCTTTGTATGCATTGACGAACAATGCGTCGATCGCCGCGAATGCACCATCGACTCGGAATGCCCGGGCAATGCGATCTGCAACGGAAACTTCTGTCAGCCGCGCGAACAATGCCAGGGCGATCACCAGTGCGCCGCCACCGAACGATGCGATATGGGCTCGTGCGTGCCCGGGCAATGCGGAAACTCAGCCCCCTGTCCTCCTTCCTGGACCTGCGCCGGCGGCCGCTGCCTGCCGCCGTTTGTCTGCTCCAACGACAGCGAATGCCTTTTGCCCAACCTGAAATGCATCGACAACGAGTGCAAAGATCCAGGCGGTTGCAGTGCTACCAATCCCTGCATGTTCGGCATGCAGTGCGTGGCCGGAATTTGTCTGCCGCTGCCCCCGCCCCAGTGCCAGAATGACGCCGGCTGCCCGGCCAATCGCATCTGCGAATTCGGGCTGTGCATTCCCCAGCCGCCCTGCACCAGCGATGCCAGCTGCCCTGACGCGCAGCGTTGCATCAATTACACCTGCCAGACCGTGCCAGATTGCTCCAACGACACGCACTGCCCCGGTGCTCAGATCTGTGTAAACGGCCAGTGCGCAACGCCGCAAGGCTTTTGCCAGAATGACGCCGGCTGCCCGGCCGCCAACGAACACTGCGTCAACAACCAATGCGTCCCCAGGCCGCCAGAATGCGTCACCGACGCCGAATGCACGCCGGACAAACAGTGCACACAGGGCACATGCGTTCCCCGCACATTCTGCCAGAGCGACATTCACTGCAGCCCGGGAAATATCTGTCATCTCAACACCTGCGTCCCGCGTCCCGACTGCGCAACCGACGCCGAATGCCCGATCAACCAGGTCTGCAACTGGGGCTCCTGCCAGCCCGCACCCGTCCCGACGCCCTGCCGCATCAACGCCGAATGCGACAACGGAAAACTCTGCATCGCCGGAACCTGCCAGGGCGGCATTGAGTGTCAGGACTCCAGCGACTGCAGCGGCGCCATGGAATGTCACCAGAACCGTTGCCTGTTACCACCATCCTGCAATATCAATTCCGACTGCCCTATCGGCAGACATTGTGATATGGGGCTGTGCGTTCTCTAAGACGCCGCAGCGGAGCGCCTCCACGCGGCTGATTCTTAAGAACGGCCGCCTGTCCCAACAGCGGCGCTCCGCCCCACCATCCCCAAGAGATTTTCTATGAAAACGACACCCGCAGAAATCGAAGCGGCCCGCTCCAGCACGCCTGATGAGCCGATGCGCGAACGCCGCAGCTGGCTACGCTTGACCGAAATTTTCTACAGCATCCAGGGCGAATCCAGCTACGCCGGCAAGCCCTGTACCTTCGTGCGCCTGTCGCGCTGCAATCTGCGCTGCACCTGGTGCGACACCACCTACTCCTTCAAAGGTGGCGACAAAGTCGAAATCGATGAAATCATCGATCGCGTCGACAAAATCGGCTGCAACCTGGTCGAAATCACAGGCGGCGAGCCGCTTTTGCAGCCGGCGGTACACGATCTGATGACGAAACTTCTCGACCAGGGATACGAAGTCATCATCGAAACTTCCGGCTCCATGGACATCGCCCCGATCGATCCCCGCGTTGGCATCATCATGGATCTCAAAGCTCCGGGCAGCGGCGAAGTCGCAAAAAACCGCTACGAAAACATCGCGCACTTAAAACCCACCGACGAACTCAAAATCGTCATCGCCGATCGCACCGACTACGACTGGGCACGCGCCGCCATCACCGAGCACAACCTACAAGATCGCTGCCACGTCATCCTCTCCCCCGTGCACGGCCAGATGTCCTCCAACCAACTCGCCAATTGGATTCTAGAAGACAAACTCCGGGTTCGCCTGGGCCTGCAGCTCCACAAGTTCCTCGAAGTCGAATAATCCCGCTATTTCGCTCGGCGTCATACAAAAACCGCTCGCCCCTCCAAGCAGAGGAACGAGCGGTTTTTTCTTACCCGTGGAATGGCAACCAATCAGTTTTTGAGAGTATCCACCCGATCGCGAAGCTCTTTGCCCACCTTAAAGTGCACGGACTTTTTCTTATCCACATGCACCTCCGTACCCGTGCGAGGATTACGTCCCTTACGAGCACGATACTTACGGATTGAGAAACTCCCGAAACCGCGCACCTCGATGCGACGATCTTCCAACAAAGCATCTGTCATTGCGTCAAACACTGCGTTCACAATGTCTTCAGCACGATTCTTGGGCACATCGATCTTGTTCGATACTGCCTCGATAAGCTCGGACTTTGTCATGCAATTCTCTTCAATACATCTGGATATAAAACCGGGTCAATCAACGCACGAAACAACAGGATTCAAATCGAAAAAAAGGAACGGTTCCAAAGACATGCATCCATTTATCGACCGGCAAGTTCATGGCACGCACGACCTGCGATGTCAACCCATGCGCGGACAATGTCCAAGAAACTTAACGGGTCTTTTTATCGATATGAACGCGGAAAAGCTGCTGCCCCATGAAAATATAATCTTTATGCTCCAGCCGGGTCTTTTCCCAAAGCTTGATCCAGGTTCCGTTCGAGGAATTCAGATCGACCAGATAAATATGTCCGTCATCGCCCGTATAAATCTGCGCATGACGACTCGACATAAATTTATCTTGCTGAAAAATAATATCTCCCTTCTCTCGCCCCAGAACCGCACCCTGCTCGGGCAAGCAATAGACATTCTGAATCACGCCGCCGATCCCGATCTGCAGAACCTTAAAATTTCCGCCGGGCGCCGGACTGCCCATATAACGCGTGCCATCGGCCGAACGCGTCTTAGGCGTGATCGCCTGCTCAAAACGCTCAAAACGAAGAACCTGACGCCCCATCAAAAGCGTATCGCCCGGCGAAAGCCTGGTCTCTTCGCGAAGCTTTAAAAAAGTTCCGTTCAAACTATACAGATCTTCGATCAGCAACTGCCCCTGCTCGACATGCAAGCGCGCATGCCGCGGACTCAAAAACGCATCCGTAGGAAACCGTTTATCGCCCTCGCGCCCCACCGTCGTTTCCAAAAACGACAAGGCGATCACATCACCATCCGTGCCATCCTCATTGATCGAAACCAACTGAATCGGCCACGGATTTTTCTGACGCGCCGCACTGGAAGGCGGTGGCGGCTCGCGCGGAACTACCTCGATCGACGACAACTGCTGCAGACCATGCACCGCACCCTTCGCAACATTTGCCGTCAGAGCGCCGCCGCACTGCACACAAAACCGCATCCCCACCGGGTTTTCGCCCTGACAGGCCGGGCACACAAGAGACGATTTCGCCTCACGCACCCCGACCGAAGCACGTGGACTGGTCGAACGCGCCTCGGCCCGCGTCGTTGGCATTTCTTCTTCCGCAGCCGATGAAAACGGCTCCACATCGATCAGCGGCAAATCCGACGTAAGCGACGGAGCAGGCTCCTCGAACGCGTCGAGTATAAAATCCGCAAGATGCCCCACATCCGCGCTCTTTTGCTCCCCGAGCTGTTGATCCAGACTTTCGCTTTGCGCCTGAGGCTTGCCCGCAGTTGCGGCCCGAAAACGACGCGCGATCAACGCAACCGCTTCATCTTCTTCCGGCACAAACGCCGAAAGATCGGAGGCGCCTACCGCGGGTGAGCGAAAACGGCCCACACCAGGTCGAAAACCTGCGGGAGCCTCACTCTCCTCATGAATCGAATCGGGCGGCGTGCCTTGCGATGACAGTTTTCCGTCGCTCACAAACTCCTCCAACAAACGGGTACTGATAAATATACGAAAAAAACGCCCTGCGTCTCATACATACCCGAATTTCCCGGTTTGTACGACTCGATTTTCTCGAATATTCGATCAAATCGGGCGCGCCAATCTACAAGAGCTTCCCTTGCAATTCAAGGTGATACGCGACACAAAGCACCTGCAAACGGCAATCCCTACACCTTTCCACGTTTCTACCCGCCTCATCCTACCAACCACTTTGAAGTACTTGACATAACCACATCACGCTGGCAATGTGCCGGCTCCTTAATGCGCTGCTTTGCAGACCGCGTGTGGAACCTTCGCGTAGCCCGGATGAAAATACATCGACACGGCCCCGCGATACCTTTCGCAACCAGATTGTCTCAAAGCGCACCGTGGACCACCAATTTCGATGATTTATCACAAGCCCCAAAGCTTGCGACCCTCGTAATTTCTATACAGCAACAGGAGCACAGAGATGGCACGTAAATGCAACTTGTCCGGTAAAAAACCGCTCGTCGGTAACCGCGTTTCGCACGCTAATAACCACACCAAAATGCGTCAGCTGCCGAATCTGCAGAGCAAGCGTATCTACATCCCCGAAGAAGATCGCTGGGTTCGCGTTCGTCTCTCGGCACGCGCCCTGCGCACCGTTACCAAAAAAGGCCTCCTTCAGTACCTCAAAGACGAAGGACTCAACCTGAAAGACGTCACCAAGTAAGCATTGAGCGCTCCTGTAGCCTCTCTGCAATTCGGAAGCGCTTTCAACGCATCCCGCTGCCCACCGCATATCGTTATGCCGTGGGCTTTTGCGTTTCTTGCCCGCGCAACGCCCTGTCTTCTCACCCGATAGCGCCTGTGCTACGCTTTGCGCCTGAGTTCTCAGCACGCGCTGATCCCCTCCACCGTTCTCAAGCTTTCTTCCCACGACATTACAATGAGCGAGCAGTCCCTACAGCCGTACGCCACGTTTCCCGAGCCTGTGCCCGCACCGATCGATCCGGAGAATTCCGCCGACGAATTGCTCTCCGTACAAGAAAAGCTCGAGCACAAAATCGCCGAACTCGATCTGCTCTACAATATCCAGCGTGAACTCAACCAATCCCACGATCTGGAAAGCCTGATCCACTCGATCACCCGCAAAACCCTCAAGCTCATCCAGGGACAATCCGCCGCCCTCACCCTGATCGAGGGCGATCAACGCCGGATGTACATCCTCAACCAGCGCAGTCCAAACGGATCCCTTCTTTTCTACACGCGCCTGCTCGCCCCTGGCGACACGATCGCCGAACAGGTCATCCAGACCGGCAAGCCCTACCTGTGCCGCCACGGCGATTGCCGCCTCGTCCCCGGCCCCACAAGCTGCGCCCAGGGCATGGCGATCCACAACATGCTGGCCGTTCCACTCTTTGACGACGAGGCCTGCATCGGCGCGCTCGAAGTCTTCAACCTCATCCAGCCCAGAAGCGAAGGCGGCGCCTACGGCATCTCCAACGATGACGTAAAAATCCTCACCCTGATCGCCTCCCAGATCGCGTCGGCCGTCGTCGCGCGCAGCCGACGCGAAGCCGAAGAAAAAGAAAACCGCCTGGCCAGCATCGGACAGATGATCTCCGGCATTCTGCACGACTACAAAACGCCCTTTGCCGTGATCTCCGGCTACATGCAGCTCATGGCCGAAGCCGACGACAAAGACGTCCGCAAACAATACGCCGCCAACACCATCAAACAATTCAACCAGATCAATGAACTCACCCGCGAACTCCTCCTGTTCGCGCGCGGCGAAACCAACATCCTGTTGCGCAACATCTTCATCCACCAGTTCATGGAAAATGTCCGCGAACTCCTCACCCCCGAACTCGCTGCACGCAACATTGAGCTCGTGATCGATCTGCGCTACCGCGGCGAAATCCGCATCGACGAAAGCAAAATCATGCGCGCCATCCTCAACCTGGCCCGCAACGCGGCCGACGCCATGCCCGACGGCGGAACCTTCACCATCGGCGCCGAACTCGAAAACAAAACCCTCGTTTTGCGCTTCCAGGACACCGGCTCCGGCATCGACGCCGCGCTCCACGACACGCTCTTCGATTCCTTCGTCACCCAGGGAAAAAACCACGGAACCGGTCTCGGCCTGGCCATCGTCCAGAAAATCGTCCGCGATCACCAGGGCGAAATCTCCTTCGAATCCACACCCGGCCACGGCACGACCTTCTCCATTCGGATCCCCCAGCCATGAAAATCCGCGCCCTACTCATCGCTCTGCTTCTCGCTTCGGCCCCGGCCTGCAAAAACAGCAACGACGCATCGGCCCCTCCCGTGACCGTTGCCAACCAGAACGTAATTCCCACCAAAAACTCTCCGAACGTTCCGGCCGCTTCCGAACAACCAGCCCCCCAACCATCCTCGGACCAGCCCGAAGACGGCGAACTCGGCCCCGGTACACCGGAACAAGAAACCCTGCTCATCCAGGCCAAAACCGCCTTCTTGGCCGACGACTTCGAAGTTGCCGAAGGCTTTTTCCGACACCTCGCCAACAGCGAACCGATCTCCGGCCCGACCGTCACCGCCGCACTGGCGCTGGGCCAGATCTACATCGATACCGATCGCAAAGACGAAGCCCTCACGCTCTACAAATCCCTGGCCGAACGCGTCCCCGACATCGCCGAAGTCCAGCTCGTCGTCGCCCGCGCCTACGCCGGCACCGGAGAAACTACCGCCGCCATCCGCGCCTTCCAAAAAACCCTGGAACTCCAGCCCAACTTTGTCTTCGTCCACACCGAGCTCGGCAACCTGTACGTAAAAGCCGGCCGCAACGACGACGCCGGCGCCGCCTTCCTGAAATACGAGCAGCGCATCTATGCCATGGCAAAAGCCCTCGAAAACCCCGAAACTCCCGACGAACAACGCCTCCAGATCGTCGAAAACTTCGGCCTGATCACCGACGACCGCGCAACCCAGGCCATCGTCACCGCCCTGACCGATCCCCATCCCCAGATCCGCCTGTCCGCCGCCGCAACGCTCGGCGAACTCAACGTCACCGCCGCCCTGGAACGCCTCGAACAAATGGCCATCGAAGATCCCGACATGCAGGTCCGCATGACGGCCCGCGCCTCGGCCAACGCCCTCAAAAACGCGCCCCCCGACCCCGAAGCCACCCTGGCCCCCATCCGCGTCGACAGCCCCGACCAACTCCCCTCCTCAGCCCCCTGACCCCGCTCCGAACCACTCGGGCATCCGAGCAGCACTCCTCGCCCGAGAAGAATCCCCTTCACACACACGCAACGGACTTCCGCACGCTCAGAAACCGCTTTCCAGCACTGGAAACGGACTTCCGCACACTCAGAAACCGCTTTCCAGCACTGGAAACGGACTTCCGCACACTCAGAAACCGCTTTCCAACACTGGAAGCAGATTTCTCAACCACCCAGAAACCGCTTTCCAACACTGGAAGCGGACTTCTCAACCACCCAGAAACCGCTTTCCAACACTGGAAGCGGACTTCTCAACCACCCAGCAACCGCTTTCCAACACTGGAAGCGGATTTCTCAACCACCCAGAAACCGCTTTCCAACACTGGAAGCGGATTTCTCAACCACCCGATCCCCTCCCGTCCACCCGCGAAGCCGGGTGAAACCCGTGCGTAGCGCAGCGTCTGTGCTAACCCACGGTGAAACCGTGGGCGAGGCCGCCGCACACCACCCGATCCCCTCTCACCCACCGTGGGCCGCCGCACACCACCCAATCCCTTTGGCCCACCACAACACCCCCCAACATGGAATTTTCTAGATTCCTAACGCAAGATCCGCGGATCATCCGCCGGACGCATCAGGTTTTTCAGATAGACAAAATTGCTCGTCGGATCGGCCACGATCAAATAGTGGCTCGACGGCAAATTACGGACCAGCAAGGTCTGCACAGGATTCGCACTGCCCGACTCGTAGCGCTCCTCCGTAAAGTTGCGCTCGATCTGGAACGTGTAGCTCATGTCCCGAACCGGCTCGACCTCACCTTCATACAGGCGAAAATCCAGATACGGCCCCACGTACGCGTCCCCTGTCTTCACACGTGCATGCGTGCGTCCAAACTCACTGCCCGCGCGCGCAACGCACTGACCGCCCTGATTCTCAAATCCGGAAACCAACCCGCTGCGCTCACCTACCACGAGCCACTCATCCACCGGACGAATCGTGTAGCGCAAACCGCGATTGAACGCCTCACAGCTTCGCGACGGCAACGCGCTCACAAATCCCTGCGCTGCCGCGTTGTCGATCACAGCCAGCTGCATCACGGACGCCGTCAAATCGACGATTTCATAGGTCAGAAAATCTGCGCGCTCCGCATCCGGCGCATCAAACGCCTCGCACCCGGCCGGAACCTGCCCGTTCACAAGCGGCCGCCCGAGAATCGTCAACCGATCTCCGATCTGCACGCCGGCAGCACACAGATCGAGGCCACCGCCCTGGAAGAGTCCGTCGACGTTTCGGTCCACAATGCCGCGATCGATCTGCGCAGTCGCCGGCAACACGCCTTCGTACGTCACCGTCCACGATTCATCCCGCAGACGATAATCATACGGTGACGCGCTGATCTCCGCGTCCACCGAACCATTCTCCTCAACGACCCAGTTCACGGTTTGCTGCTCGAGCAACAGCGCACGCGGCACCTCGCCCAGATCACTCGGAACAGCCGCATCGGTGGCCAGACCGGTTGGCTGCGGCAACACCGGGGAGCCACAGCTCAGAGGACCGCCTCCGATCGCTTCACGAGCCGTTTCGATCAACGCATCGGGAAGCTGACACGTCCCGCGCGGCACAACGCGCCCGGTAGCCGCGCGCGCATCACGCAGCGCAAACGACGGATTGACCGCCAGCAGCACGCCATTTTGCTCAAAAATCCGGTGTTCCAGCGACGCCAGAGGCGTTTCATCCGCTGCAAGCAACGGAAATTCTGGAACCATCAGGCAATTCTGCTCCGCCGACTGCTTGCGCAGAGCCGCGTCCCCGTAAAACTCCTCCGCTGTGAGCAAATTACCGCCCGTCTCAAAGGTGCATTCTGCGTTATAGGCCTCGACGTAGGTGATGTTGCCGTTGTCCGACGACACAAAAGCCCCCACGCTGTAGCGCGTCACCGCACGACCTTCGGTGTCCTGAACTACCGAGCGTGAAACATCACCGGCGATCGAAATCGGCGCCCTGCCCACGGCCGCACCCAACTGCGTCGTGAACGGCAACGCCGGCGGCTCCACCGCCATCGCCGCATCCACCAGCTCGCCAGATTGCGCATTCACAAAAAGCACCTGGCTGTTGGCGCGATCGATCACATAGACCATCATTCCGAGCGGATCGACCGAAACCGCGGGATAGCCCCAGACCGGCGCCGTGGCTTCGGCCATCGGCGAGCGATGGATCTCACAGGGCGCGGCTGAATTGCCGTCGCTGCAGGTCGTGTTAGCCAGCGCCTGCTCGTTCAGCGCAATCATCGAAAGATCGTTCGAATCCGAATACACCACGTAGGCAATGTCGCCGCCCGGCGCAATCGAGATGTCGGCGACCGTTCCAGGGAGGGCGAGTGTCGTGCCCGTCGCGGCATCCATCGTGCCGCAGCCTGTGTCCGCCGCACTGCTGCGCCGATTCGTAACGCCGCTCGGCTCGTCACACGCAATCGCGTCGTGCACCCACAGTGCCGACGGCTCCGCCAGCGCAACCACCACCTGCTCCACGGCATCATCCGTCCCGCCGCCGGCCATCTGCACCCGGCGAGGAATGCCAGGCAGCGCGACAGGCTCCATGGATTGAAGAAGCCAGAGGTTGATGGGAGACAACGAACGATCCAGCTGGTTCACAACGTAAGCAACCGTGCCATCCTGACCGGCCGCGATATCGACCGGATGACGCCCGACCTCGATATGCGAAACGCCCGGAACCGTCGGATCAAGATCCAGCAATTGCGGACTGCGCACCGACAGATCGGTCACCGCAACATTATTGGTCTGTTCATTGACGATCAGCCCCAGCAACGCCTGCTGCCCTTCCGCGCAGGCCACCAGCGGGCCGCTGCCCACAGCGCCGGTCTGCGTATCCACCGAGGGCAGACACAAATTGCCACGGACCACAGCCATTGCCCTGGGCGCATTCAAACTCGCTGGAAATATCGCCTCCTGCTCACTGCATCCGGTGGCAGAAAAACCAGTGGCCAGGGCTAAAAACAGCAGCGCTCTAAACGTTCTGCGAGATTGTTGGAACATCGTGCGCGTCATGAAATGACCTCTAAAAACTCTAGACTCGTCTGCAACACGAGTCGTTTGGCAATTTTTCAGCGGATCTTTGTAATAACCTGATGATACGTCGGACTGGCCGGATCGAGATCGATCACAGCCACGGCGCCACAACCACTGCGATCTAAGTCCTCGCAGCTTTTGCCAGCCTGTCCGGAGTCATGAAACAATGTCACATAACCCTGGCAAGTATCACCGGCAAACCGGCAGCGCTCCGCACTCCGATCGATCACAAACTGATAGGGACTCTGCCCGACTTCGATCGTTTCGAGCAAAACGCCCGCGACCGGATCGATGATTTCAATCGCGCCGTCATCATAACTGGTCACGTACACCAGCTCTCGGCCGTCCGCATCCTGATGCACAACCACATCCGAAGGACGTCCGCTCAACGAAACGCTCGAAATCACCTCATGCCGCGAAGTTGCCGGATCGATTCCGATGATATGCAAAACATTCGGACGACGCGTCACCGCGTACAGGCGATCTCCGGCTCGATTGAACGCAAGACCGCGCGCATCCACGGCTGCAGCCAGAGAATTCAGCGTCACCGCACCGCGTCGCACAATCGCCTCGACCTGACCGGCCGCATTGACATAAGGCTGAAAAATCACGAGCTGATTCGTCGAGCGACCGGCCACATAAAAATCCAGTGTTCCCGGTCGCGTCGCAATCTGATTGCCGCCATCGATCAAAGAAGCGCTGCGCATCGAAGCATCCTGCAACGTGCCGTTTTCCTGCAAACCAACCGTGGTAACCTGCGAACCACGCAGATGACTGATGCTCACCAGATCGATGGAAGTCTGCTGCCCCGCGCCATCGGTGCGCGTGATCGTCGCAACGTCCAGGCCAAACGGATCGACCGAAATCACCGAGCCGCCCGGCCTGTCCGGCACACGGCTCAAGCGACAATCCACCGACTCAAGACTCGTCGTCCCATCGGCCGATTTGCAGGCCAGCCCGCTGCCGTCCTCCGCAACATCGAGAACAATCAGTTCATTGGACTGCCGCGTCGTTACATACGCACGCGTCCCGCCCTGATTCAGCTTGATATATCCGCCAAACGACGGAACAAACGGCGAAACATCCGGCAAAATCTCCAGCGTCTCTGTGTCGATCACCGACACCGTTCCACCGTCTTCCTCACGGTATTTCATGTCAAAATTGCTGTTGACCACGTACAAATAACGTCCGTCCGGATGCAACGTAAGACCGACCGGATAATGAATCTGGTCCGGTTCCGCCGCCACCCCCTTGTACTGATCCGCACACCCGGAGCCTGCCACAAGCCCGAGCAGCAACACAATAAGTACCCAGAATTTCATGGTTCGATATCTTCCGTTTCATATGGATGAAGGCTCGAATCTCGGCCACCGGCAAGCGGTTTGCGCGAAGCGCTACGCCTTAGCACCGTTGGCCGTAGTTTCGCAAGGCTGCCGTCGCCTCCACCTCTATATCTACGCCGCAATCGCAAAACTTGATCCTTATGCAGTCCTCACGCTCCCCTGCACATGGTGGCCACGCAACGGTACAATTTCAAATTTATTCTCCACCCTATTTGTACTGCGCCCCGTGAGGCGTTAAGGTAGCAGCCAGGTTTGGCCACCATTTGCCCGATTTTTCCCCGTACCTGCAACGGACACGATATGTATTCTAAGAATGGACCCAACAACATTCCTTCCTGGCAAGAAGCTCCTGATCTTGAGGAAAGCACCGATCCCGGAATCGATCGTATGGCCACACAATACATCGTGGATCCCGATGCGCCCCCGCCTCCCGGCGGCTACCCGACGCCCTACATCAACACACCCTCCTCGCCGTCCAACCCCCTGCCAGGCCACGGGTTTTCCGCGCCCGCGCCGCAGATGGCACCACGCAACCCGACCGGTGGATTCCCCCAGATTTCTCCCGGATTTGCGCCGGGCGCCCAACCTTCCAGCATGCAACCTTCCGGCCAGTTTCCCGCCCCCGGATTTCAGCAACCCAGGGCCACCGGCGCCTTCGAACAGCTAAGCTCCGCCGGCATGATGTCGCCAGGATTTCAACAACCCGCAAAAACCACCGGCGCCTTCGAACAACTGAGCTCCGCAGGCATGATGTCGCCAGGATTTCAACAACCCGCAAAAACCACAGGTGCATTTGGCCAGATAAGCTCCGCAGGCATGACTTCGCCCGGGTTCCAACAGCCAGCAAAGACCACAGGTGCATTTGGCCAGATAAGCTCCGCAGGCATGATGTCACCAGGGTTCCAACAGCCAGCCCTGGCACAAAATCCCGTCAACAACCCCGCACACATCAAAAAAGTACGCATCCGCTACGCCGTTGCCGCCAGCGGCTGCGGCGCAATCCTCGGTTTTTTGCTCGGCGTCATGAACTCCGCCCTGCAAGGCTGGGAAGTCAGCCAGGGCATGCCTCAGATCCTGATCTTGACTGCCCTGTTTGCCCTGGGCTTTGCCGCCATCGGTTATCTGCGCCGCGAACGCGTCGACGAACTACTCGCCCAGGCCGACCTGCCCATGGTCACCGAATTTCTCAACCGGCCATCCCTGACCAAAGCCACGCCGCCCGCTCCCGCGCGCGTCATTCCGCCCACCGGCAGCTTTCAACAACCCGCCAACACCATGTATCCGCGCGCGCCGTCGGGCACCTTCAACACAACCGATCCCGACAGCACCGACGAGTTCTCACACTTCTAACGCCCGAACCTTCACCGCAGCCCAAACGGCACATACGGCACGCGATGCTCACCGTATAAATAAGCATACGCCCAGAAACTCGTCAGAACCCGCTTGGTATAATCCCGCGTCTGTCCGTACGGAATATCCTCCACCCACAGATCAAGCGGCAAATCCCCACGCTCGTTCAACCAGCGCGAAACATTGCCGTATCCGCCATTATACCCGGCAATGATCAAGGCCGGATGCCCCGTGAGCTGCCCGGAAAGCTCCGCCATATAACCCGTCCCGAGCCGGATATTGATCGCCGGATCAAATAACTGCGCCACCGCCAGCTCTCCAAACTGATCACTGCGCGCCACGTTCTTCGCCGTCGGCTCCATCAACTGCAAAAGCCCACGCGCATTGGCCCAGCTCTCGATACGCGGATTGAAACCGCTCTCCTCACGCATAATCGCGTACACAAGCTCCATCGGAATGTTGCGCGCCGTCGCCCACTCGCTCACCAGCCCCTTAAACGGCGTCGGATACGCAACCTCCCAACGCGTACGCGTCGTCTGATCGGGATACCCCGTCACCCAGTCCGCAATCGAGCGCCGCGGAATATCATGCGACAACGGATACGCCTTCGCCGAATCCAACAAATACGCCAGCGCCCACAACGTCTCCGGCTCCTTCGCATGCTGCGTACGAAGCGCACTGAACTCCTGCCGCGCCAGATCCGTCAATCCGAGCGACAACAAAATACTGCCCTTCTTAAAATGCGCCTCCTCACGAAGCGTCGCCGGAATCTCAATCGGCTTTGGAGCGTCCACCGCCTGCACCACGGATTTACAAACCGCCAGATCAAATCCGCACAAATCGACCGGCGCACCACCCGCATCCGACTTCACAAATCCCTTCATCTGCGCCAGCCGATTGAACGCCAGCAGCGCATAATACGTCTTCGGATACGTCGTAATCACATCGGCAAACGATTTCTCGGCCGCCGCTTTATTGCCAAGACTTTCCTGCGCACGCGCCCGGAAATAATGCATCCGCCCCCGCGTATACAGATCGTCCTCGCCAAATTCCTTCAAGCCATCAACGTATTCGATGATCCCCGTGTAGTTTTTCTCCTCAAACATCTCGCGCATCAGCAACCAGTGCGCATCCTTGGCCATATCACCGTTCGGATAACGCTTGACCTGGTCGCGCAAAAGCGCACGAGCCTCCGCAACCTTCCCTTCCTCCCGCAGCGAGCGCGCCGCGAAATACATCGCGTCATCCGCAAACGAATGCGACGGAAACTCCGTCCAGATCCGCTTGAACGCCACACGCGCATCTGCCCGCTGATTCGCATTCCACATGCCGCGCCCGCCCAGATACAACGACCGAAGCTCAAAATCCGTCCCCTTGCATTCCTTGATCACCCGCTCATACACAGGCCGCCCGGCCGTATGCTGACGCAACTTCGTATGGCTGCGCGCCACCAAAAACAACCCCTCACAACGCTCCGCCGAACCCTCTTTCCACTTCTCCGCCGCAGCCGAAAGCTCCGAAATCAACTGCTCACTGCGATGTTGATCAAAAAACACGCGATAACGCCGCATTTCCCGCTGCGGACTGGAAACCGAACTGTATTTCGCCGCCACATCCTTCTTCACCGCAGGCAACAGCGCATCGAGTTTCTGGCGCGCCGTCGCTGCCGAACCCGAAAGCGGAAACTCATTCCAGACCGTATAATAATACGCCGCCGCAGCTTCGCGATCTCCACGCTTCTCCAACAAATCCGCCAGCGTCATCCGCGCTTCCACCGCATCCGAACGCCCCGGAAAAAGCCGGATCGTGTGCTCTAAAATCTCCGCCGCCCGCTGCAAATCCTCCGGCGTCCCGGCCGAAATCAAAGCCTTCGACAAATCCCCCAGACTCGACTGGTAAAGCAAACTGTCGGACTTAATATAGGCCGCATGAAGCGCCGCCTCATGAAAATTACCCACAGCCTGCGCACTTTTCGCCGCATACGCATGAACATAATCTTCCATTTCACTGAATTGCCCGTCGGCCAGCGTCTGAAAAAGCGCCAGCGCATGCGCATGATGCCCCGCCCGATGCGCAACATAACCGGCCAGAAAACGCATCGCGGGCGACTGCGCCACGTCCCCGGCTAGCGTCGCACGCGTCAACTTCTGATGCGCCCCGGCCCAGTCCTGCGCCTCGATATCCGCCAGCACCGGCGCAAACTGCACACCCGGACTTTCCATGAAATACGGCGTCGCACCAACCCCTGAAAACCGTTGAATGACCCGAAACCGAGCCTCATCCCCGGCGCTGCGAAGCACCTCATTCGCACCCGTAGCCGTGTTTCCAGCTCCGCTCCCGACCTGCGCTCCCGCCGGCAAAGAACTCAACCCGATGGCCGCGCCCAGCATAAAGACCACCGCCATTCTACGGCCCGAAATGCGCATGTTTCTTCTCATTCTCAACTCGCAATCCCTATGGATTTCGCTATAACCTGAATTTATCTCGTCCAGTGAAACTTGTCGTTTGCTCGATTACCCGGTTTCCAAACCTTCCCTGCAACAGGTATTGAACGCTATGAAAATCCCACGTTCTTCCGGAATCCTTCTCCATCCGACAAGCCTGCCCGGCCCGTACGGCGTCGGAAGCCTCGGCAAAGAAGCGCGCAAATTCCTCGACCAGCTCCAGGCCGCCGGCCAACGCTGGTGGCAAATCCTGCCGCTCAATCCACCCGGCCACGGTGGCTCTCCCTATTCCGCAAGCTCCGCCTTCGCCGGCAACCCTGTTCTCATCGACCTGGAAGCCCTGGGCGACTGGCTAACTCCCCAAGAACTCGCCGATTTTCGCGAGCGGTGCAAGTTTTTTCCCCCGGAAACCTTCGCCATCGACACGATCACCCGCGAAAAATACAACCTGCTCCACACCGCCTTCCAACGCTGGCAAACCAATCCCGGAAAAACCCGCGACGATTACGACAAGTTCTGCGCCGCCGAAAAAACCTGGCTCGACGATTACAGCCTTTTCGTCGCCCTCAAAGAAGAAAACCACGGCAAATCCTGGGATCAATGGCCCGAACCCTACATTCGCCGCGAATCCACCGCACTTACACAGGCCCGCGAACGCCTGGCCGACAAAATCGCCGAAGTCAACTTCACCCAGTGGCTGTTCTTTCGCCAGTGGAGCGCCCTGCGCAAAGAAGCCGCCCAACGCAACATCAAATTCATCGGCGACATCCCGATCTTCGTCGCCATGGACAGCGCCGACGTCTGGGCCAACCGCCAGTTCTTCGAAGTCGACGACCACGGCCGCGCCGAAGCCATCGCCGGCGTCCCGCCCGACTACTTCAGCGAAACCGGCCAACGCTGGGGCAACCCGCTCTACGACTGGAACGCCCTCAAACAAGACGGCTACGCCTGGTGGATCGCACGCGTCCAAAAAGTCCTCGACACCGTAGATCTGATCCGCATCGACCACTTCCGCGGATTTGCCGCCTACTGGCGCATCCCAGCCAGCGAACCCACTGCCATCCACGGCACCTGGATCAAAGGCCCTGGCGACGACTTCTTCAACGCCGTGCGCGAAAAACTCGGCTCCGTTCCCTTCATCGCCGAAGACCTCGGCCTGATCACCGAAGACGTCTTCGAGCTCCGCGACCGCCACGACCTGCCCGGCATGAAAGTCGTCCAGTTCGCATTCGACGGCAATCCTGACCACCCGTTTTTACCCCACACCTATCCACAAAACGCCGTCGCCTACACCGGAACCCACGACAACGACACAACCCGCGGCTGGTTCAACAAACTCGACGACCTCGGCCGCCACGGCGTCCGCACCTATTTCCATGCCTCCGACGAAGAAATCGTCCAAAAAATGATCGATGCCGTCCTCAAAAGCCGCGCAAATCTGGTGATTTTCCCCGTCCAGGATATCTTCGATCTCGACACCAACGCCCGCATGAACACGCCCGGGCTTGGCGAGGGCAACTGGGGATGGCGCATGACCTCCAAAATGTTAGAAAATAACGATGTCTGGAAGAAACTCCTGCAGATGACTAGAAACGCCGCCCGATAACGCCACGAACTCACAACCTTCTACCCTTTGAGCACCCCATGATCTTACACCTGAACTGCGAAACCCGAGGCCAGGGACTCTACGAAATCACCGACGAACTCAGCGCCCTCGTCACAAACGCTCTCCAATCCAACAACCAGATCGAAGGCCTCTGCACCGTCTTCATCCAACACACCTCCGCCAGCCTGACCATCCAGGAAAACGCAGATCCCTCTGCACGCCGCGATCTCGAAGTCTGGCTCAACCGCCTCGTGCCCGAAAACAACCCGCACTTCACACACACCGCCGAAGGCCCCGACGATATGCCCTCGCACATCAAAGCCGCCCTCACCGCCACCACCCTTTCCATCCCCATCGTCGACCGCAAACTCGCTCTCGGCACCTGGCAAGGCGTCTACGTCTGGGAACACCGCCACGCCCCCATGCGCCGCCGCCTCGTCATCCACATCGGCGCCTGATCTTCTCCAGCCACTTCCGCAGGAAAACCTCTTTGCAGCCTGCTTACATCCGTACCCACAAAGCCGTAGAAATCCCGTGCATTATTTTTCCAAGTACCTCTCTCGCCTGAGCGTGTACGACAAGTCATTCATCGTAGGAATCGTCGCCCTTCTCACCCCTCTGATCCTTACACTGAAAACAATCCGATGGATCAAGCTTTTTCAACTGAACGATTCCATACAAATCATTGATCTATACAAGTCAGAAGTCCTGTTCTTAATCGGATTTACCGCGCTGGGGCTAACCTTACTTTCATTATCCAATCGCTCACTCATCCAACGCCTGTTCTTGTTTGGATTGCAGGCCATCGCACTCTGCGTGGCATTTGTTGAAATTTCCGCGCATCGCTTCTTTATGAGCACGGGTTCCACACTGGATTTCCAGCTTTTTACCCTGGCATTTAAGAATTTTGATGAACTCTGGAAACTCATCTCGAGCGAAACCCCGATAGCAACGCTCGTTCTGCTGGGAGTAACCCTGATCGTTTTACTGATTTCCCCCTGGATATCAGTAAAAGCGATGAAACCCAGAACTTCCGAAAAAACACCCGTCCCTCCAAGCCAAAATCCTGCCCACAAGCCATCCGCCTGGTTATTCGCACTGGGCATACTCGCAACCGTCTCCCTGGCCAGCGCTGCGACCCCCGCTCTGGCAAATGCCAACAGCGCATTTTCACGCTCATCGTTTGTAAATCTCATTACATCCGCCCTGGACACGGCCGACGAAGATGAACAAACCAGCCTGCAACGAACATCGCTCAAGCACGTAAAACTCACACCCAAACCCGAGCAAGAAAACCCAAAAAACGTCGTCATCGTCATACTCGAATCCACGCGCGCGCGCAGCGTTACGCCTTACAATGAATCCCTCCAAACAACGCCATTTCTCCAATCATTAGCCTCCAAAAGCCTGATTGCAGAACGCGCCTACGCCGTCATTCCCCATACATCCAAAGCACTTGTCGCCATCCTGTGTGGCATAGAACCACAGCCTGGCATGGAAATCACCGAAGCCTCACCCGGCGGAATACCAGCCAACTGCCTGGCCAGATTGCTCGCAAACCAGGGCTACGAAACAGCCTTCTTTCAATCAGCCACCGAAAGCTTCGAAGAGCGCCGCCAACTTATCAACAACATGGGCTACGCCAGCTTCACACCCTACGAAGAAATGCCCACCCGCGGATTCGAGAAAACCAACTATTTTGGATACGAAGACAACATCATGCTCAGACCGAGCGAAACCTGGCTCAAAACACATAAAAACAAGCCATTTTTTGCAACCTATCTCACGCTGACGCCCCATCATAACTATCGAACACCGCGCCGCTTCAAACATGAAAAACTTTCAGACAACAAAGAACTCAACAAATACTTGAATGCGATTCGCTACACCGATGACTTTGTAAAAAGACTCATGGCGCAGTACAAAAGACTCGGACTCTATGACAATACAATCTTCGTATTTGTTGGAGATCACGGCGAAGGGTTCGGCGAACATGGCCGCAAACAACATGACAACGTAATTTACGAAGAAGGCATTCACGTTCCTTTGATGATTTACGAACCCTCACACCCCGACGCTCAACGCATCGACACGCCCATCAGCCAGATCGATATTGTGCCGACGCTACTCGATCGACTCAACTTCCAGATCGTAGACGGCGCCTTTCCAGGATACATCCTTACAAAATCACCAGAAGATCGCCGCGTTTTCGCATACTGCTGGTACGAGCGCCGCTGCATGGCAAGCATTTCCAAAAACAACAAATTCATTGATCACTTTGATCGCATGCCAGTAGAGTTCTTTGCCCTTGATAAAGATCCTCTAGAAAAAGAAAACATCCCGCTAAACCCCTTGATCAGCGAACAATACTATCAAGAGCTTGTAACCTGGAGAGCGAACGTCCTTGGTATGTATCAAGACTGAATGACTATTCTCAGAGCCTCGCAATGATTCCTCCCCCATCGCCCCCCCCCCCACGATTCAGCGTTTTTGAACGCGTGTATCTCATCGGAATCTGGACGCCTCTGGCCATCCTCACCGTTCTCCTCAAGATTTTGCGCGTCCGCTACCGCGACGAAATCTACTCCTGGGCTCACGCCATCGACCTCTGCAGATCGGACTTCTTCCTGGCCCTGAGCCTGGGCCTGCTCGGATTCATCTTCCTGAAAAGCTTTCGGCGCCAGACCCTTCCCTTCATCGCTCTTCAGATCTTCGCCGCCGCCTTCCTCACCATCGAATTGATCGCCCACCAATTCTACATGAGCACCGGCACTGTCCTCGATTACTACCTGATCCGCCTGGCCATCCACGAATTCAGCGAAACCTGGTGGATCATCCAGAGCGAAGCCTCCGCCGAAACCCTCTCCGCCATCGCCCTGTTCTCGACCAGCCTGGCGATCCTGCCCTGGCTGTGGATCAAGCGCAAAATCCCCGCAGATTCCACGCGCCCACATCCCAGCAAAACCAGAACCATCTTCTATCTTTCTGCCGCGCTGCTGCTTCTCTTCGGAGCCACCCGTCCACCACTCCTTGAACACCACGTCGCCTTCGCTCGCGCCGCCAGCATTCACACCTTCTGGTCCGCCACCTACCCGACCAACGACATCGAAGGCAACGACACGCAGCGCCCCTCACTGATGAACATCCAACTGCAAGCAAAAACCCAACAACGCACACCCAAAAACATCGCCCTCATCATCCTCGAATCCACACGCGCCAGCAGCACTTCCGTCTACAACGACGCCCTGCAAACCACGCCTTTCCTCCAACAACTCGCCGCCCGAAGCCTGGTCGCCGAGCATGCCTACGCCATCGTTCCCCACACCTCCAAAGCGCTCGTCGCCATGCTCTGCGGCATCGAACCCGACCTGAACATGACCGCGATCGAAGCCCTACCCGGCGGAATCCCCACCCGATGCCTGGCCGATTTACTCGCCCGGCAAGGCTACCAGACCGCATTTTTCCAGTCCGCCACCGAGTTTTTCGAAAACCGACGTCAACTCGTCGAAAACATGGGCTATCACTTCTTCTTGCCCGTCGACGAAATGCCCAAAGAAGGTTTCGGCGAGGTTAATTACTTCGGATACGAAGACGACATTATGTTGGAACCCGGCAAAGAATGGCTCACCCGGCATAAAGATCAGCCATTCTTTGCCACCTATCTGACCATCATTCCGCATCATGACTACAAACTGCCTGACGGCTACCAGCCCCAAGATTTTGCCGCAGATCCGCTTTACAATTTCTACCTGAACGCCATCAATTACCTCGATGGATTCATCGAAAGGCTGATCGAACAATACAAAGCCCTGGGCATCTACGAAGACACCATCTTCGTCTTTGTGGGAGATCACGGCGAAGGCTTTGGCGAACACAAACGCTACCAGCACGACAACCTCATCTACGAAGAAGGCATCCACATTCCGCTCATCATCTACGATCCCTCCAATCCCAAAAACCAACAGCTCACCGCCCCCGTCAGCCAACTCGACCTTCTGCCGACCCTCGTCGACATGCTGGGCTTCGATATCTTGGACGCCCAGCTTCCCGGCTTTGCCTTCGACCAGATCCCGCCAGATCGCCGACTGTTCGCCAAATGCTGGTACCAACGACGCTGCATCGCCACGATCGCAGACCAGAAAAAATACCTGCACCACTTCCACGATCAGCCCGACGAATTCTTCGATCTGCGCATCGATCCCCTGGAATCAGAAAACCTCGCGGCCGACCACAAAGAACTGACGAACGCTCTGTACCGAGAGCTCGCCGACTGGCACACCACCGTTACCGGCATGTATCAACGCCACACATCAAAGCCCTGATCGAGCGAGATTCGAGCCTTCACGTGCGCCTTCTGCCCGTACCCTGAATTTGACAACAGCCACCAACATTATGTAAGCAGCGCCCTGAATTCTACGGGCTGCTCACGTAGTCTCAATTTTGCCATACATGCAATGCGCCCTGTTTCCGGGGCTTTTATGTAGTTTTCGTATCCTTTGTATATCTGTATTGGAGTTTGTAATGCGTAAAAGTCTGCTCACTGGCGTCGTAGTTGCGACGACCTTGTTTTCGGCCAACACCTTTGCACAGGGCGTCACGCAAATCGTTCCGGAAGGAGAAATCGAAGGTGCTGTCACCGAAGAACTCACCGGCAGCAAAGTCGACGGCTTCCTGCGCATCGGCGCCAACGTCAACCTCGCGTCCAACAGCAATGTCGTCGGTCAGGTTGATGGCTTTTCCACCCTCTTCGGTCTGAACCTCCAGGGCGGCCTCGACTACCTCTGGGGACGTCACGCCATCCGCAACACCCTGTCCATCAACGAAAGCTGGGCCAAAACCCCGGTCATCGACGAGTTCATCAAAAACGCCGACAACGTCTCGCTGGAAAGTATGTACAACTACTTCCTGCTCGACTGGGCCGGCGCCTACGGACGCTTCAACATCGACACAGCCCTGCTCGCTTCCGAAGCCGTCACCTCCGACCAAACCGACTACGCCATCACCCAGCTCGACGGCACCACGCGCAACGTCACCACCGATCGCCTTCGCATGGCCGACGGATTTGAACCCCTCACACTCGCAGAATCGATCGGTGTGTTCCTTGAACCCACCAATTCCCCGGCCTTCTCGACCTCGATCCGCCTCGGTTTCGGTGCCCGTCAGACCTTCGCCGAAGGCGTACTCGCCAACAACGGCGAAACCGGCAACGTCGTCAACATCATCGAACTCGATGACGTCATCCAGGGCGGTCTCGAAGCCTTCGCCGGCTTCCGCGGCCGCGCCCAGAACAGCCGCGTCAACTACGAACTCGGCGTCGCAGCCCTGATGCCCTTCTTCAACAACGACGATACCGACCGCAGCGCCCTGGACCTCACCCGCATCGCACTGGCCGGACAGGTCAGCACCAACGTCTTCACCTGGGCCGCACTCAGCTACCAGCTCCGCGTCACCAGCGACCCGCAATTGCTCGACGACGTCCAGGTCCAAAACGCCCTGCTCCTCACCTTCCAGTACACCCTGGTCGATCGCGATCCGGGCCTGCCCAGCGTAACCACCGAGCAGCTTCTGGAAGCCTCCCAGAAACAGGCCGCCGAAGCCGAGGAGCGCGCCGCCGCTGCCGAAGCCGCCGCCGCCAAAGCCCTCGAAGAGCAAGAAGCTCTCCGCCAGGAGCAGCAGCAATTGCAGCAGGAACTGCAGCGCCGGATTCAAGAACCCGCCGAGCCCGCAGCACCCGCAGAACCCACCGAAGCCCCGGCCCAATAAGCCAGCCCGGTAATTCTGTCAGAACATAAAAAAGCGCCGCTTTTCCCACAAAAGCGGCGCTTTTTTATGCCGGCGTCTTCCCCGTAAACTATGCCTGCAAATACCAGACGCTGAACATACGCTGCTCGTCCGTCCACATCCGCACAGGCTCAAACCCCGCACGATGCGCCAGCCCGGCAAACTCCTCCTGGCTGTACTTGTACGAATATTCCGTCAAAATCGACTCGCCCTTCGCAAACGAAAACGTATGCGGCCCAATATGCACTTCCTGATCGCGACGGCTGACCAGATGCATCTCAATTCGCCCATGATCTTCGTCGTAAACCGCGCGATGCATGAAATCATCCACGTAGAAATCTGCATCCAACTCGCGGTTTAAGCGCGTCAACAAATTGAGGTTAAACGCCGCCGTCACACCGCTCGCGTCGTTGTACGCCGCCTCCAAAATAGCGACGTCCTTTTTCAAGTCGATCCCCACCAGCATCCCGCCATCCGGCACACAAAAATTACGCAGCTTGCGCATAAACGCCTGCGCCGTCAGCGGCGTGAAATTCCCGATCGATGAGCCCGGATAATAAATCACCGAACGCTCATACCCGCACTCACACGCCGGCAACGACCATCGCCCCGTATAATCCGCATACACCGGCAAGATATTGAGATGCGAAAAACTCGACTGCAGCGAACGCATGCACTGCTGCATTTCCGAAGCCGAAATATCCACCGGAATATACGCCGCCACCCGGTCCAAAAAGCCCAGCAACAACCTGGATTTCAGACTGTTTCCGCTGCCAAGCTCGATCACACGCGCATGCGCACCGATGAACGCCACCATCTCCTCGATATGCTCACGCATAATCGCAAGCTCGACGCGCGTTGGATAATACTCATCCAGCTCACACACTCGGTGAAAAAGCTCCGATCCGCGCTCGTCATACAAAAACTTGCTGGCAAGCATTTTCTGCGGCTGGCTAAGGCCTTCGACGACCGAACTCAACAAATTCTGTTGATTCGGACGGATCACTTCGTTGGTCGTTGTTACGGGTTGTAAATTCATAGCTGCTGTCCTCAATACGAAAGACGTTGTGGATTGAAACTCCGGATAAGCCCACACATCCAGTCCGTAAATCCAGTGACAATTCCCTTGAGTAATTCCGGTCATCGAACCAGTCGAAAACCTGCAAACTGCCAGCGCGTATCGGCGGCAAAATAATTTCGATACGTCGCGCGGATATGGGTCGAGGACGTTGCACACGAGCCACCCCGCAACACCTGCTGATTGCACATAAACTTACTATTATATTCGCCCAGTGCCGCCTGCCACGGACGATACCCCGGATAAGCAATATAAGGACTCGCCGTCCATTCCCACACATCCCCAAAAAGTTGCGCCGGAACATCCCCCGTTTGCGGCCCCTGGCGCGCCGCCACCGGATGAAAATGCCCGTCCTCCACAAAGTTGCCGCGCACCTGCACCTGCGACGCCACCACTTCCCACTCCGCCTCCGTCGGCAACCGCGCCCCCGCCCAGCGCGCATACGCATCCGCCTCATAAAAGCTCACATGACTCACCGGCTCCTCCAGCGCCAGCGCGCGCATCCCGCGCAACGTCATCTGCACCCAGCAATGCCCGTCGCGCTCCCAGTACAAAGGCGCCGACCAGCCCCGCTCACTCCGAACCTGCCAGCCATCCGAAAGCCACAACAACGGATCCTCATAGCCACCGTCCTCCATAAACTCCAAAAACTCGCCGTTCGTCACCAGGCGGTTCTGCATCTCAAACGGCTCAAGCAACACCGAATGCCGCGGCGTCTCGTTATCAAACGCAAACCCCGAAACCTCCCCGGCCTCCGGCGAATCCAGCGACGTCTCCATCCGCCCGATCCGGTGCACACCGCCCCCGCAACGACACCAGCCCGCTTCCAACAACGGCCCCGCCCCGACCTGCAGCTCACTCTTCTGCCTCGTAACCGCCTGCTTCGTAACCGCCTGCTTCGCAACAGCCAGTGCCCCCACGCCCTCCAGCCAGTCCACCGACGGCTCGACCGCCCGATACAACGGACGCAGCGGATTCACAAAAAACGCATGCTTGATATCCGTCAAAATCAATTCCTGATGCTGCTGCTCATGCTGCAAACCCAGCACGATCAACGCACGCACCCGAAGCCGCTCCGCCTCCCCCATCCGCCCGGCCCCGAGCCGCTCAAACACCTCGTCCATCCCCCGATCGACATGCGCCCGGTAACGCATCGTCTCCTCAACCCCCGGCCGCGACAGCAAACCGCGCTGCGCACGCGCAAACTGCGCCCCCACACTCTGATAATAAGAGTTGAACAAATAATGATACGCCTGCTCAAAAACCTCGTAACCCTCCAGCACTTCACACAACACAAACCGCTCAAAAAACCAGCTCGTATGCGCCAGATGCCACTTCACCGGACTCGCACTGGGCATCGACTGCACCACAAAATCCTCCAGCTCCAGCGGCGCACACAAATACAAACTAAAGCGGCGCACCGCCTCGTAGTGCACGCGCAAACCATCCGGCAGATCTGCCGGGCCATCCTCCCAATGTGTGATGGCCTGCATCGTCATAAGTGACTCCTGTTCGCATGGTTGCCAGGCGACGCGCCCGCCGCGGCCCTGCGTGACCGCAAATCTTCATGAAAAATCCACGAAAATCTCACGCAATTACGCCGCAAAAATATGCCAAAAAAACGCATAACAGGATAAAACTTGAGGACAACCCACCTCTTGGCAACCTTTTCAGCCCCCGCGCCTTTGCCCAACGATGCATTTACGCCTCTAATTTGCAGTGTTATAGAAGCCTGCGTTTGAACTTGATTCGCTTACTTTTCACACCCATTTTTTGCACCACGCCCAACATTCACAGAGGCTTTGAATCCGATGTCCGCTACCCCCCAGAGCTTTCGCACCCTTACCCTGTACGACACCCAGACCGATTCGCGCCGCACCTTCACGCCGCAAACCCCCGGCGAAGTCGGCCTCTACGTATGTGGTGTGACCGTCTACGACCTGACCCACATCGGACACGCGCGCGTCTACATCATCTTTGACGTCTTCCGCCGCTTCCTCAAACACCTCGGCTACAAAGTCACCTACATCCGCAACCACACCGACGTGGACGACAAAATCATCAAGCGCGCCGCCGAAAAAAACCAGGAACCACTCGCCCTGGCCGCGCACTTCATCGAAGAATTCGACCGCGACATGAGCGCCCTTGGCGTCGCCCCGGCCGACGTCGAACCCAAAGTCTCCGATCACATCGCCGAAATCATCGCCATGACCGCCGAGCTCATCGAACGCGGCTTTGCCTACGAATCCGCCGGCGACGTCTACTTCCGCGTCGAGCGCTTCGAAGAATACGGCAAACTCTCCGGCCGCAAACTCGAAGACATGGAAGCCGGACGCTCCGGCCGCGTCGATGACGACGAAACCAGCAAAAAAGAACACCCCTTCGACTTCGCCCTCTGGAAAGCCGCCCGCGGCAACGAGCTCTCCTGGCCCTCGCCCTGGGGCCCCGGACGACCCGGCTGGCACATCGAATGCTCCGCCATGAGCACCAAATACCTCGGCCCCAAATTCGACATCCACGGCGGCGGCCGCGACCTGATCTTCCCCCACCACGAAAACGAAATCGCCCAGTCCGAAGCCGCCACCGGTTGCACGCCCTTTGCCAACTACTGGATGCACATCGGCATGGTCAACGTCAGCGAAACCGACGAACACGGCCAGAAAATCGAGCGCAAAATGTCCAAATCGCTCGGCAACTTCTGGACCACCCGCGACGTCTTACAAGGCTACCACCCCGAAGCCGTCCGCTACTTCATGCTGACCTCGAACTACCGAAACCCCGTCACCTACTCGATGGAAAACCTCGACGAAGCCTCACACCGCGTCGAATACCTCTACACCAGCCTGGCCCGCATCGACGAAACCCTGGCCCGCATCGGCCTTGCCGCCGGACAGGCCGCACCGCCCGCAACCATCGTCGAAATGTACCAGGAACTCGTCGAAAACTTCTCCGAACGCTTCGACGCCGCCCTGGCCGACGACCTCAACACCAGCCGCGCCCTGGCCACCGTCGCCGAACTCGCCCGCGCCATCAACGAACTGACCCAGTCCAAGAAAAAGCCAACCCCGGAAGTCGCCGGCACACTCTCCGCCATGCGCGAAAAACTCCTCCAGGTCGGCGCCATTCTCGGCATTTTGGAACGCCCACCCGCCACAGCCCTGCGCGAGCTGCGCGACCTGCGCGTCGACGTCCTCGGCCTCGACGCCGCACTCATCGAACAAAAAGTCGCCGAGCGCGAAGCCGCCCGCGCCGCCAAAGACTGGACCCGCGCCGACGAACTCCGCGCCGAACTCTCCGCCATGCGCATCGAGATCATGGACTCCCCCGAAGGCACCACCTGGCGCGTCATGAGCCACTAAAAGTCCCCTCGACCCCTCTCCAACCTGCCCCCGACCAATTATCAAAGGGGTCGAGGGCTGTTTACACGACTCCCTCCATCCCAAAAAAACCCTTGAGGCCGCTACTGAGCAGGTTTTTCCACCAGAGCGCACCCTCAAGGGTTTCTTTTTGAGCGGCCCGACCTAAAAAAACATCCCCTCAAGGTTCCTCATCAGCAACCGGCGAGCATTTCAACCGGGGGTCGAGGGCACAAGTCCGGTACCCCGGGGGATCCAAACGAACCTCGAGGCCGCCCAAAAGTGTCCGGCGCCGCCTGAAAAGGCCCGTCGAGGCCGCCCAAAAGTGCCCGAGGCCACCTGAATGATTCCCTCAAGGGCACTTCTGTGAGCCTCCCGCTACCGACCGACAGGGTTTACCTGTGAAAAAGTGCCCTCAAAACAAGTCATTCGGCCCTCAAGGGGCGCCCAAAGTGCCCGGCGTGCGTGCACCGGCGGGGTCGACTGAGTTTGAAGGCTCACACTTTATAGACAGGTCAACAAACACCCAAACACTCAGAAAAACGCCGACCATAAAATGGCGATGAGGATCAACAGCAACGCGCCGGCGGTGATGGCGTGGGCCATGCGCGAGGGTTCTGTCTGCGACGCCTGGCGTACGATCGGGTGTTCTTCCGGCGGCGGCAAAGCGGCGACTGGCTCGGCGCCAAAACTCGGGACAGGCGTTGTGGTGTGTGTGGGCGCTGGTTCGGGTTCCGCCGCGGCGGTGCTCTCGAGTCGTTTGAACCGACCGCTGCTGGTGACGGAGAGATCTTCTTCGGCAATATCGGGCAGCGCGGCGGTGAGTTCCGCGCTCAAACTCAAGTACCTGACAAAAGCTGTGCAAGCCTATCGGACGGGCCGGTCTGCGCCGATTCTTGCACTCGATTAACCCGCATGAAGTCGTGAGGGAACTGACCGGTTATTTACTGATGATATTCAGTTAAAAAATCATTTTCTCAAAAACCTATCCGGGCATATAACTAAAGTGAAAAAGACTATCCGCCTATAAAACTTAATTGTTTTCCTTCACCTGATATTTAGGGTGAACCAATAATTCGCTTACAATCCGAGAGTGAACATGAAATACTCTTTCAACTTCGGCACCTGTGCCATATTCAGGATAATAAAAACTTACAGATAAAGCGGCATATTTTTCAGGCGGTGCGTACGGCAAATATTCTGGTTCTGTTCTGTGATACATATATGCCTCATGTCCTTTTGACATAATTTCTACCCAGAGCTTTCCAAATTTCTCAGGAAGTTTAGGGAATGCATTTCTATGCTCAATCCTCTCTATCAAATATGGAGGCACATGTTCATATGTATCATATTCATGATCTGTTAGGACATAAACAGAAAGATTGACATAATCCCATGCAACCGGCGGCCCAAAACTTACATTTCTTCTGCAAAAAACGACATAATCCCCCATGTGATAACCAAACCCATAACTATAAAACACGTACCTTTTATTTTCCTCAGGGTCTGACCTATCAAACTCTGTATACCAGCCAACATTATGTCGAGAGTCGCATTCAAAAACGTGATAATACTCATCAATAAAAGGCCCCCCAAGCCCAATAAAAACGGGAACTGCCTTTCGACTTTCTTGCACTTCTTTGGGAACCAAATCTACTAAACGAGCGTCTTTATCAAGTAATGGTGATACAACAAAATTAAAACGACTGAGCTCTTTATCCGGCTCTCCAATTTCAGATGGTACATTATAAGGGGCCGTTCCTATTTTTGCGAGATACGGCCCCCACTCACTGCGCGTAGCACCGCTTTCTTCCAGTGTATGAAAATAAATCGGGCGATCTTGCGGTGCCCAGGGATACGCGTCAGGCGGCTCTATTCGCGGCGTGATCACAACAGATGGTGATTCTGGAGGTTCTTCTGCATCTATTAATTGTGATGAATCTACCGGGGTGAATCCCACCTCAACTGCGGGCTCAAAAAAGCTAAATTCAGGTGAAGCCGTATTTGCATTATCAGATGCTTTGCATGCACTTACCATCAACAACAATATCAGTATAAACACAGCATGTGCTCGATACTTCATAAATGCCCCTTTATTATAAGTTGTTTCTAGAACGCCAGACAGTAAACTAGCACATTACATATAATATCACAAATATCTAAACACTCAGAAAAATGCCGACCATAAGATGGCGATGAGGATCAACAGCAACGCACCGGCGGTGATGGCGTGGGCCATGCGCGAGGGTTCTGTCTGCGACGCCTGGCGTACGATCGGGTGTTCTTCCGGCGGCGGCAAAGCGGCGACTGGCTCGGCGCCAAAACTCGGGACAGGCGTTGTGGTGTGTGTGGGCGCTGGTTCGGGTTCCGCCGCGGCGGTGCTCTCGAGTCGTTTGAACCGACCGCTGCTGGTGACGGAGAGATCTTCTTCGGCAATATCGGGCAGCGCGGCGGTGAGTTCCGCGCTCAAATCGGCGAGGATTGCGTTGGAGACATCGTCCATCAGAAATGCGGAACCGGGCGTATTCGGGTTGCGGGCCGGGGGTTCGTCGTCGCTTTCGACGGAGCTGGTTTCTTCGAGCCAGCGGTTCAGGACGTAGGCCATTTCGGCGGCGGACTGAAAGCGATACGCGGGATCTTTGGCGAGTGCTTTGTAGATGATTTCGGCAAACTCGTGGTCGATGGAGGAGGGCAGGGGCGGCACCGGATCGTTCTGGTGCGCCAGGATCAGGGCGTAGGGCGTTTCGCGGTCAAAAGGCAGGCTACCGCTTGCGCATTCGTACATCACGACACCCAGGCTGTAGATGTCGGCGCGGATATCCACGTCGGGATTCATCGCCTGTTCGGGCGCAAGATACTGGGGCGTGCCGAAGATCTGGCCGGCGACGCTCAAAATAGGGTCGGATTTTTCCTCAACGCTTTTGGCAATGCCAAAATCGAGGATTTTGACGATTTTTCTGCCACTTTTGCGCCGTGCCAGATAGATGTTTTCGGGTTTGATGTCGCGGTGCACAAATCCACGACTGTGAATTTCTGCCAGTCCGGCCAGCACTTGCAGGGTGATATTGGCCAGCACTTCGAGTTTCAGGTGTTTTTTGCGGTGCAACAGGTCGAAAAGCTCTTCGCCGTTGAGCAAATCCATCGCCATGAACACGTGTCCCTGCTCGGATTCTCCGTATTCGTAGACGCGGGGCACATGCGGCGAGCGAATGGCCTGGGAGATGCGGGCTTCGCGCTTGAAACGCTCGATGACGCGCCAGTCGTTGTTGTACTCGGCGGAAATGACCTTGAGCGCCAGCGGACGGCTGAGCTTGCCGTCGCTCATGGTGCGCTGCGCGGCGTAGATTTCGCCCATGCCGCCGGCTGCCACAAACCCCAGAATGTTGTAGGGCCCGAATTTTTTGCCTGGCAACAACACACGGCTGAGCAAAGCGGGATCTTGCAGGCTGGTTTCTCGCGCGAGCTCTGCTACTGTCGAGGCGCGGCTGAAGCTCGGCGCCTCGAATTCCCCGGTTGCGCCGTAGTCGGGGGTTTCAACGAGTGTGCTTTTCACTCAAAAACTCTCATCACACAGATTTTGTAGAAATTACTTTCCTGATGTAGGACTATACGCGGTTTCTAAACCACTCCAAGCTCAGAATTATCAGAACAGCCAGAAGACGTCGCCTGTGCACTACACGTTCGCCATTCATTTTGCACCTTTGCCCGAAGATTTTGGCTGAATTTTCCTTCGCCCCCAAGAGCGTATGGCCGATCAATTTTCCCGAAAAGCAGCTCGCTCCTTCGTTGACCGCCTTCCTGGCGGTTGGTTGTCCCTGTACCTGTTGTGCCAGACGCTATTGGTTGTGAGCCTGAGCGGTTGCGAAGGCGGTTGTGCGCGGTCCGAGGCTCCAAGCCATTCGCACTCGGTCGCGTTTGCCGAGCACATTCCGCACAATGCCCGGGCGGTTTTATTTGCCGCAAAGTTCGAAAACTTGCTGGAAGCGGCTCGATCTGCGGAAAAGTATTTGCCGGATGAAGCGAACTTTGGGGCGCTGCGCGAGCGCGCCACGGCCCTGCTCGAAAACGATTTTATGGCCGCCGAGAACTGGCGCGCGATGGGCCTTGCCACCGACCAGCCGGCCACGGTTTTTTACGCCGAAAACCGCCTGGTGCTCGCCGCCGCGGTCCATCAGCCGGCGGCGTTCAAGACGCAGATGGCTGCGCTCGGCGCGCGCTCGAATTTGTCGATTGAACGCGAAAAAACCCGCGGATTCAGTCTTTTTCATGTGACCAATCCGGCGAAAGAACCGCTGGCGCACGTGGCGCTGGGCGACAAGACCGCGCTGTTTTTGTTTGATCCGTCGCTGTTCCGCACCGACGCCCGGCAGGATGTGAGCGAGGACGAGCGCGCGCGCGGCCGCGAAATGCTGCGGGAACTTCTGCGGATCGAGCCCGCGAAACGCTGGAAGGGCGTTGCGCGCCAGAACGAATTGCTCCAGGAAGTTTCCGGCGCGGCGGCGTTTCACGGCGCGATTGAACCGGCGGCCTGGATTTTGAAAAAACAAACCGGCGGCCAGGCCCGCGTCCTGCTCGAACGACTCGCCCACCAGACCGGTCGCGTGCATTTTCTGGCGAATTACAACGAGGAAACACACAGGCTGGCGATTCATCTGCGCACGCACGGCAATCCCGGCGAACCGGTGATGGTCGCCGGCCTCGGCGAGCCGCATGGAGAGTTGCCGACGGTACGCGGACTGATCAAACCGGGCGTGCTCGGCGTGGTGCGTCTGTCCGGCGAACCCGACCAGTTTTTCAACCTGATCCGCAGTGGATTGCCGGCCGAGCAACGGCTGGCGTTCGACAAGCTGTTTACCGAGCTGGACGCGGAACTAAAAATCGATGTCAAAAACGACCTCATCAAAAACCTGACCGGCCACGCGATCATCGTCATGTACGGGATCGAAAATCGTGTTTTGACGGCCGAAAACTTTCGGATGGCAGACATTTTTCAGCTCAAGGCCACGCGCGAAGCGGTGTTGTTGCCGCTTCAAGATCGGGAAGCGATGGAGCGCTTGCTCAACGTGATGACGCAGCTCAGCCGGGGAAATCTGCGCAGGCAGGCGATTCGCGATTCGATTCAATATGCCTGGCTCTCGGATGGCGCGCTGGAGTGGGCGCTGATCTTGAACAACGATTATCTGGTCGTGGTCGACAGCGCCGCGGCGGTCGATCACGCGCTGGCCTACGAGCGGAGCGCCCCGGTGCACGGAACGATGCTCTCGGAGCTTGGCATCGAGGCGCTATTTGAGAAAACCAGCCGTTCTGGTTTTTATGTCGATGTGGTCGCGCTCTCGAATATCTTTGCGGAATCGGGCTACCCGATGGTGTCGGCCTGGCTGCGGCCATTTCAGGCGATCGTGCTCACGACGGAGGATGTCGAGCTGGTCGGTCACACCAATATCGAGCTGACGTTATCGTCGGACGAAATGCCGACGGCCAGCACTCCGTAAAGTGCTGGCCGCGCGCCGCATGATAGCCAGGCGAAAGATCAGGCGCGGCTGAGCGTCGTTTCGCCGGAGACGACGATATAATCTTTGATCTTCTTAAATTTTGCCGGGCCGATGCCTTTTACGCGGCGCAGATGCGTGGGCTGCGTGAATTTTCTTTTCTCGCGGTACTCGATGATCCGTGCCGCGAGTGCGGGGCCGACGCCGGGCAACAAAATCAAGGTTTCTGCCGGCGCTGTATTGATATTGATGACGCCGCTGAGCTGCGCCGCGGATGATCTGGAAGAACTTTTCACGGGCTTGCTGCGTACATCGTCTTGCTGTTCTGCCAGGTCTTCTTGTTCTGCTTGTTCTGCCGGTTCTACCGAATCAAGCGGAAAGCTGGCGAACTGAATCGGCGAGTTTTTGGGGTCGGGTTGGGAATGGAAGGAAGGTGATTTTGACAAAATTACGTCGAATTCTTCGGCGATTTCCTCAAAATCCAGCAAGGCCGGCGGCGAGATGAAATCCAGGCCGTCGGCGGGCGCATAGAACACGGTTCCAGGCTCGGAACGCGAGCTTGCTGGTTCTTCTTCAGAAAGCTCGTGCTCTGCCGGTTCTTCCTGCACGGGCAGATAATGTGCGCGGATCGGCATCGGTTCTGCGCAGCCGGCGGCAAAAACAAACGAAAAAACAGCGTACAGGATAGTAAAAACAACAAAATTCTTCATGGTTTTCTCCGAAAGTAAAAATGTCATCGTGGGAATTGCCCACGATCTTGTTTTCGGAAAAGTTCATGATTTGTTGCGTAGGATTTTGCGTTTTGTTGAATTTGGGCGCAGCGCGAAGAATTATTCGCTTCCACACGGCAACGCTGTCAGTCCAACAACAACTTCGCCGGGTTCCAGCTCCGTAACGCGGGTGCCTTTGGCGGCGCGACCGAGCCATTGAAACTGCGTCGTCGGCATGCGGTGCACGCGGCCCGTACTGGTGATCACGGCCAGATCTTCTTGCGGATTGCAGACCGCAATCGCTGCCACGTAATCGTTTGGGTTCAGGCGCATCAGCTGCATGCCACCGCCGCCGCGGCCCTGCAGGCGGAATTCCTCAAAATCGACGCGCTTGCCAAAACCCTGGCGCGTAATAACAGCAAACTGCTTGACGCGCTCGCCGATGAAAGCGCCGACGACTTCATCCGGCGCGTCGCCAAGCTTCATGACGTTCACGCCGACGGCTTTTCGGCCCATGCTGCGCAGGTCGGAAGAATCGAAGTGAATGCCCTGGCCGAGCGCCGAGGCACAAAAAACCGTGGTTCGTGTCGGTCCAGAAATCACGGCGCAGGGTGCGTCGCCGTCGTTCACCAGAAACGCTTCGCGCCCGGATTTGTCGAGGTGGCGGCCGAACTCGTCGGCATCCGTTGCCTTGCCCTTGCCCTGCCGCGTGATGTGGATCACGCGGCCGTTCATGGCCTGGCGCGGCAAAACGTGCATGATTTCTTCGCCATCTTCCAGAAAGAGAATATCGCGAATCGTGCGCCGATCTTCGTTCGGCCAATTTGGAATCATGCGGATATCGACGCCGAAATAACGTCCCTGCGAACTAAACAGAAACACCGAATCCGGATCGCGCACGTAGTCGATGGCCTTGATGTGCCCGGTGCTTTCGGGCGCGTCGATTGCCTCCGGCGCGTCGCTGACCGCCAGATGGCTGCCATGCATCTGGCACAACCGGCCGTTGGAAGTCATCACGTACAGCGGATGCTCAAACGCCTCGGTGATGCGCCGCTCGACCACGCTTTCGGGCCGCCGCGCAGCACTTCGCCCGGAACTTTCCTGCTCTGTGGCAGCCTGGCTGGCAATCACCTCGCGGAGAGCTGCGACGAGCGCACCATCCCAGCCATCAAACACGGAGAGAGCCGCATCAAAGAGCGCTTCCTCCTGGATGGAAACATTGGTTTCCAACAACGTTTCGTACGTTGCCTCGTCGCCGGCCAGTTCGATGATTCTGGCAATAATATCCTGAGCGTTCATGGCTCGATCCTTCCTGATTTGCGGTTTTTACAATCGATAATTCAAGACATCCGAAAACATTTTCGCAAGCGCCTGAGCTTAATCCAAAATCTGCCGGGCGCAAATTGTTCGCAGGCGCTGTTCCTGGATCAAGCGCGCACATTCACGCATTTCCCGTGCAATCCGGGCTGGTCAGTGCTTGTTGCGGTGTGCTAAAAGACTGTTGTTTGAAGCCTGTCAAGTGCCCTTTTCCGCAGCATCGGGCCGCGAGATATCCGCCGGGCCACATCGTATGCAGGGCTTCTCCTAAAATTTTATCGTTTTTCGCGTTTTTTGGTTTTGTTTCGTAGATTCCATAGATTTCGTTCTACTTTTCCCGAAGGTTTTTGCACTACGGATAGGACTTTGCAGTTTTGTCGTTCCTCATTCTTTTGATGGTAGTTTCTGCTGCACCGTTCATGGCATCTGGATTGTTCGCCGGATGAATGAATGCAACACACCGCCAGCAAGTGTGTTTCGCAGCGCAGATTGCGGAAAGTGAGTATTTCGACCGATATCCGTCGCCAAAGGCCTGTCTGATGAGGTCGCATGTCCAACATTCTGGTTGTTAACTCCACGCTTTCTGAAACACGAGTCGCCCTGATCGAGGGCGGCATTTTAAGCGAACTGTATATGGAACGCCGACGCGATCGGGGCGTTGTCGGCAATATTTACAAGGGCAAAGTCATGCGCGTGCTTCCCGGCATGCAGGCGGCTTTTGTCGATGTTTCGCAGGAAAAAGCTGGCTTTTTACACGTCAGCGATTTCTACAATTTCGAAGAAGACATCGGCGCGCTCGACGAAGAAAGCGACGATGCCTGGCCGCCGCCCTCGCGCGGAAAAATCAGCCGCAAACTCAGCATTTCGGATTGCATCAACGAAGGCGAAGAAGTCCTGGTCCAGGTCGCCAAAGAGCCGATGGGCACCAAAGGCGCGCGGCTGACCAGCCACATTTCCATTCCCGGCCGCTACGTCGTGTTCATGCCGACGGTTTCGCACATCGGCATCTCGCGCCGCATCGAATCCGAGCGGGAGCGCAAGCGTTTGCGCCGCATCGTCGAAGAAAACCGTCCGCCCGGCACAGGTTTCATCGTCCGCACGGTCAGCGAAGGCATCGACGAAGAAAAACTTCTTCGCGACATGGAATTGCTCGTCAAATTGTGGAGCGACGTGCTCGACAAATCCAACAAGGTCAAGGCGCCCTATCTGTTGTACGAAGAGCCCGACCTGCTGCTGCGCGCCACGCGCGACCTGTTCACCACCGACGTGCAGCGCCTGATTGTGGACGATACCAGAGCCCACGCGCGCATCTCGGAATTTACCAACACCTATATGCCGAGTTTTGCGCCGTACATTCAGTTGTACTCCTCGTCGGAGCCGATTTTCGACGCTTACGGGCTGGAAATCGAGATCAAACGTGCGCTGTCCAGGGAAGTTCCCCTGAAATCCGGCGGACACCTGGTGTTTGACCGCACCGAAGCGCTGACGGCCGTGGACGTCAACACCGGCAAATTCGTGGGCTCGTCGAGCAATCTGGAAGAAACGATTTTGCGCACCAACCTGGAGGCGGCCGAAGAAGTCGTCTATCAGCTTCGCCTGCGCAACATCGGCGGAATCATCATCATCGACTTCATCGATATGGAAGATTCCAAGAATCGTGAGCGGGTGTATCGCACGCTGGAAGCCGCGCTGAAAAAAGATCGCGTAACGACCAACGCGCTGGCGATTTCGGAGTTTGGTCTGGTCGAAATGACGCGCAAGCGCGTGCGTGAATCGCTCGTGCAGTATTTGTGCGAACCCTGCTCGTATTGCGAAGGACGCGGTTTTGTAAAATCGAGCGAAACCGTGGTGTTCGAAGTTTTCCGCGAGCTTCGCCGCGAAGCGCCGCTGACGCCGGAGCACGATCTGTATCTGAGCGTACATCCCGGCGTGGCCACCCTGCTGCAAGGACCGGCCAAAAAGGCACTGGAAGAACTTGCAAAAAGCCTCGGCAAAAAAGTGCACGTCAAAGGCCTGCGCGATGCGCACCAGGAATGGTTCGAAATCGCAGGCGGCAAGTAATTCTGCACGACACACGCCCACCCGACGCGTGTTTACGGCTTCTGGATTGTCTGTAGACGGAATCGCAAATGTCTGAACACGAGCGCGAAACAGTTCTCCAACCCGGTTATCTGGTCGATCACCCCGATCTGGCAGAGCACCTGGTCGGAGAACCCACCGGCAAGCTTGGCGACTTTGAAAAGCGCCAGCATGAACGCGTGGAAATCAACACAGAGCTGCGATGCATCGAGGATTACATCGCAGAATACGTGATGAGCCTTTCGCAAGGCGGTGTTTTCATCCGATCGCGCAAGCCACTTGCCGTGGGAACACGCGTGACGCTGAAATTCACCGTGATCTTGGACGATATCGAGACGGTCGAAGGCGAAGGCGAAGTGGTCCGCGTAGAAACGAGCGGCCCCAATATGGGCATGGGCGTGGCCTTTACCAGGCTGACGGCCGAGAGCAAAGCGCTGGTCGATGAAGTCTTAGCGCGCGCGCAACGTATCGCGTAATCAGCGAAAATAAACAGCGAAATAAAACCGCTACCTGTGCAAGAAACGCCAGGTTTTTCGTCGGGGGGACTGCGCTCAGAACCGGCCTGTTTTCAGGTACGATTCGATGCACTGGTAGGCATGCGCCAGCTCCTGGGAAAGCTGCGTGGCTTTGGCTTCCATTTCCGGATCGCTGGCGAATTTGTCCGGGTGATAACTGTGCATCAGCTTGCGGTAGGCAGCGCGCACCGTCGGTAAATCGGAGCCGAATGGAACTTCAAGGTTGGCGTAGTAGTGCTCGAGCGTTTTGTTGGCTGGCGGGCGCGGCGTGGCCGGGCGCGACGATTCACCGTTGCCAATATCTTCCCAGCCCTCGGCCGATTCCTTGTCGGTGTCAAACACGGATTTGATGCCGCCACGCTCCTCGAACTCTTTGACCTGATCGAGAAGGTGGTTGAGATTGGCACGCACCGTGCGAAACAGTCTGTCCTTGAATTGACTCATGAAAAACGCCTGACTCTTACCTGTTACGAAGTTCTCATACACGGAGCTGCTTGCGATCCGCGCGCCAGAAAAACAGCAGCGCTACACCCACAAGTACCAGACCGCTCACACTCCAGATAATGGCCCACAGCGTCGCCGGAATCCCGGTCATCGCTGCCATATTGACCGCGTCGGAGTGTCCATGCCCGCGCGTGCTGAGCGTGTACAATTGTTTGAGACTATCCAGTCCGTCAAGCGAAAGTGACACGCCCAGAAACAAAACCGTGATATGCGCGACCAGGCGCGAGCCGAGAGCTCCCACCGCCAGAATCGCACTGCCCACCAGAAACCCGACAGCCCAGGTCAAAAGCGCATTGGTGGCCCACAAATACACAAGCGTCACGGCCAGAATCACCGCGCTGCAAGCATAAAACACCCGGCGCTGCGGCACATCCACCGTGCGCGGACTACGCCCCAGCGCGGCCAGTCCCATCGCCGTGCCAAGGCCCAGCAACGCAATGATCGCGCTGCCATAACCGGCAAACATCACCGTGGCCAGCATCGTGCAAATTCCCAGCACGGTAAGCGTCGTATTCGCCCACGAGCGCCGACTTCCCAGCACCAGCAATCCGGCGCCAAGCACCATCGAGCCCAGATAACCGGCCGAGCTGATCACCAGCGGCATACCACCGCGCGAAAGCATCTCACCGCTCGTATCCCAGTTGATGTGCATGCCCTCCACCATGCCGCCCGTCAAAATCGTCGCCAGTGCGTGCGCGCTTTCATGCACAAACGTGCCAAAAAGCTGGAACGGATAAATGGCAAACTCACCAAAAGGAACCAGCATGCACAAAACAACCACGCTGATGGCGAGCAACAAGACGTTGCGAGCGTTCGGGTTCAATTGACTTTCGGTCATGGTGATTCCTCTCGGGAAAAGAAGATGAAACCGTAACGAGGAGACAGCTTCGAGATTAACGTTCCAGGCTCAAATATACAACCAGCGGTACTTGCGGCGAATTCAACGCCCGCGTGGTCATTATAACCAATGATAAATGCAGGGAATTTCACTTCCTTATAATGCGCGCCATTGTGCGCACCAAAACACGCTGCCCCTTGCACACAATGCGCAGGCATATTTACGATATGCGTGATGTTAAGTGCCTGATAGCCCTGCCAATCCAGGGTTCCTACCTTCAACCATAGGATGTCAGGCGCGTATCGACCCCAATTTTCCGGCAACATTCACCACCACATTCCTTAAAAAGGTGTGAAATTATGGCAAGTCACAAGCATTGCTCAGCACATTCGGAACATGGCTGCGGACATCAAGCTCCCCAGGCTCACCAGCATTGTTGTAATCATGGCTCCGAACATACGCATCATGCAGACGAACCTGCCGGCGAGGCCGATGACGACCCGGACCATAGATGCGGGTCATCGGCTGCTTGCTCTGCAACCATGACCCGGCCCCCTGATCCGTCGTCCGTAACCGCTCCAGCAAAGCCTGCGCCAAAATCGGCAGCGCGGGGCGAAACCATCCGCAGCATCTTCGACGTCGAAGGCCTGTGCTGTCAGTCCGAATCGCGCCTGATCGAAGAGCAACTTCACGGATTGGACGGTATTTTCGAGCTCTCCATCAACATTCCGGCCGGAACCCTGGCCGTTTACTACCAGCCCGAAGCGGTTTCGCCGACTGAAATCAGCGAATCGATCGCGCGCGTGGGCATGAAAGCAAGCCTGCGCAAATCCGTGCTCCGCGCCCCGGCCGGCACCACGACTTTTGCAAACCCGCGATTCATCACAATGGCGCTCGGCGTCGTCCTGCTGGTGTTGGCCAGCATTGCGCACCTCGTCGCAAGCCTGAGCGCAGCCGCCGTCCCGCTGTTCATCGCCTCGATCCTGATCGGCGGCGCCTATGTATTTCGCTCGGCCTACAACGCCGTGCGCTTAAAACAGCTCGACATCAGCGTTTTGATGACCATCGCCGTCATCGGCGCGCTGGGAATCGGCGAGTGGTTTGAAGCCGCGACCGTCGTCGTGTTGTTTGCCTTTGCCGAATGGCTGGAAGGCATGAGCATGACCCGCGCACGCCGCGCAATTTCCGAAATGATGGAACTTGCACCGCCCACGGCCGTGGTTTTGCGCGGCCAGACCGAAACCGAAATCCCCATCGACGATGTGCAGATCGGCGACGTCGTCATCGTGCGCCCCGGCGCCAAAGTCCCGGTCGACGGCACCGTTTTGTCCGGCAAAAGCGACATCAACGAAGCCCCGATCACCGGCGAATCCGTGCCCGCCCTCAAAAGCACCGGCAGCCCCGTGTTTGCCGGCACGCTCAACGGCCGCGGCCGCCTCGAAATCCGCACCGATCAGTCGCCCGCCAACAGCACCCTGGCCAAGATCATCGACACCGTCGAAGACGCGCGCGCAAACCAGAGCAGCGCCGAGCGCTTCATCGATCGTTTCGCACGCATTTACACGCCAGCCGTCGTCGCGATCGCCGTGCTCGTCACCACGATTCCGCCGTTGTTCTTCGCCGGCGCCTGGGAAACCTGGTTCTACCGCGCACTGGTCTTTCTGGTGATCGCCTGCCCCTGCGCCCTTGTTATCTCCACGCCCATCGCAACCGTCGCCGGCCTCACACGCGCCGCGCGCCAGGGAATCCTGCTCAAAGGCGGCCGCGTCCTCGAGCAACTCTCCAAAATCAAAGCGATCGCCTTCGACAAAACCGGCACGCTCACCCGCGGCAAACCCGCCGTGACCAGCATTCTCGCGGCCGACGGCATCAACAACGATCTCCTGCTCACCATCGCAGCCGCCGCCGAACTCCACAGCGAGCATCATCTCGGCGACGCCATCGTCCGCACCGCTCGCTCCCGAAACCTGGCATTCGACACCGCCCAGATCGAACACTTCACCGCCGAAGTCGGCGAAGGCGTCGAAGCCGACATTCGTATGCCGAATGATTCACCCGACGCCACCCCGGCCAAAATCCGCGTCGGAACACCCGCCCTGTTCGAGCGCATCGGCATCGACACATCCGCCTTCCGCGCGCAGTGGACCGCCCTCGAAGAACAGGCACAAACCGTGGTGGGAGTCAGCCGCGACGCACAATTCATTGGCCTCATCGGCATCGCCGACACCGCACGCCCCCAGGCCGCCGCCGCCATCGCCGGACTCGCCAAAATCGGCATCGCCGCCCCGTACCTGTTGACCGGCGACAACCAGGCCACCGCACACGCCGTCGCCCGCGAAGTCGGCCTGAACCCCGACAACGTGCACGCGCGCCTTTTGCCCCAGGACAAAGTCAACCGCATCCAGGAACTCGTCCAGACCCACCACGCTGTTGCCATGGTCGGCGACGGCATCAACGACGCCCCCGCCCTGGCAGCGGCCACCGTCGGCATCGCGATGGGCGCCGCCGGCACCGACATCGCCCTCGAATCCGCCGACGTCGCACTCATGTCCGACGACTTACGCAAAATCCCCGAATCCGTGCACATCGCCCGGCGCACCGTCGCCGTCATTCGCCAGAACGTCGCGCTGGCCCTGGGCTTAAAAATCATTTTCCTCGCCCTGGCCATCTTCGGCGTCGCCACCCTCTGGATGGCCATCGCCGCCGACATGGGCGCAAGCCTGCTCGTTATCTTCAACGCTTTACGTCTGCTCGCCCGCGACAAAAACGCAACCGAGCACAGTCACAACCACAACCACGAGCTCCATTCGCATCATGCATAAATCGAACCTTCGCCCCGGCCATCAAGGCTCTGCCAACAACCGGGGCAAAATCATCGCCGTCGCACTGCTCATCGCCGGTGCGCTCGCCCTACTCGCTGTCGCCTATTTCGTCGCCGGAAAAACATCCGACGCCCCCTCACCCGATACATCTGCGCCCTCTTCCACGGAAACCACCCTTACCGAACCCGCTCCCCCACACGGTTCCGACTCCGCCCACGCTTCCGATCCCCATCACGATCCCCACCGCCACGCCCGCGACGTCACCGTACCGGCCCAGACCCTGCTCACCGCTCTCCAGAGCCGCGGCTGGCGCCCGCTCACTGATCCGACACGCGCTGAACCCGAACCCGGCAGCCTGCAACTCCACGCCCGCCTGAACAAAGGCCCGCACACCGTCGATATCACCCTGTTCCAGTTCAAAGATTTGTACGCAGCCCAGGATATCGCCAACAAAACCAGATCCCCCGGCGAAGCGATCACCTTTGGCACCACCGTCGCCCGCGTCACCCCCGACGATTCCACCCACCAGTCCCTCCAGGGCAGCCAACAGGTCGCCGCACTCCTGCGCGAATTCAAAAGCATCGCCAACCACCTCTGAGCGCCCCGCAAACCCGCACCAACACTGGCCCGGCTCCCGTCTCTGAGACAGGAGCCCTTCCCTTCCCTTCTCTCCCTTCTCGCCACGCTCTTCCGCCTTCTTTACCTTTGCCATGCTTTTCCTTCGCGGCTTCGCGGCTTCGCGAGAGACACCCCTTCACCCAAATTTCCGGAAATAATCACCCGCCGCCCTTCCTTATACTCCCCGCAGCACGCAACCCACTCGAATTCACTTTTTTACAAAGCACCTCTTGCCACCCCGCTCCAAGCTACATAGGATGCCGCCTGAAAGCGGGTGGATTTGATAACAGTTATCGAATTTTCTGCCGTGTTCGTGAGAGACGGACCATTTGAAACCCCGTATTGTGAAACTCGGGAGCGGTTCCTGGCGGTTGACGGTCAAGCACTCCTTCGAGAGAGTAGGCCAACGGCCGTTGTTACTGCGCCCACCTGGTAAACGCCAGGGTTTCATGCCTCGTCTTAATACCGGCACAATGGTGGAAAACAACACGAAAGGCAGCGCTTGCAAAGGCGCTGCCTTTCGTTGTTTCAAGAGTGAGCAAACCCTGTGGAAGCCGTACTTCTCGTTGTTCATCTACTCGAAAAAGTCTCGGTCCTGGTCGCCGCCGCCCTGGTACTCATCCTTTTGCGCCCGGCCGAAGTATGGCTCGGCGAAACCGGCGCCCAGGCCTCCGTGCGCCGACGCATCTTCCTTGCCGTCTTGCTCGGCGCCGTCGCCATCTGGGGAACCTTCCTCGGTTTTGAAATCGACGGCATGCAATTCAACATCCGCACCGTCGGCGTCCTCGTCGCCGGATACCTTGGCGGCATCTGGGTCGGCCTTGCCGTCGGCGCCGTCGCCGGCGTCTTCTACGCACTCGAAGTCCCCGCCGACATGGCCATCTACGTCTTCGCCGCCAGCATCACCGACGGCCTGCTCGCTGGCTGGTGGAGCAACCGATTCGGCACCCGACCCGCCGCCGTGCTACTCGGCGCACTCGCCGTCCAGGGCCTGCACCACATCAGCGTCGGTTCCATGATGGCGCTCGTGAACTTCGAAATGGCCACGCTCCACGCCGCCAAACTCACCCTGCACGCCGCAAAAATCGCCGCCAACGCCGTCGGAACCCTGCTGTTCATGGGCCTGCTCAGCCTGGTGCGCGAACTCGAAGTCGCCCGCCGCGAAGCCCAGAACTCCCGCAACCTGGCCCGCTCCGCACGCCTGGAAGCCCTGCAATACCAGCTCAAACCCCACTTTTTATTCAACCTGCTCAATACGCTCGGTTACCTGATCCGCACCAACCCCGACAAAGCCCGCGAGCTCACCCTCGAACTCTCCGAATTTTTGCGCTACACCCTGGCCCGCGAAAACGACCAGACCACCCTGGCCGACGAACTCGCGCAGATCGAACGCTACGTCGAACTCGAACGCGCACGCTTTGGCGACGGCCTGCGCTTCGAAATCACCACCCCGCCCGGCGAACTCACTCGCCAGCTCCTCGTTCCCCCGCTCATCTTGCAGCCGCTCGTCGAAAACTCCATCCGCCACGGCTCCAAAAACGGCCGCGTCCACGTCCAGCTCGAAGTCATCCAGACTGAAACCGACATCCGCATCCGCGTACTCGACGACGGCCCCGGCCCCGGCCCCCAACCCGGCATCCTTCCCGAGCCTCCCGTCCGAAAATCCACCACTACCAAAAAATCCTCACCCAAAAACAAAAAATCCGGCGGCGTCGGCCTGCAAAACGTCCGCGAACGCCTCGAGCGCTTCTATCTCGGCCAGGCAAACCTCCAGCTCTACGCGCGCGAAAACGCACTCGAAACACCCCACGGAACCTGCGCCGAATTCAGCGTCCCCATAAGCTTTTTGCGCTCCACCAAACGCTCCAAACTCCTTGACGCCATTGGCCTGGATACCCTGTAAAGAATTCGCTAAAGAAGCCAGAACTCCTTTCTTTGAGCAGACCCACCATGAACACACCGACCCAACAGCCACCTCTCAAAGTCTACGTCGTCGACGACGAACTCCCCGCCCGCGAAGAACTCCTCTGGCTGCTCGGCCAGTGCGACAACATCGAAATCGCCGGCCAGGCCGAAACTGCCGAAGCCGCCTTCGAATACTTCCAGCACACCGAATCCCCCGCCCGACTGGTCTTTCTCGACATCGACATGCCCGGCATCGGCGGCATGCGCCTGGCCGAACTCTGGCAAGACCTCCCGCGCGCCGCACGCCCCCTGATCGTCTTCGTCACCGCCTACGAAGAATACGCCGTCGAAGCCTTCAGCGCCGACGCCCTCGACTACCTCCTCAAACCCGTCCGACTCGCCAGGCTCCAGCAAACCCTCACCAAAGCCCGCGAACGTCTGGCCACGCCCCCATCCACCGCCGCACCCGCCACAGCACCCGCCCACCACAACGCGCCCCATCCCCTGACCCGCATCTCCATCGAAGAACGCGGCGTCTACCGCGTCCTCCCCATCCACGACGTCCTCTTCTTCGAAGCCATCGACAGCGTCGTCTTCGCCCAGACTGCCACCGAACGCCTGCTCACCGACTTCAGCCTCAAATTCCTCGAACACAACCTCGATCCCACCCGCTTTTTCCGTTCCCACCGCAGCGCCATCGTCCAGCTCGACCGCATCGAAAGCATCGCCCCCTGGGGCGCCGGCACCTACCGCCTGATCTTCAACCGCACCACCAACCTCGGCGTCCCCCTGGCCCGCAGCCGCGCCGCCGACCTGAAAGCCCTCATCCCCTGGTCCGCCAACATCTTCGACCACCCCTGATCCCCCAACCCAACCCGCGCAGCTTCATTCCTTCTCTATCCTTAGCCTTCCTTGCCCTACTTCTTCGCGGCCTCGCGGCTTCGCAACAAACACGCCCTGGCTGCGCTTTTCCTCCGCACGCTCATTCACGCTGCCAGGGTGCGTTCAAGCACTTCTCCACACTCATCCAACACAAAAAAGTGCTCCAACCCACCTGATCACGCTCGTTGAGCATGAAAAAACGCGTCAAAGCACCGCTTACGCGCTCAACCAACGCAAAAAAGTGCTCCAACCCACCTGTTTGCGTTGTCCACAACCCCCAAAAATGCCCTGACCCACTTTTTTGAGTTGTCCACAACTCAAAAAAACGCTCCAAACCCACCTGTTTGCGTTGTCCGCAACTCAAAAAAACGCTCCAACCCATTTTTTCACGTTGCTTGCATACTAACCCGACGCTCCAACCCACCTGA
>JBEBUW010000022.1:0-47815 GCA_040393065.1 Lujinxingia vulgaris | reverse complement strand
GGAAGGGCTTCCGACTTGCTATATTTGTTATCGGAAGATCGGGGCGTTTTGTTGCTGATTATTATTAAATAAGTGTGAGCGGTGTCTCAGACGATCCAGCCTTGTTGAATGAAGGTGGTGGCGATGGTGAAGTAGATGAGGAGGCCTACGGAGTCGATGATGGTGGTGACGAGGGGGCCGGAGGCGACGGCGGGGTCGAGTTTGAGGCGGTAGAGGATGAAGGGGAGGATGGTGCCGACGAGGTTGGAGACGAGGACGATGAGGGCCATGGAGAGGCCGACGACGATGCCGATGAGGAAGCCGCCGCGAAGGAATCCCAATGCGACGCTGGTGATACCCATGATGCTGCCGAGCATGAAGCCGACGATGACTTCTTTGAGGATGGTCTGGAACCAGTGGGAGAGGGCGATGTCGTCGGTGGCGATGCCGCGGATCACGAGGGTTGCGGCCTGGGAGCCGGCGTTTCCGCCACTGCCGGTGAGCAGGGGGATGAAGAAGGTCAGGGCGATGACTTTGGCGAGTGTTTCTTCGAAGGCTGCGATGACGCCGGAGGATACCAGGTTGACGGCGATGAGGATGGCGAGCCAGCCGATGCGTTTTTGGACGAGCTGCCAGACGGAGGTTTCGCGGTAGCTGGATTTGAGGGGCTGGACGGCGCCGGCTTTGTGGAAGTCTTCGGTGGCTTCTTCTTCGGCGACGTCGAGCACGTCGTCGACGGTGACGATACCGACCAGGATGCCGTCGGAATCGACGACGGGCAGGGCGATGACGTCGTATTTGGCGAGCAGGCGGACGGCTTCTTCGCGGTCGGCTGCGGCGTTGATGCTGACGAAGGAGTGGGTGACGATGTCGGAGATCAGGGTTTCGGGTTCGGCCAGGATGAGTTGTCGAAGGCCCAGGCCGCCGAGGAGTGTCCAGGATTTGTCGGTGACGTAGACAACGCTGACGATTTCGCTGTCTTTGCCTTTTTTGCGGATGTGTTCGATGGCCTGTGCGGCCGTCCAGGTGGGGCGGATGGCGACGTAGTCGGGCGTCATCAGGCGGCCGACGCTTTCTTCGGGATAGCCGAGCAGGGTGCGGGCTTCGACCAGGTCTTTGGGGCTGAGCAGGTTGAGCAGGCGCTGGGTGACCTGTCCGGGGAGTTCGCCCAGGAGCTGGGTGCGGTCGTCGGGGCGCAGGTTGGCGAGCAGTTGGCGGGTGGATTCGTCGGTCAGATTGGCGAGCAGGCGGTTTTGTTGTTCGAACTCCAGGTAGGAGAAAACGTCGGCGGCCATGGAGCGTGGCAGGGCGTGGAACACCAGAACCTGGTCGTCTTTGTCGAATTCGATGAAGACGTCGGCGATTTCGGGTACGGGCAGGCGTCGCACGAAGGTTCGGAGTTCGGTCCACTGTTGAGCGTGCACGAACTTTTGGAGATGTTCGTAGAGCTCTTCGGGGCTGAGCGCCTCCGTCGTGGCGGTGGTTTCTGGGGTTTCAGACATAGACATATTCCCTGGCTAGGTTCCGGCGACCGAAGAAAGTTCGGGCAGAGAAAGCGCGCGAAGATACATGAATTGTCTGTTTTCAGCAATGCGCTGCGATTGTGCGGAAAGGGTGCAGTGCGGCGGTGTGGTGGGGTTCTGAGATCCAGAACAGGTGCAGAGCAGTGATGTGATGGGGTTCTGAAATCCAGAACAGGTGCAGAGCGGTGATGTGATGGAGTTCTGGAATCCAGAACAGGTGCAGAGCAGTGATGTGATGGAGTTCTGAAATCCAGAACAGGTGCAGAGCGGTGATGTGATGGGGTTCTGAAATCCAGAACAGGTGTCGAGCGATGATGTGATGGGGTTCTGGACGTTTGGAGGTGAGATTTTTTATTTTTGGAGTGACCAGAGGGGGGCAAGGAGGCGGAGTGCGTGGTTGATGGTGGATTGCGCGGTGGGGGAAGGCGTGGTGGAGGGCGTCGGGATGGTGGCGCGGGGGACGTGGCTGGCGAGTGTCTGGATGCAGGCGCGGACGGATTGGGTGAGGGCGGTGAGGTCGTAGCCGCCTTCGAGAAAGAGAGCGATGCGGCCGTCGGCGTAAAGTTCGGCGATGTCGATGCAGTAGGCGCAGAGGTCGGCAAAACCGCGGGTTGTGAGGTTCATGGAGCCGAGGGAGTCGTTCTGGTGGGCATCGAATCCAGCGGAGACGAGTACGAGCTGGGGTTTGAACTGGTGGGCGATGGGAAAGAGGACCTGGGTGAAGGCGGCGGCGTAGTCGCTGTCGGTTCGTCCGGGGGGAAAGGGAATGTTGATGTTGTAGCCGGTTCCGTGGCCCGAGCCGAGGGCGTGGATGGTGCCGGTTTCGGGAAAGAGCGGCGTCTGGTGGATGTTGAAGGCGAGGATGTCAGCGCGGTCTTTGAAGCTGTGCTGGGTGCCGTTGCCGTGGTGGACGTCCCAGTCGACGATGAGGACGCGTTCGATGCCGAGTTGTTCGGTGGCGTAGGCTGCGGCAATGGCGACGTTGTTGAAGATGCAAAATCCCATGGCGTGATCGTGTTCGGCGTGGTGGCCGGGTGGGCGGACCAGGCAGAAGGCGCGGCGGGATTGGTTGTTGCTGGTGGGATTGCAGAGGGCGTTGATGGCCTGGATGCCTGCGCCGGCAGCAAGGTAGGCGGCTTCCACGCTGCCGGGGGAGAGGGAGGTGTCGCCGTCGAGGTGGGCAGGTTTTCCGCGCAGGCTGTCGATCAGGTCGATGTAGCTGGCATCGTGGATGCGTTCGATGTCGGCGCGGCTGGCGGGTATGCAGGTGTGACGCTCGATGAGGTCGGGCGGGAGTTCATCGAGCATGTGGGCGATGGCCTGGAGGCGTTCCGGGATTTCGGGGTGAAATTCTCCGGGTTGGTGGTCGAGCATGCGAGGGTCAAAGAAGATCAGCGGCCTGTGTGCCATAAAAGATCCTTTGGAAATGAGCCGGTGCACAGGACTACGCGGTGATGGAGGGGAGAATTTCCTGGTGTTCGCTGGAGTATTGGAGACGGTAGAGCATGCCGTAGTGACCGTTTTTGGCGAGTAGTTGGTCGTGGGAGCCGGATTCGATGACTTCGCCGCGGTGGAGGACGAGGATGCGGTCGGATTTTTGAATTGTGGACAGGCGATGGGCGATGACCAGGGAAGTCTGGTGGGTCATGAGGATTTCGACGGCTTCTTGCAGGAGCGCTTCGGTGTCGGTGTCGACGTTGGCGGTGGCTTCGTCGAGGATGAGGACTTCTGGTTTGCAGACGAGTGCGCGTGCGAAGGCCAGGAGTTGTTTTTCGCCGGCGGAGAGGTTGGAGCCGCGTTCGGAAATCTGGTGTTGGTAGCCGTCGGGCAGGCGCATGATCATGTCGTGGGCGTGAACGGTCTGGGAGGCGCTTTGGATTTCATCGAGGGAGACGTTCTGGTTGTTGAGCGCGAGGTTGTCCTGGATGGTTCCCTGGAAGAGGAAGACGTCCTGGAGAACGACTGCAAAGCTGCGGCGATAAAGATTTAAGTCAAATTCACGGATATCGGTGCCGTTGATAAGGATCTGGCCTTTGTTGACGTCGTAGAGACGGGTGAGCAGGGCAATGATCGTGGATTTTCCGGCGCCGGTGTGGCCGACGACGGCGACTTTTTCGCCGGGTTTGATGGTGAAGCTGACGCCGCGCAAGATCCAGTTGTCTTCGGTATAGGCAAACCAGACGTCGCGAAATTCGATGGTGAAAGGTTCGGTGGGCAGGGGTTTGGGGTTTTCGGCAACCGGCAGGCGTTCGTCGGTGTCGAGGAGCTGGAAGACGCGCTCGCTGCTGGCGATGGCGCTCTGGAGCAGGTTGTATTTCTGGGCCAGGTCGCGGATGGGGACGAAGAATTTTTGCATGTATTCGATGAAGGCGACGAGTACGCCGAGGGTGACGACGCCGGAGAGTGCCTGTCCGCTTCCGTACCAGATGATGCAACCCAGGGTGACGCTGCCGACGGTTTCGACGATTGCGTAGAGCATGGCGTCGTAGCGGATGGAGCGGATGTTGGCGTGGCGGTAGTCGTCGTTGATTTCGCTGTATTCTCGGGCGCTGACGTTTTCGCGCACGAAGAGCTGGATGACGCTGATGCCGGTGACGCTTTCCTGGAGGTGGGCGTAGAGGCGGGCGATTTTGACGCGGACTTCGCGGAATGCCATGCGGAGCAGGTGGCGGAAGATCGCGGTGCAGATGAGCAAAATCGGGACGACCGTGAAGCTGACGAGTGCGAGTTGCCAGTTTTTGTAGAGCAGGATGACGACGATGGCGACGAGCGTGATGATGTCGCCGACCATGGTGACGATGCCGCTGGAGAGGGCTTCCTGGAGGGATTCGACGTCGGTGGTCATGCGGGCCATGAGCCGGCCGATGGGGTTTCGTTTGAAGAAACTGGTCGACAGGCCCTGGACGTGGCTGAAGAGCTGGTCGCGCAGGTCACGCAGGGCGCGTTGTCCGGCGAGTTGCATGAGGTAGAACTGCAAGAAACCGAGCAGGGCGCGGCCGAGGATGGTGGCGCCGAATAAAAACGCGACCCAGCCGATGCCGTCGGGATTGCGGGGGACCAGGTGGTCGTCGATGGCGATCTGCAAAAGCCAGGGCTGCATGAGCGAGAAGCCGGAGAGCAGCGGCAGCATGAGCAGGCAGATCAGGAACATCAGGCGGTAGGGCCGCATGAAGCCCCAGAGCCTGAGCAGAATCTGGCGATCGGAGTAGTGGCCGAGGGTTTGTTCGGCAAAGCCGGAACCGATGGCTGAGGAGCGTTTCGGGTCGGTTGGCTTTGTAGAAACCTGGCTTTGAGCGCCGCTGGCGGCTGTATTTTGAGTATTGTTTTTTGTCACGACTCGAGTTGCTCCCGAAGTTTCTGGCGTTCCAGCATGCTGGCATAAACGCCTGCACTTTTGATGAGTTCGTGGTGCGTGCCGGATTCAACGATGCGTCCTTCGTCGAGGACGTAGATTTTGTCGACGCGTGCCAGGGCGTTGAAGCGGTGGGTGATGAGGATGCTTGTACGGCCGCGCATGAGGTATTCGAGGCGGTCGAGGATCATGCTTTCGGTCTGGGTGTCGACGCTGGAGAGGGCGTCGTCGAGGATCAGGATGCGCGGATCGATCAGGAGCGCGCGTGCGATGGTGAGGCGTTGTTTCTGGCCGCCGGAAAGTGTAACACCGCGCTCGCCGACGAGCGTGTCGAGGCCTTCGGGGAAGCTGTCGATATCGACGTTGAGTCCGGCGACTTCGACGGCCTGTTGGATGCGTTGCTCCTGGGAGAGTTGCTGGCCGTGGTGGCTTTCGAGCAGAGCTCGGGTGGGGGCAGGGCGCTGGATGGTGTCGTCGTATTCGAGCGCGTCGAGTCCAAAGCGGACGTTCTGGCCGAGCGTCATGGAGAACAGGAAGGGATCCTGGGGGACGAAGCCGATTTCGCTGCGGGTTTCGCGCAGGAGAAGGTCGGTGAGCGGGGTGCCATCGATGAGAATGCGGCCCTGGTCGGGGTCGTAAAACCGGGCCATGAGTTTGGCGAGTGTGCTTTTGCCGGAGCCTGTGCGGCCGACGAAGGCGACGGTGGAGCCGGCGGGGATATCGATGTTGATGTCGTGGAGGACGGGGTGTTCGGCGCTGTAGCCAAACTGGACGTTTTCGAAACGGACGTGGCCAAGGGGGGCGGCGTCGCTGGTGCCCTGGGATGGTGCTGGTTTTTCCAGGGTGCGAGCGTCGGGGCTGTCTTTGATTTCGGGTTCGCGAAAGAGGATTTCGCAGACGCGTTCAAATGCGGCAAGTCCGCGGTGCCAGACAGAGAAGACCCAGCCCATGCCGATGGTCGGAAAGGCAATGGCGACGACGTAGGCGTTGAATTCGACGAAGGTTCCCAGCGGCATTGAGCCGTCGATGACTTTTTGGGAACCGAGGATCAGGACGACCAGGGTTCCAACGGTGGCCATCATGATGACGAGTGCGTCGAGTCCGCCGCGGGCCAGCGAGAGTTTCATGTTTTCTTTGTAGAACTGCTGGTTTTCGCGGGAAAAGTCGGCGATTTCGTGTTCTTCGAGCGAGTAGCTTTTGACGACGTTGACGCCGGCCAGGTTTTCTTGGACGCGTGAGGACATGGCGGCCATTTGCGCTTGCACGATTTTGGTCTGGCTAAAAAGCGCCTGGGTTACAAAACGGACGGCGAGCAACATGACGGGATAGGTGGCCAGGCACCAGAGGGTGAGTGCCAGGTCCAGGGCGATCATGCGCTGCAGTGCGATGGTGTAGGCAATGGCGGCGTTGATAACGTGTAGAAAGGTGATCGCGTACAAAAGGCGAACGTAGGTGACGTCGTTGGTGACGCGGCTGGTGACATCGCCGGTGGGCATGCTGGAGTAAAAACGCGGGTCGAGCGTGGCGAGTTTGTCGTAGAGCTCGTTGCGGATATCGAATTCGATATGCCGGCCGGCGTTGAAGATGGTGGTGCGGCTGAAAACGCGGAAAACGCCGGCGCCGATCGAGAGTAGAATGATGAAGATGGCAGCGGTGACGACTTCGGAGCGGACGGCGGCGAAGGCTTCAAGGATGTTGCCTGCTTCGGCAGAGGTTGCGGCCTGGGCCTGGCTTTCCACGGCGGCGTCGCGCATGAGCTGTACGGCTTCGCCCAGGTAGGCCGGGATCGCGAGCGAGAAGGCGTTGGTAAGCAGCAGGGTAATCGCGCCAAAAAAGAACAGGCTTTTGTAGCGGACGAAGTACTGCCAGAGACGTTTGCGCCGGGTCCTTCGGTCTACTTTGAAGGGCGGCGGTGAGTTTGATTGTGTGGATGACATGCAGAACGGGGGCGAAAGCAAAAAATGGAGCCGCCGTGCCGATAAAAATGGAAAAAGGAGAAAACAGGGGTGCACGGCGGTTGTGCGAGTAGGGGAAACTACGTTGAAAGGTAATTCATTTCAACCGGGTATTGTGGAGGGGTGTGAGATGTTTGGGTGGGGTGAGCGGTGTTGGGTGGTGTGCGTAGAATCTGGGTGTGGCGGGAATTATTGCATGCGCAGGCCGATGCGTCCCCAGCGTACTTGTTGGGTGCCGGGGTGAACGGACCAGCTGATGAAGCTGGGTTTGCCTTCGATGCGTTCGATGGCGACGGGGCCAAAGACGCGGCTGTCGCGGATTTTGCCGGGTTCTTCGTAGAAGGGGATCTGGCTGCGGTTGTCGGAGAGAAGGAATACGTGTCCTTCCGGGACGACGACCGGCGGCATTTCGAGGGCGTGCATGGCGTTGGGTGCAAGCGAGATGACGTAGGATTGCGGGTTGTTTTGCTCAATCCATGTGTACATATCGGGGCGCGTTGCAAAGCCTGAGTACTGAATGTGTTCGGGTTCGAGAGGCAGGCTTTGTACGAGTTCGTCGTTCAAGTACAGGTTGATGCCTTCGATGCTGACGATATCTCCGGGCATTGCGATTACGCGCAAAACGGTGAGTTCGTTGGTGTTGGGCGCGCGGACGGCAACCAGATCGCCGCGTTTGATGGGCTGGGTGCGGTACACGGAGCGGTCGATGAGAAGTGTGTCGCCGGGTTCGATGGCCGGGTACATGGCGCCGGTTTGCATGGGGGCGAGTGTCCACAGATAGCGGGTTGTGAACTGGGTGGTGACGGCGATCGGAGTCAGGTAGGTCAGCAGAAACACCACGGCGTAGAGGATCCAGTGGTTGTAGGCTTTGGGGACGTATTGATCGGCTGTTGGGGCCATGAGTTCGAGGACATTCGCGGCGACGCGCGTGCTGAAGAGCAGCCAGGCTACGATCAGGACAAGGATGGGGAGCAGGGGAAAGAATTTGAGTGTGCTGAGCAGGATGACAAAGAGTTCGAGCAGAAGCACAAAGAGTAAATTGACCGTAATTCCTTTGAGAATATGGCCAATATACATGTACCCCAGGCCGGGGCAGAGGTAGCTAAGGAAGACGGCGAGCCAGCGTTTGCGGGGTTCGGTTTCGCCGCGATAGGTAAGCGTCGTGGTGGTTGGAGATGTTGCCATTTGAAAATTCGCTCCGCTCTTGAGGGAGATTCACAAAGTATCCGACTCGAAAAACCGTCGAACAGGATATGCGAGCGGGTAGTGATCCCGCTTTTTAATGTAGATTCCCGACGGCGGGCATGTCAACCAACTGGAGTTGGGGCTGAATGAGCGCGCGGGAGGCCTTGTGCTATCTATCTGCGTGGAGATGCTGCTTGAGATAGAGCGGGATTGTCAGATGAGAGGAATACGCACTACAAGGTAGGGCCGCTGCGGGGACTTTGCCAGATATCTGGAAAGAGATGAGGCGGGGGATAATGTTTGCAGATTGCGGAACGAAGGTTGCATAGCAGGGCAAAGGCGTTCAAAAAGTAGCGCGCGCTATGGAATTTCGATGAATGTACGAGAAATTGAGGCTGGATATATGTTGGAAGATGAAATTGAAGCACGCCAGGGAGACGAAGCCGAGACAGGTGCGAAGGAACGCACGGTGTTCGGGATATCGAGCTGGATTGTGTTGTTCATGCTGGCGTTTGTGCCGGTGGTGTTTGCAACAGGATTTTCAAATTTTGAGCGAGCCCGTGAGCTTGCCATGGGTGTGGGCGGCGGCGCAGCGCTTTTGAGCTGGGGCCTGGCACTGTTGCGGCGTCGGCCGCTGTCGATGGTCGCCGGGCGCGTCAATGTCTTGTTGCTGGCGTTTGGTTTGTTCGTGGTGTTGTCGCTTGCGTGGACGCCGAACTTTTTGGCTGGTGCGTTGAGTGTGGCGCACTGGGTGGCGCTGATCGCGGTGGTGCTGGTGCTGGTTGCGCCGGTCGGGCGGCCGCTGAGCTTTTTGAACGTTGCGACGGCGGTTTCGGTGGGCGTGGGCTGTAGTGGGCTCATGGGCTTGCTGGATCTGGCGGGCGTGGGTGTATTTACGCCGATCTGGAATCCGCCGGGAGCGGCTGGAGCCTTTGATGCGCTGTCGTTTGCGACGGCGTACTACGTGGTGGCTTTGCCGATTGTCATGGGAGGCATGGCGCGGCAGGCGGGCAAGGGGCGGATTTTGTTCGGCGTGTGCTTTTTGCTCGGCGGTCTGCACTTTGGCGTGGCGGCGGGCTGGTTGTTTGCCGGGATTTTTGGCGTGGTGTGCATGGCGGTCGCGCTTTTGATCGCTGCGTTCCAGCGCACAGCTTCTTTGCTGGCTCTGACGCCGATATTTGCGCTGATCGGTCTACTGGCACTGATGGTGCTGGGTGGACAGGTCGCGTTCGAACAACCGGCGATAAGCACGGATGCGACCGCTTTGCCGCGTATCCAGGCGGCCGCCGGTCTGGATGAGGACGCCTTGCAGGATTTGCATGTGCGCAATTCTGTGTATGCGATCGACCGGATGGAGGCGCCTGCGGATCTGGATGCGGCGGCTTATTTGCTCGGTGTGGGGCTGGATCTTTTTGCTGAACAACCGATTGTCGGGCACGGCACCGGCAGCTGGTGGTCGTTGCAGACGCGCTCAGTGCGTGGCGAGGACCCTTATGTGCGTGGTATGTTCGAGTTGTATCCGGCATTTAAGAGTCCGCACAATGGCTTTGTAAAGATCGCAGTCGAATACGGGCTGGTCGGTCTGATTTTGTTCGCGCTCTGGTTTGGTGGCGTGGCCTGGATTACGGTTTCGGCACTGACCTACAAAAGTGAGCATGTCGCCTGGCTGGTCGATCACTGGGCACTGATGACGTCGTTTGTGGCGGGGCTGATTTTTATGTGCTTTACGCCGCTGCTGGAGCTGAGCGCTTCGAGCCTTATCTGGGTTGGCGGGCTTGCGATGCTGACGCGGACGTCGGCTTCGATCAATGATTTCCGCGATTGGTCGAGCGTATGGTCGTTCCACGGACATGGTGAGGAGGCCGGTTATCCCAAACGTTTTGTGTTGTTGGGCGCACTGACCTCGCTGCTGGGCATTGCCATCGTGGTGCCTGTAGTTGCGCATTCTCTGTCCAGCCTGACGCGGGCTTACGCCGACAATCTGATGTTGCGTGCACACTACGAGCAGGCCTTTGAAGAGTATGAAAAAGCTTTTGCGAAGTATCCGCACGACGGCACCGTGCTCTACAATATCGCGCTGGCGAAATACCGTACGTCGGTGCTGGAAGTGGACGATCCTGTGTTGAATCAGGCGCTGGAGCTTCGCCCTAATGACGCGCGCATTTTGCATCTGGCGGCGATTATGCGGCTCAAAGCCAATGACCACATGGCGGCAACGCAGCTCGGGCGGCAGGCGGTCGAGGCCAATCCGAACGATATCGGGGCGTACCGTGTGATGGCGGCGGCTTTTCAGTTGCGTGGTCGTTACGAGGAAGCTGCTGCGGTTCTTCAAGAAGCCATCGATCGTCATCCTCCGATGGCCGCTCATGCAGAGCTCGAGCTTCGTCTCGGTGAGTTGTACGAAGGCGTGATGGATCAGCCGCGTAAGGCGATTGAGCACTTCAAACTTGCGCAGAAGATGATGGCGCCCGGTTTCATTCGTACGCAGTTGGACGACCGCATCACGGAACTCGAGAAGCGGCTGGAGCGTGAGCGGTTGCAGCGGGAAGGAAAACCGATTCCGGAGCATTTGATGCCGACGGCAGATCCGCACGATCATTGAGTTTTGTCGGATAAGTCCTGATACAAATCGCCCGCTGCCAGCACTGTTCTGGCAGCGGGCGATTGCTTTGCCGTCACTCGAAATGTTCGCCGTTGAAGCACACATCCATCAATTCACCGCACATCACGGGATTGCACATTGCGCCATCGATTTCCTTTTTCTGCAGGCTGTTGCAGTTGCTTAGCGTGCATTGCAGGAAGTTCTGATAATGACGTCGCGCATCGAGGGTGCCCGACGCCATGCAGTTTTGCTTGCAGATCGAGTCGGAGCATTCTTGCATGCAGAGATGGATTTCCGTGCACGAGGCAGTGCCTTCCGCCGGATCGGGACCGGGGCCAAAACACGCCGCCCAGGGCTGCGGGCAATCTTGTTCGGCGCATGCCAGATACGCATCGAACGCGGTGTGGCCAGACTCTCCGGGAAGAGAAAATTCTACTTCGACCGGCTCTTCCAGAATATCCGAGCAGGACTGCTGCGCACACGTCATCAGCGCATCCCAGTTACCCTGCGCCGATTTCGTTCCTCGCCGACGGCATTGCTCAGCGCATTCCGGGTCATCGTCCTGGCAGGCCTGTGCGCATTCTCCGACTTCGAAGCAGGACATCGGCCCGATGGTCAGGGCCTCGCCCGGTATATCTCCAAAGCAGCGTGTGGTCTGGGGAGCGCACCATTCGTGCAGGCATTCTGGGCTGCGGATGGCGTTGCAATTGGTCTGTACGCAGGCGCGCCAGGTGGAATGCGCTTTGAGGACGTCTTCTTCGGCCTGAAGCTCGCATTCCCGAGCGCAATCTGAGCCGAGCTGTGCGTGTTCGCAGGCATCGACGCATTCGGCCAGCCACTGGCAGCTTTCTTTGCCCGTGAGCGGGCCACCGCCGGTAAAGGTGTCGACGCAGCGTGCACTGAGTCGGTCCTCAGAAAGCGTGCACGTCTGGTCGGCAGAACAGGCGGGAAAGCAAACAACTTCGGGTTGCGGTGCCTCCGTTTGAAGGCCGCAACCCGAAATCAACCATCCCAGAAGAACGAGCCATAGCAAGGGAAATGCCGAGAAATAAGCCATATCTTGCTCCGCCAAACTGGAAAGAGGGGGCGGCGTTTCGCTTTGAGTGATGGATCAAAGCTAAGCAAGATTTGTAGGATGGCCTGCTAATTTCTATCGGCGTTGGTTCTTTGGAGAGGCTCAGACTTCTTCAAAACGAAGCAAAACCTGGCCTTCCTCTACGGTATCGCCTTCGGCAATCAGAATTTCTTTGACGACGCCATCAAAGGGCGCGGAGATGGGCATTTCCATTTTCATGGATTCCAGAATCACGAGATCTTCGTCTTCTTCCACCTCATCGCCTACCTGCACTTCGATTTTCCAGACGGTACCGGTGATGTGGGCAAGGATATCTTCAGCCATGATGCTTTCCTTTAAGTAAAAAAGTTAACGTATTGAGTTAAGGATAAACAGTGAAACCTTCCTGCACTCAGCCGCGTTCTTCAAGCCAGCCGGTATGAAACTCGCCGGCCAGAAAATCGCTGTCGCTGAGCACTTCCAGGTGCATGCTCTTGTTCGTTATCAGATTGTTGATGGTGTAGTCGACCAGTGCATGCTTCATGCGTGCAATGGCTTGCGGACGATCCGGGCCGTGGGCAATGACTTTGGAAATCAGCGGGTCGTAAAACGGAGTGACTTCCCAGTCGGCTTTGACGCCGGAATCCACGCGGATGCCTTCGCCCTGCGGTTCGATGTAAGCGCCGATGTAGCCGGGAGAGGGCATGAAGATTTTGGCAGGGTTTTCGGCGTAAATTCTGCACTCAAAGGCGTGGCCATTGATTTGCAGTTCTTGCTGGGTCATCGGCAGAGGCTCGCCGGCTGCGATGCGAAGCTGCCATTCGACCAGATCCGTGCCGGTGATCATTTCGGTGATTGTGTGCTCGACCTGCAGGCGTGTGTTCATTTCGATGAAGTAGAAGTTTCCGGTGTCATCGACGATGAACTCGACGGTTCCGGCGTTGACGTAGCCAGCGGCGCGGGCCAGGTCCACGGCCGCGCGCGTCATGCGCTCGCGCAGATCGTCGAAGCGTTCCATGGTCGGGGAGGGCGCTTCTTCGATGACTTTCTGGTGGCGGCGCTGGATGGTGCACTCGCGCTCAAACAGGTGGACGACGTTGCCGTGGGTGTCGCCGAAAACCTGGATTTCGATGTGACGCGGCCTGGTGATGAAGCGCTCCAGGTAAAATTCGGCGTTTCCAAACGCGGATTGCGCGCGGCGCTGGGATTGCTGGATGGCTTTGAGCAGGCCTTTTTCGTTTTTGGCAAGGTTCATGCCGATGCCGCCGCCGCCGGCCGAGGCTTTGACCAGCAATGGGTAGCCGATTTCTTCAGCGATTTTAAGGGCCTGTTGCTCGTCGGTAACTGGTCCATCGGAGCCTGGAACCACGGGCACGCCGGCGGATTTCGCAAAGGCGCGGGCCTGAGCTTTGTCGCCCATGAGTTGCATGGTGTCGGTCGAGGGACCGATAAATTTGATGCCGGCGGCTTCGACGGCGGCGACAAATTCGGCGTTTTCACTGAGTAGACCGTAGCCGGGGTGAATCGCGTCGGCGCCGGTTTCGCGGGCGATTTCCAGAATGCGCTGCGTGTTCAGGTAGCTTTCGAGCACGTGAGCCGGGCCCACCAGATGGGCTTCGTCGGCGATTTGCGTGTGGGGAGCGCCCTGGTCGGCTTCGCTGTAGATGGCAATGCTGTGAATGCCCATGCGCTTGAGTGTGCGTGCGATGCGCGCCGCGATTTCACCGCGATTTGCGATCAGAACTCGTTGAAACATGTTGTCTATCCTTGAGCGTGTGAGTAATGGAATCGGCCGCTGGTTATGAACTGCGCGCTTGTTAGCACGGCGTTTGTTCTTGCGTCAATGTTTGTGGTAGCGGTCGCTCGGGGCCTTGTGAAAGGGCGGGCGGTGGCACGGGGAAGGGCGTTACAAATTTCAAAACTGTACATTTGCATGGAGAGCTGCAATGCGCGTCGCGGTTTTTAGTACGAAATCCTATGACCGAGTGTTTTTGGAGGCGGCCAACGAGGCACACGGCCATGAACTGGTGTTTTTGGAAGCGCGTCTGTCGGAGGAAACCTGCGTGCTGGCGTCGGGTTTTGATACGGTCTGCGTGTTTGTGAACGATACGTTGAACCGCGCGGTGATTGAGGCGCTGGCCGCGGGTGGTGTGCGGCTGGTCGCGCTGCGCTGCGCCGGGTTCAATAACGTAGATCTGGCGGCTGCTCTGGAGTATGGTGTGGCCGTGGCACGTGTGCCGGCGTATTCGCCCTATGCGGTGGCGGAACACACGTTGGCCTTGATTCTGACGCTGAATCGCAAGACGCACCGGGCGTATGCGCGGGTCCGGGAGATGAATTTTGCGCTCGACGGTCTGCTCGGTTTCGATCTCTACCGGCGCACGGTCGGCGTGGTCGGGACCGGGAAAATCGGGGAGGTATTCGTGCGGATTATGCACGGGCTCGGGTGCAAGGTCGTGGCGTACGATCCGTATCCGAACGAGGCGTGCCAGAAGCTGGGCGTGGAATATGTATCGTTGGAGCGACTTTATGAGGTGTCGGACATCATCAGCCTGCATTGCCCGCTGATGCCGGAAAGTCTGCACATGATCGATGCGGCTGCGATTTCAAAGATGAAGCCGGGCGTGATGTTGATCAACACGAGTCGGGGCGCGCTGGTGGATACACGGGCGGTGATTCAGGGTTTGAAATCCGGGCAGATTGGCTACCTGGGGCTGGATGTGTACGAGGAGGAAACGGATCTGTTCTTTGAGGATTTATCGGGCCGCGTGGTGCAGGACGATGTGTTTGCGCGTCTGTTGACCTTTCCCAATGTGGTGATTACCGGACACCAGGGCTTTTTTACGGAGGATGCCTTGCACAATATTGCGCAGACGACGTTGGAGAATATGACCGCGTTTGAGAGCGGGACGGGGACGTTTCACGAGGTGCAGCGAGCCTGAGTCGGCGCTGCCGGTCGGGTGTCGTTGATCAGACGTTGTGGGTCAGGTGGGCTGGCCAAACAGGGGATTTCTGGATAAGGGGGCGCCATGTGCCAGGAACTGTGCACAGTCGGGATGTTGGCTTTTATTGAGGTGAGAGAAGTACGGATGGAACTGCTTTTGTTGGTGCTCGACCTGGTCGGCACCTTTGTTTTTGCGTTGAGCGGTGCCATGGCGGCGGTCCGGCGGCAGTTGGACATGTTCGGGGTTCAGATGGTTGCGTTTGCCGCGGCGGTATCAGGTGGAATCGCGCGCGATGTTTTGATTGGCGCGGTGCCACCGGCGGCGATTAGCAATCTTTTGTATCTGGCAGTGTCACTGCTGGCGGGACTCATCACGTTTTACTGGCACGATATTATCGAGAGGCTTCGCAGTCCGGTACTGGTGTTTGACGGGCTGGGGCTTGCGGTTTTTGCGGTGGCCGGTTCGCAAAAAGCGCTGGTGTTCGGGCTGCAACCGGTGATGGCGGCTTTGTTGGGGATGTTGACGGGGATTGGCGGCGGCATGGCGCGCGATATCTTGCTGGCGGACATTCCGACGGTGTTGCGCGCGGAAGTCTATGCGGTCGCGGCACTTGCTGGAGCCAGCGTGGTGGTGGTGGGCGATATGCTGGAGTTGCCGACGGTGGGCGTAACGATTGCCGGCGCGGTATTGTGTTTTTCGCTGCGACTGGCGGCGATTCGCCGCGGCTGGGCACTTCCGGTGGCGCGTGATCGGCGAGTGAACAGGAGGGCTTGAAGGAGTCGAGGGGATAAAAGTTGCGTTGACGCACCGCGGAAAGGGGTAGAGGGCATTAAAAAGTGCGTTGACGGACTTTGGGAAGGGGTCGAGGGCATTTTTGGAGTTCGGGGATCAGGAAAAGTACCCTCGACCCCATGTTTGAATTTTAAAAAATATCGCAGGGCACAAAAACTGTACAAACGGGCGGGGCTTGATAAGAATGCCGCGGAGTTTCTTACGCTTGTACCTTCATCGGGAGTTCATCCATGGATATTCTGGCGCGTGTCAAACAGATTGCAAATCGGCGGGCGGTTACTGCGATTCCCAGACCGCCGGGACCGCGAAGCCTGGAAACCCTGGTAGCGTTTACCGGGTATCTGCAAGATCCGGTGCGTTTTGTCGAAAAGCTGACCTCGAATTATGGCGGGATATCGTACTTCAAGGTGACGCGCTCGAGCTATTTTGTCTCAGATCCGGAGCTGATCGAGGACGTTTTGGTTCGAAAATCCGGGTATTTCATCAAAGATATCATGGTGAATCGCCTGTCGGATTTGCTCGGCAGTGGATTGCTCATCAGTGAAGGCTCGCTCTGGAAGCGTCAGCGGCGCCTGGCTGCGCCGCCTTTGCAGCGCAAGCACATCGCCAAATACGCCGACACGATGGTAGACTACACGGAACGCGCGGTGGACGGCTGGGAGAGTGGCGACACGCTGGATTTTCATGCGGAAATGATGGAACTGACGCTGAAAATCGTCGTAAAAACACTGTTCAATGTCGAATTTGAAGAAAAAATCGCTGAAATTGGCGCAGCGATTGACGTGGCGATGGATAATTTTCACCAGCAGGTGCACACCGCCTGGGGGTTTGTGCCGAAAAGTGTGCCAACGCCCGGGGCCCGGCGGTATCGAGAGGCGCGCGAACATCTGGATGATGTGATTTTTGACCTGATTGAGAAGCGTCGTGAACTCGGGGAGGGCGATGACCTGTTGTACCGCCTGATGCTGGCCCGGGATGAGGACGGCAATGCGATGAACCTGGATCAGTTGCGTGATGAAACGATCACGATGTTTCTGGCCGGACACGAAACCACGGCACTGACCGTAAGCTATGCCTGGTTTTTGCTGACGCGTTATCCGGAAACTGCGATGCGCCTGTACGACGAGGTCGAAGCCGTGCTGGGCGACCGGCGGGCAACGATGGAAGATGTGGAGCATCTGGTTTATACGCGCGCCGTGGTGCAAGAGACGCTGCGTTTGTATCCGCCGGCCTGGATTGTCGGCCGAGAAGCGGCCTCGGATGTGGTGTTGGGCGGCTGGCTCATTCCGAAAGGCGCGCAGGTGTATATTTCGCAGTGGGCCGTGCAGCGCGATCCGGAATGGTTTTCGGAGCCGGATACGTTTTTACCGGAGCGCTGGTTGGATGGTCTGGAAAAGCGTCTGCCGCGCTTTGCGTATTTTCCCTTCGGTGGCGGGCCGCGCGTGTGTATTGGAAACCATTTCGCGATGATGGAAGCGATTTTGCTTGTGGCGACCATCGCCCGGCGCACGCGCTTGACGCCGACGCCAGAAACCCTGAACCGTTTCTTGAAGTTGTCGCCCGCGGTGACGCTTCGCCCCACAACGCCGATCGAGCTGCGCGTTACCAGACGTCGTTAAGTCCATGAAGTTGCGTAAAGTAGAAATCATCGGATTCAAGTCATTTCGCGATAAAGTGGTCGTCGAAATTGGCGATGGCATGACCGGAATTGTCGGGCCGAATGGTTGCGGCAAGAGCAATGTCGTGGACGCCATCAAGTGGGCGATGGGCGATGGTTCGGCAAAAAGCCTGCGCGGGCAGTCGATGCAGGATGTTATTTTTGCGGGTAGCCAGAATCACAAACAATCGGGGATGGCCGAGGTTACACTGACGTTTGAGAACGACTTTGCGGCTCGTGCTGCGCAGGCCGTGCAGGAGCGTGGGCGCGCGGTGTCGGAACCGATTTATGCGGAGGCGATGGCAGAGGCGCAGGAAGGTGAAGTACTGCTTGAAGGATTGGTCGACGCTGCGGAAGGCGGGGAAGAATTGGAAAGCCTGGGCGGCTCGATTCCGCGCGAGTTCCGGGAAATGGCGGAAATCGCAATCACTCGCCGGCTGTTTCGCTCCGGAGATAGTGAGTACCTGATCAATAAGGTTCCGTGTCGGTTGATGGATATCCAGAATTTGCTGGCGGGGACGGGGGTCGGTAAACAGGGATATTCGATCATCGAGCAGGGGCAGATCAGTTTTATCGTCAACGCGCGCCCGTCGCAGCGGCGTTTGATCATCGAGGAAGCCAGCGGCATTACGCGCTACAAGGGCCAGCGCGATCGGACGGAGCGCCGGTTGTTGCAGACCGAGCAAAACTTGCAGCGCACGCGTGACGTGATCGAGGAAATCGACAAGCAGCTTCGGAGTCTGGAGCGTCAGGCGCGCAGGGCGCAGGAGCACAGGGCGCTGAGCGAGGAGTTGCGGACGCTTGAGATCAGCGCGCTATTGGAGCGTCGTGTGCAGCTATTTTTACAGCGCACGAATGTTCAGAAATCACTTGAAGAACACAGTGTCAGCCTGGCGAATATCCGGGAGGCCGTGGCTGCGCGTGAAGCGCGCGGCGAAGGGTTTCGGGTAGAAGCGCATGTGGCGGAGGTGCGTCATACGGAGGCGACGCAGCAGTTTTATCAGCTGGATACGCGCGTGAATCTGGCGCGCTCGAATCGGGATCATGCGCAGCAGGGCGTGGTGGAAGCGCGCGAGCGTCGGCAAGGGTTGTTGATCGAGCGCGACGGGCAGGCGCGCCGCACGGAGCTTCTGACGGCGGAACTTGAGCGGGCGCGGGAGGATTTGGCGAGTCTGTCGGCGGCGCCGGAGCAGTCGGAACATGATGTTGCGGCGGTTGAGAAGGCGATCACGGAGCTTCGCAAGGAGCGCAGCGAGATGGTGGCCCGGCACGATGAGCTGCGCTCGGAGATGGCGCGCATGACCGCGCGTTTTCAGCGGATTGAGGACAGGCTTTCGTGGATTGCGAAGCAGCGCCAGGAATTGCTGGAGCGTCAGGCGGCGGTGCAGGATCAGATTGAGGGCGCGCAGGAAGAGGTCGAGGACGCGATGCGTGCTGGATCGCGGCTGGAAATCGATCAGGAGCGTCTGGAAAAGGATCATAATGCGCTGGCGGCAAAGGCGGAGCGTCAGACCAGAGAGCTTGCGGAAGCGCGTGAGGTTTTGAAGGAAGCCGAGGAGGAGGCGCGCAAGGCGCGTAGCCTGCGGATTCAGCTGGAAGCGCGGCTGGAGAGCCTGGATGCGATGCGCAAGCGTGGCGATGGCTACAGTGACGGCGTGCAAAATGTGCTGTCCTGGGCTCAAAAACAGGGCAGGGCAGATATTCTCGGGCCGGTCGGCGGTTTTCTGGATGTGCCGGAGGGTTGGGAAGCTGCGGCGGCTGCGTATCTGGGAGAGCGGGTTTCGGATGTGCTGGTGACGAGTCGTCAGGCGGCGCTGGATGCGCTGGCGATGCTGGCTGAGAAAAAGCTGGGACGTGTTGCGTGCACGATCATTGAGGGCGGCGAAGATCCGCAGGTCGTTCGAGATACCCTGAAAGGCTGGTTGAGCGGTCTGGAGCTTGTAGAGTCGTTGGACGATGTAAAGGCTCTGGCGGCGGAAAATGCCAGCACGCGCGCCTGGGCGACGCCTGGTGGGGATATCTTGTTTGCGAACGGTCGAATTGTTGGCGGTTTCGCAACGGAAAGCGCGGACGCGTTGCTCCGCCAGGCTCGCCAGCTTGAGGAGCTTCGCACGGCCTTTGAGCAGGCGAGAATCGATGATGAGGAAGCTCAAGAGTCGCTTGAGGTTTCCGAAGAGGATGTCACCTACGCTACGGACCAGCTTGCCGCCACACGCGAAGCGCTCAGCCAGGCGCAGCATGATTTGCGCGCGATTGTGCAAGAGCAGGAGGCGGAGCAGCGCCAGCTTCAGCGCGCGAAAGATCATCTTGCGAAGATTATGCGTGAGGCCCAGGCGTTTGCGCCGCAGCTTGCAGCACTTGAGGCGGAGGTTGAAGAATTGCAGGCGTCGCGCAAAGACGCGCTGCAGGAAAATCCCGCGCTGCAGACGGAATATGATGAGCTTGCGGAACGGCTCACGCAGCTTGAAAGCGAGCTGGAGCAACAGAGTGCGCGCTTGACGAATCAAAAGGTGCAGATTGCGCGTGAGCGCGAGCGGCAGATCAATCTGGAGCAAAGTGTGGAGCGGCTTGAAAATAGCCTGAAACATGCGCAGCAGCAGGTTGTGCGTTTTGAGCGCGAGTCGGTTGCGGCGGCCGAACGTGTGGCGCACTTTGAAAATGTGATTGCGAGCTCGGATGCGGAACTTGAAGCGTTGCAGCAGGGATTTACCGACGCGGGGCAGGCTGTCAAAGATGCGAAATTGGCGCTCGACCAGGCGCAGCAGAGTTTGAAAGAGCTTGAGCAATCGCTTGGTGAAGGGCGGCGGCAGATCGAGTCACTTACGCAGAGTGTTCAAAAGTTTGAGATAGAGCTGCGTGAATGTACGCTCGGGCTGGATCATGTGGATGAGCAGCTTGAGGAGCGATTTGGACTTACGCCGCTGGATGCCAAGCCCATTGCGGCCAGCGTGGAGCTTGCGCCCGAGCAACGACCGGGGCGGATTCAGTATTTGAGAAAACGCATTGAGTCGATGGGCGCTGTGAACGCACTGGCCATCGAGGAGTTTGAGGAAACGCGTGAGCGCAAGGTGTTTCTCGACGAGCAGCACACGGATCTTGAGCGGGCGGTGGAAGATCTGCGCAAAGCGATTGAGCGCATGGACCGCGAAAGTAAAAAACGTTTTCTGGAAACCTATGCGGCGGTTAATGATAAGTTTCAGGAAGTGTTTCCGCGTCTGTTTCGCGGTGGCCGCGCACGTTTGTTGTTGACGGACCCGGACGATCCGCTCAATACGGGCGTAGATATTGAGGTGCAGCCGCCGGGCAAGGCGCTTCAAAACGTGACGCTTTTGTCAGGCGGCGAGAAGGCGCTGACGGCAGTGAGCTTGATATTTTCGATTTTTATGCTCAAACCCACGCCTTTTTCGATTCTCGACGAAGTGGACGCGCCGCTTGATGAGGCCAATGTGGGAAGGTTTGCCGATATGGTCAAAGAAATGAGCGACACAAGTCAGATGATCGTGATTACGCACAATCGTCGCACGATGGAAGCGCCGCAACGACTGTACGGCGTAACGATGCAAGAACCGGGAGTTTCGAAAGTCGTCTCCGTGCGTTTGACGGACGTGGACGACCAGCTTGCTTCGTAGTAAGCATCCTCTAGTTATGGTTCAGGATTTATCCTGGGCGAATGAATGCACACTCTTCAAGGAACGAACGCATGAATGATTGGGTATCGCTGAATTCGATCTCTGCAAGTGGTTTCCGGGTGCTGGCGCAAGGTGAACCCGGCTCGGTCAATTTTGTAATGATCGCACTGATAATTTTCGTGGCCTTGCTCTTGCTGTTTTTTGTGGTCGCGCGGATGCGGGCCAAAAGCAAGGTAGAAGAAAAGGCGAAGGCGACCAAACCGCGCGAGCTGGAAGGTCCGCGTCCGACGCTCGATCCGCTGGGTGATCGTCCCGAAGTGGAGGCGCCGGTTGAAATTCACTCGGGTATGTCGTTGGCTGAGATTAAGCGGGCCAAGCGTAGCAAGGTTGTTGGTGAGAAGGGCCGTCGTGAAACGGCTGCGGAGGCGACAGAGCGTGCCAAGCGTGAGCACGAAAAGGTCGTTGCGCCAGAACCGGTCAAGGTAGAAGAACCGGTAGTCGAAGAGCCCGTAGTTGAAGAGTCGGTCAAGGTAGAAGAACCGGTTGTTGAAGCGGTTCAGGAGCCAGTGGTTGCGGAAGCGCCTGCGATGGAAGAGCCAGCCGTAGAAGAAGAGGCTGCGGCTGCTGAACCTGTTGTAGAAGAGCCGGCTGTAGAAGAACCTGTTGTGGAAGCGCCTGCGGTTGAAGAACCTGCTGCAGTTGAAGCGGAAGAACCGAAAAAACCGGCGTTCTCGCTGCCGAAGCCGTCGCTGCCGCGTCCGATCATGAAAGCAGATGATGAGGCAAAGGCCGCGGATGCGGAAAAGCCACTGCCGAAGCTGAAATTGCCGCGTCCAAAGGACTTGAGTGCGCCGGAGCCGCAGGCTGAAGCAGCGCCAGTGCCGGAAGTGGCTCCGGAAGCAGCGCCGGTTGTCGAAGAAAGCGTGACTGAAGTTGTCCAGGAAACAACGCCAGAGCCTGCGCCGGTTGTTGAGAAGGTTGCGGAAGAAGTCGTCGAGAAAGTCGTCGAAAAAGAAAAAGTAGCCGAGCCCGCTGCGAGAGTTGAAAAGCCGAAAGCCGAAGAGAAGGCTGAGAAACCGAAAAGTTTGCGCGATGGTTTGCAGAAAACGCGTACCGGCTTTGTCGATCGTCTGGGCAACCTGTTCAAGCGTGAGCGTCTGGATGACGATCTGATCGATGAGATCGAAGAAATTCTGTTTACCGCGGACATTGGCTCGAATGTTGCGAAAAACATTTTGATGGCGGTGGAAGAACGTCTCGACAGCGCGGACCGTCAAGATCCGGCGGCCGTCTGGGCGTTTATTCGTGAATATTGTGAAGGAATTCTCAAAGAGCACGAAAGCGAAATCAATTTTGAGGCTGCCAGCCCATTCGTCATCCTGGTGATCGGCGTCAACGGCGTTGGAAAAACCACCACAATCGGAAAACTCGCCGCCAAACTCACGCGTGAAGGCAAAAAGGTGCTGGTTGTAGCCGGTGATACGTTCCGTGCCGCGGCGGTGGATCAGCTTGCAATCTGGGCGGACCGCACGGGAATTGCGCTGCATAAGGGCGAAGACCAGGCGGATCCGGCTTCGGTGATTTTTTCGGGCATTGAGCGTGGTGTGCGTGAGGAGGTCGATGTCGTTATCTGCGATACGGCCGGTCGTCTGCATACCAAGGTGAACTTGCTCGATGAGCTTGAAAAGATGGGGCGCGTTGCGACGAAGGCGATGAACGGCGCGCCGCACGAGACGATTCTTGTGCTCGATGCCAACACCGGCCAGAACGCGATTGCGCAGGCCAAGCTGTTCCGTGAAGCGCTGGATATTACGGGCATCGTGCTCACCAAGCTCGACGGAACGGCCAAGGGCGGCGTGATTCTGGGACTTTGCGAAGAGCTCAAGGCGCCGGTGCGCTACATCGGCATTGGTGAGGGCATTGATGACTTGCGTCCGTTCTACGCCGAAGAATTCGTAGAAGCGCTATTTATGTGAATCGTGGGCAGACGAGGGCAGGCCGGGGTTGGATGGTGGGAGGTGTTCCCGACATCTGGCGCGTTCCCGGCTTGCCGCTTTCTTTTCGCCTGTGCTATACCCGACTCAGCTTACTGTGATTGTGTTTTGAATCTAAATGGGTGTTCGCTTATGTCATTTATCCCCTGTCTGCCGTCCGGTCGAACCATGCCAAGAGAACGCGTCTGGGCCAGCCGCCTTGCTGCAATTACGTTCGCCTGCGTTGCGCTGCTGCTCAGTGTTCCTGGTCAGGCTCAGCAAAAACAGCAAAAGTTTTCCGACACGATTCATGTCATTCAGCGCAAACCCGTTCTTCAAAAAGGCCGCTTTGATCTGGCGCCGCGCATTGGATTGACGTTGAACGACTCGATTCAGCGCAATGTTCGGATTGGAGGCAATGCCAATTATCACTTTACGGAGCGTTTCTACGCCGGTGCTGTGTTCGATTGGTATAATTTCGGAGACGTGCTCGGTGGACCGACCTCGGCCTTTGAAGAAATCAGCAACGAGACCAATACAAACGCGGACGCAGCCGTTCTGAACTGGGCGGGTGGTCTGGAACTGGGGTTTGTGCCCATCGTTGGTAAATTTTCGTTCTTCAACAGCGCGATTTTGTACTACGACGTTGGCATCACGGCCGGTGGTGTGTGGACGGACTCGGCCAGTATCGCGTTGCCGGCCTCCAAAGGTGGCTTTGGTGGAACGGTGAGTCTTTCCAACCGAATCTTTTTGACCCGCTGGATGGCTGTGAACCTGGAGATTCGAGACACCATGTTCATGGCGAGTCTGAAAGGTTTGTCGGAGAAGTCGTTTACTCATGTCGCGAGTGCCAGCTTTGGGATGAGTTTCTTCTTGCCCACGGCTTTTGAATATTCGGATACGATTGACGAATAAGCGGCACGAAATCTGTACGTCTTCAATTTTATTGTTTGTTGTCCCGAATGTTCGTTGCGCGAGACGCCTTATGACACATCGCAGAATCCTCCTTGTCCTTTCGATGGTTTGCTGCTCAACCCTGTTGATGCTCGATCCGTCGCCAGCTCAGGCCGAAATCTCGGATGATGACTATGCCACGGTCGACGAGTCTTCCGGCCCCATTGTTCGTCGCCAGCTTTTGTATCGCTCCTCACGTCTGGAGCTGCAGCCGATGCTTGCGCAGACGCTCAATGATTCGTTCATCCGCAATACGCTGGTGGGCGCGAATATCACGTATCATTTGAATAACTCGTTTGCGGTTGGTTTCACGGCCGGCTATGGCGTACTGCAAACCGATACAAGTCTGCGTGAAAACGTCTATGAGACGTTGAATCGTGAGGATCCGAACCGTCTGAATCAGTTGTCGTATTCGTATGTCAGCTGGGCTGCGGATCTTGGGATTTCCTACGTTCCTATTTTTGGAAAGTTCACGATTTTGAACGGCGCGATTACGCATTACGATTTTCACGTGATGGGCGGATTGAGCGTTGTGGGTGAAAGCGGCGTCAAAGCCAATGAAAACGGTCCGGGCATCGTCGACTCCGCGTTGGAAGGAATCAGCCCTGGCGGGATGATCGGCGCCGGTTTTCGTTTCTTTGTCGGCGATATGATTTCGATCAATATCCAGGCGCGTGACTACATCTATAGCCGCGCTCAGGTAAGTCGTGGAGCGGTGAATCCGCAGTTGAGCAACAACATGATTTTGTCGCTCGGTGTAGGTATTTTCCTGCCCGGCGACGTTAAAATTTCGCGTTAAGATGTACGCAGTTCTTTGCCAACCGCCTGACGCGTATTGTGCAGCGTCAGGCGGGTCATTCGGTCGTTTCGCCGTGAAGCGCTTCCTGCCACCCGGCCAGATCCCATGAGTTTTGAAGAACGGGCTCGCAAATCCTATGAGCGTAAGGACTATGTTCGTGCACTCATCGTTCTGGTTGAAGGCCTGAAAAGGAATCCCGAACGGGCGGAGAGTCTGGATTTTTTACTCCGTATCTATACCGAACACTGTGAAAATCCGGGGTTAGAGCGAGATGTTCTCGATGCGCTCGTGCTTCAGCCTGATTGTGGTTCGTTGGTCGGGCAGGTTTGCGTGCGTCTGGAGGCGGCCGGCAAGGAAAGCATGTACCGCGCGCTCGTGCAGCAGATGCGCGAGCGGCGTCTGGAAATTATCTGGCCGCCGGAACCGATTGAGCCTGAGCCTGAGCCTGAGCCGGAAAAGGTCGAGGAGGCGGAGAATCTTCCGGCAGATTCTGAGTCGGTCGAACTGGCAGATGGCGAGGAAGTCCGCGTTTCAGAAAATCCAGAAGAGGGAGTTGAGCGTGCGGAGGACGCTCATGGCGAGCGGATGCAGATTGCGGCTTCGGTGCCGCTGCTGCGGGCTGATATCAGCGCCGAAGTTCAGGCTGCCAGAAGCGCAGTGGATTGCAGTGCGGAGCGACGTCTTTATATCCAGAACGAAACGGTGACTTCGCGGGCGAATCGGCCCGGTCGAAGTCGCGTCGCCAGAGATAACGGCGATGCGCGGAGCGGCGGCAGGCGGCCATCCAGGGCAGTGCTGGTTTCGGGTGTTGTGATTCTGCTTTTGCTGGTCGGTTTTGGACTGTATCGCTGGGACGACATGCGTGTGACATCGCGCATCCATCGTCTGGATGTCATGCTGACGCAGTTTGATCCGGAGCAGGCTGATGCTTTTGAGCAAGCGCTGCAAAAGGCAATCCAGGCAACGGTCGGTGAAAGCAAGGCGCTGCGTGAGTTGCAGAATTTTGCAAAAGCCGTGACGGCGATCGAGTCGGCTGCAGAGAACATCGCACAGCCGGACGACGAGCCGGTGACTTCCTGGGGCGCCGGCGCGCTTGTTTTGTGGGCGATTGATAACAACGACATCGAGCGTGCGCTTGCCGAAACCGTAAAGCTTGAGTTTACGCATCCGGATTCGTTGAGCGCGCTCTGGGTACGCGGCCGCCTTTTGGAGCACATGGGCGACCGGGCTGCGGCGCAAAAGAAGTACGAGCAGACGACGCAGCAGTTTCCTCGATTTGTCCCTGCTTATCTGGGAATGGCGCGGATGGCGGCGCGAAGCTTGGATGTGCAAGGTTGGAAGCAATCGCTGGAGAACCTGCAAAAGGTCAGTGCGGAGCATCCATTTCATCGCTTGAAGCTTGAACCTGCGCTGGATGAGGTTTTGCTGTCCGCGCCGAGCGCGGAGACATCGGAGGCATCGGATGCGCCGGATGGTCGTTCGCAGTTGGCAGAGCAGGCGCTGAAGCATGGTCGGTTTTATGCGGCGATGCTGGCTTATAATTTTGCGCTGGAAGCTCTGGGTGAAGCCAATGACGCGGTTGCGCGAGGGCTGGCTGAACAGGCTGTGGAATATGATCCGGGTCTGCGCATCGCACTGGTTTTGCTGGGGGCACTCGAGGCGATGGACGGAGACGTAGAGCTTGCCAGTGAGCGGTTTTTGGCCGCGGTTTCTTCGGTGCATGCTTCGGATCATGCGTCGATTGCGCTACGGATGCTGGTTCAACGTGTTGCGCCGCTGAGTCTTAGTGCTTCCGGGCGCGCTGATCTCGCAATCATGTTTACTTCACCGGTCGCCCCCGCGCCGATTGAGCACGCTGAATTGGAGGGAAGGCAGCCGTCTGCGCTGGAAGAATTGTTGAAGGATCAGCAGGCGAAGCGTCCTGCCGCGTTGGATTTGCTGACGGCGGAGCTTGTCGGAGCCCATCCGGCAGCAGCCAGGGCGCTGCTTGCGCGCGCCTACACGTTAAATGCGCTGGGAGCCGGCGCACAGGTCGCAGAATCCCTGCCGGTGTTGACCGAAGATTCCCCGGAAGCTCGTCAGGCTGCGCTTGAGCAATTGGTCGCGCATATTGTTCTGAATCAGCGGCAGGAAGCGCGCCGCCAGCTCGGGCGTATCGCTGAACAATCGGTAGAACGGCATACGGCGGAAGCAATTTTTGCGCATCTGGAAGGGCGTTTTTCTGATGCCATTGAGCAGGGCAATATTGCCTATGCGGCGCGGCCTGAAGATCCTCGCGTGTTGCGTCCGCTGGTTTTAAGTCTGATCGAATCTCGGAAAGGGCGCGAGGCAATTACGATTTTAGAGCAGGCTAAGGTTGCGCCCATCTGGCGTGGAGAGCTGGAAAGTCTAAAAGTCAGGGCGTACGCACGACTGGCCATGCGTGAAATGTTGAGCAAGGAGTTGCTTAACCAACTGGTCGATGGCTGCGCGCCGGCAGAGCAGTATTCGCTGAACCAGCAGATTGATCTGATTACGGCTTCACTCTGGTTGCGGCAAAATCACTGTGCAAAAGAACGCATTCAGCGTCCGGCGCTCACGCCGGAACATCCGGAATGGACCTGGGTTTCGGGCTTGTATTATCGGGCAATCGGCGAGCGTGACAGGGCTGCGGTGTTGTTCAGGAAGTCGTGGCGAAGTGATCAGAATAATCCGGAATTGCTCGTCGAACTGGGTTCGATGCATCTTGAGTTTGAGCGCTATGAACTGGCTCAGGAAGCGTTTTATGCGGCGATTTTGCGTGATCGGGGAAGTATCGAAGCGCTGCGCGGCATCAGTCGCACGTATTATGCGTATGATCGGCCGCGTGGTCGTCGTGATCTGGCGCGGATGCTTTCGAATCTTGGCAGCGCGCCGCATTATGGCCCGCAGCGGGCGGAATTACTGAAGTGGCTGGCCGTGTTGCATGGTCTGCGCGAAGGCGCGCCGGAAGCACTTAGCTATCTGGAGCAGGCCCGGCAAGAGGTTGGCGACCGCGCCGATCTGCTCATCGAGCTGGCCAGGTACCACGAAGCGCGTCAGGAGTTTGCGATTGCGCGAATTCAATATGCCAACGCGTTGCAAAAAAACTCCACCATGCCGGAAGCGCATTATGGGCTGGCGCAGATGGCGATTCATGCAGGCGATTATCGTGTTGCCAGCGATCATTTGAAGCGGTTTATTGCATTGACTCCGCCCGGAAAGGAACAAGACCAGGCGCAGGCACAACTCGTACAAATTCAGACAAAACCTGTTCCATAATGTAAATCTCCGGCATACCAGAAGCCGCCTTATGATGCATAAAGCAGTACAAAATGCCGGACGCACACTCCTTTGCCTTTGCACTTCTTTTTGCCTGGTAGGTGGCAGCGGTGTTTGGGGAGGGCTGACGGGTGTTTCTGATGCTGCTGCCTTTGAAATTCGGGTGCGCGCTCAGAGCCAGTTGATGGTCGATGTCGCCGCGGCTGGCACAAGTCTGCAGGTTCGCGGCCAGCTTCGCGATGATCTCCAGCAAAGTCTGCAGCAGCGCGAAGTTGCGATTTACCTCACGCCTGCAAGCACATCCGAGACAATTTCGCACAGACTTTTTACGGATCGCCGGGGGCAATTTGGGCTGACGCAAGAGCTTGCGCCGGATTTCTATCATGTCACGGTAGAATTTTTAGAAACTGAGCATCTGGATGCGTCGGTTTCGATGCATGAAATCGAGATTCAGGCGCATCCGGCAAGGCTGAATCTTCATGCTCCGGCGTATGTTCATGGTTCCGTGACTTCGGCGCCGCTGGCGGTTCATGCTTTTGTTCAGAATACCGGTCTTGCGAGCGTGGTTTGGGTGCGGCAGGGCGCGCAGCCTGCGGCTTCGCTGCAGCTTGATCGTTTCGGGCGGGGAACGCTGGATGTTCAACCAATGCTTGAACCCGGGCTTCAAACTCTCGAAGTGCTTTTGCCGGCGAGCGCGTATCGCGAGGAAGTTCGCCAGACGATTGGGATTCGGCGCGGGGACAGGCTTCGGATACGGGCAGGGGCGAGCAGTGTTTTGGAACGCCTGGAGCGGGGCATTCATGTCGAAGGCAAGGTGACGGATGAGTTCGGCGATATTGAAAACCTGTCGCTGCGAGTGATTGTTCGTCCCAAAGAGAGCGGGCCGGATGAAACGAACAAAAATTTTGAGATCACGCGTACCATTCGCAGCGATGCCGATGGGGCGTTTCAGATTTTTATCCCGAGTACGGAGTTGGCCGATGGACAGTGGTTTGTGCACGTTGAGGCGCTGCCCGATGCCGGGCCCTCGTGGGTAGAATACGTCGGTACTGTCGAAGTGGATGCGGCCATCTCGCAACGTATTTTGTGGTGGTCGGCAGGAATTGTCGTTCTGGCGTTTCTGGGGTTTGTTGGTCAGCGTATTTTTATGCATTTGCAGGCCAGGCGCCGCGCGCGCGAAAAGATCCAGGCTGCTCGCTCTACGCTGGAACAGGCATTGCGCTCGCACGAAAACATTCAGGTCGTTGCTTTGTCTGAGGCGGAATGGGAAGACGCAGCCTTTTCGTCGGCAAGTTCATCGGCAAATGATTTAACTCGCGTGGTGGCCGGGCTGGTCTGGGATGCCTGGCAGCAAAAGCCGGTGCCCGGCGCGACGTTGTCGTTCCGTCTGGCCCGAAACGCTGCGCAGCGGGCGTCTGAAGAAAGTGCAGAAGAAAGCGCGGATGGCGCGGCCCTGTATCGTGAAATCACAAGTGATGCCGGCGGCCGATTCTTGCTCGATGAGCTTCCTGCGGGCGATTACCGGCTCGTCGTGAAAGCGCGCGGATTCGTTCGTACCGAGCTTTCGTTCCAGATTCCTCACAGCGGTACACTGGCCAGATTTCGCCTTGATTTGACGGCTGTGCCTTTGAAGATTCGCCAGGTTTATCAGGCCACGATGCAGACGATTCATGGCGAAGATCTGTGGGGACAGCGCACGCCGCGTCAGATCAAAGAGCTCGTCGCCCGCACGCTTGCGCTCGATGCCACGCAGGCGCCAGACATCCACGAGCGGTTGCAAGCATCGGCCGATGATCCGGCCGAGGTGCTCCGGACTCTCACCGAATTGGTCGAAGAAAGTTATTTCAGCGGCCGGCAGTACGATGAAGAACTCTGGAACATTGCGCGGGAGCTGGCGCTGGCTTTGCTGCAGTATGCAGAGGAAAACAACCGCGCAATGGAGTTGTCATGAGCAGGCGGTCGATAAATCGCTTTCGCGGGCTCGTGCTGGCTGTCTGGCTCTGTTCTCTGTTTTTTTCGGCCGAATTGCGTGCCCAGGACACGGCAAATCTGGCGGAAAGTTCTCGTGCAGATTACGGACTCGAAAATTTCGACTGGAACGGGCTCAGTCAGTTTGCTGAAATTGCGCGTGCGGAAGGCATCGAGCTCAAGCTCTCGGCGGAGCTGGACTACGACCAGCTCGATCCGGAACAGCCGCTTTTGATGATCCATCCACAACAGCCCGTTGCGGTTGCCAATCTCAGCAATTTTATCGTGGCGGGCGGGCGGGCGCTTCTGGCCGATGATTTTGGTGCCAGCGATGCGCTGCTCGAGCGTCTCGGTATTACGCGCATGGTGATGCCGCCGGCCAATCTGCCGCATACGGATTTTGTCGATGACAATCCTGCCTTGCCGATCTTTACGCCTGCCGGGCGGCATTCGCTCCTTCATGGTGTTGAGCAACTGGTCGCCAATCATCCGGCGATTTTGTTCAATGTCGGCTTGCCGGTCGTGAGTTTTTCCGAGAACGGCGGGCTCGTCTACGATATGAGCCTTGGCGAAGGCAAGGTCATCGTGCTGGCGGATCCCAGTCTGCTTATCAACAATATGTTGCTTGTGGCGGATAATGCGGTCTTTGCACGCAACGCGCTTTTGTATCTTTGTGGCGATATTTCGCCCTGCAAGATCCAGGTACTCATCGAAACCTGGAAGGAGTCGGGCAAGTATTCGTCTTCATCGGGCCAATCCGAGAATTTGAATGAACTTCAAAAGCACATCGATGCGATCAACGACGCCATCGCAAATTTTGCCCAAAATCTGCCGCTTACCGAGCTGCTTTACTATCTGAGCCTGCTTCTGACGCTGGGGCTTGCGACCTATCTGATAACGATTTTCCCGCTGCGGCGTCCGGTCGCCTACAGCCAGTTTATCAGCCGTGCTCTGGATAATGTCCCCGCACCGCAAAGCGAGTTGGACTGGAATCTGGCGCGGTTTGCGCAGCCGCAGCGCAGGTTTTTCGGGCGGCGCTCGGTCAACTACGCGTTGCCCCTGGCCATTTTGAAAGAAATCTTCGAGGAACTGTTCTTTACCAGACTGGGACTGTGGCCCATTTCCACGAAGAATCCGCCGTCTCCAGCGCAGATGGGCATTCGTTTTGGGGCGCTGTTCTTGAACAAACATCCGGAAGACGAGCGCGACCGCATCGAAAATGAAGTCGTGGCGCTTCTTGAGTTTTTTGAAAAAATCCCCTCACGCCACCGTATCCTGCTCGACAGCGAAGCTTACTTCGGCGAGCGTGATCTGCTAAAAGCTTACCGACGAACGCAGAAGATCCTTCATCTTATGGGTCTCAAGGAAGAATATGAGCGACGTACCCGCAACCATGCCTGAAGCCCCCGAAACGCAGTCCACGGCAAGCCAGATCGAGGCTTATCGCGAACGCCTGCAGCGCATCAAAATCGAAGTCGGGCGCGTGTTTATCGGGCCAGAATATGTAACGGAAGCATTGATGATCGCGCTTTTAGCACGGGGTCATATTCTGTTGGAAGGCGTGCCGGGCGTGGCGAAAACGACGCTCGTACGAACTTTTGCGCAAACCATTGATGCTGGTTTTCGGCGCATCCAGTTCACGCCGGACCTGTTGCCTTCGGACATTACCGGCACCTACATACCGAACCTGCAAACCAACGAGTTTATCCTTCGCAAAGGGCCGATATTTTCCAACATCGTGCTGGGCGACGAGATCAACCGTGCACCTGCCAAAACGCAGTCCGCTTTGCTCGAAGCCATGCAGGAGCGCCAGGTGACGATCGAGGGAACTACTCACGGTCTTGATAGTCCTTTCGTGGTGCTGGCCACGCAAAATCCCATCGAACACGAAGGCGTTTACGCGCTGCCTGAGGCGCAGCTCGATCGGTTTTTGCTCAAAATCGTCATGACTTATCCGTCGTTTGAGCAGGAAATGCGCATTCTGAAAACGCATCAGCATACCACGCCGCCGGCGCCCGCTATTTTGACGCGAGACGATATCACCGAGCTAGCGGCCCTGGTTGAAGCCGTGCACGTGTCCGATGAACTTCTCCAGTACATCACCGGGTTGGTGCGTTTTACGCGCGAGCATGCGCAGGTAACGCTGGGTGCGTCGCCCCGAGCAGGGCTGGCCTTGTTGAAAGCCTGCCAGGCCCGCGCCGTCCTCCACGGCCGCGATTTCGTCCTTCCCGACGACGTCCGCCAACTCGCCCAAAACGTCCTCGCTCATCGTATTGTCCTGCAGCCTGAAGCCGAATTTGGAGGCATCCAGCCCGAGGATGTTGTGCGTCAGGCCATCGAACGGGTGCGCTATGCTTAATATGAATGATGTGTCTGATAGCGCAGCCGACCGCGAGCAGGCATAGGGCGCGCGATGAATCCTTTTCTCACGCCGCGCGGCCGCTGGCTGCTTGCCCTCGGGCTGTTGTTTTGTCTGGTTGGCGCCATCGCGCGTCAGCCGCTTTTGATTCTGCTCGGCCAGATTCCCATCGTGTTGCTGGCGGTTTCTATTTTTCTGGGCTTGCCCGCGGCCATTGCGCTCGACCGACGCCTGATTCGGCTGCGCATCCATCCGGAGCATGAGCCTGAAGCAACGACCACCGCGCGGACCACACACGTTGCCGGAGATGAAATCCCGCTACAGCTTGAAATCACCAATCACACGCCGGTTCATTTGCACGGCATTCACGCAACTCCGTTTGCATCCGGAAGTCTGGAGTTTGCCGACAATGGCACATCGTTTGTAGAGGTGCTTCCAGACTCGCAGGCGCATCTGGCGTTTACGTTGCGCACGCGTCGAGCCGGGCGGCACGCTGTGCAGGGCTTTGATCTGGCGCTGCGCGATCCTCTGGGGCTTATCGAAACCATCGACTATCTGCCCGCCAATCACGTTTTTGAATGTTATCCGGCCGTCGGGCGCATGCGTCGGCCGTCCACTCCGCGTACCCTCAAGCGCCAGGTTTCCGAACAATCGGGACTGCCCGGCCATAAGTTCTCACCTTCGGGAGCCGACATTCGGGAGCTGCGCGATTACCATCCCGGCGAACCGCTCAAAAACATCGCCTGGAAAGCCAGCGCCCGCGCCCGAAAACTCATTGCCCGTAACTTCGACAACGAATCCGCGCACAATCTCTACATTTTACTCGATATCTCCAGCACCATGCGAGCCTCTCACAAGCTCGAGCGCGCCATTGAAGTCACCGCCGAACTCGCCCAGTCCCACGCCGGCACGCGCCATCCGCTCGGGCTGATTACGTTCGATGAACGGATTTATGCCCACATCCCTGCCGGAAAAGGGCCGGCGAACTTGCGGCAAATTCTCAATCACCTCACCACGCTTGATTCGATTACCGACAGGGAGCGTACCGAACCGGATGACGCCGAGCTTGAGCGCTTCGTCACCGATTATCTTCTGATTCAGGAGCGTCTCGATTTTCGAATCCAGACCCAGGGCAAAGTTTCCGTCAATTCTGACCTTCTTGAGCGCTGGCTCAATTCTATCCTTCCTCGCGAGCGCGCCCGGTTCGCCACGTCGGCACTGAATCACTCTGAGGACTCGCCGGTTCGCCAGTTTCTGCAGCTTCGCGCGATTCCCGTTCCGTATCGCTCCGAAACCAGGCTCGGCCTCAAAGAACGCAGCCTTGCCGAAGCCATTGAACTGCTCACCCGGACAAGTTCTGCGCCGCAGCATATTATTGTGGTGACGGATTTGATCGGGGTGACCAATCTGGAATTGCTTACCCGGCTGATCAGGCTTACCCGTATCAAAGGGCATCATCTGGAAATTCTCATTCCATCGGCGGCTGGCAGCTCCGACAAGCTTGCGACGGCGAAATCCGAGCATCTGTCTATCCTTCAGGAGCTTTTCACCGCCACCGAAGCCGAAGAACAACGCCGTATCCGCAATCATCTGCAGGCCCATGCCGTCCCGACGTATTTTATGCAGTCGTGAGTTTCTACAGGGGTGGGAGAGGAAGGAAGACGGCTGCTTTCCATGGTCGTCTGGCTGCGCTCGGGGCACCTTCCCCGAATCTCGGGATGAAATTGTTCGGATTGTCGGGCCTGGCTTCACTGGCTCCGCTAGCGCTTCTGGTGCTCGGTTTGTGCCTGTATCTTGTCTGGCCGGCCTGGAAGCAGACAGGCACACAGCGACTTACGCTGCTGGCCGGTATGCTCCTGACTTTTTGTTTGTTTTCTGGATGGGTTGCAAGCTATCCAGAACAAGCCTCTGAGAAAAAAGCGACCGGTTTTGTAGAATGGGTATCCAGACTGCGCACGGAAGCTAGATAAGTCCGAAAATTTCGCGGGGGAGTGGGTTTCTGAACATACAGACAGTATATACCCCCCTCCCGGACGATGATCCATGGCGACGGATGGCATTTTTTCCGAGTCCAGACGATGATTCATGGCAACGGATGGCATTTTTCCGGGTCAGGACGATGATCCATGGCAACGGCCGGTATTTTTTCCGAATTCGAAGGTAGCGGTTGGGGAAAAGGTAGCTTCGGAGCCGAAGTCTGCGAGCGCAGATTTTGCGCGTTCTGCCTATCGTAAAAGGATGGGGCTTGTAGGCCGCAGGGGGCTGCGGCATACTCAAAAATGTGTTTTTTGGAATATTTGAAAGATTCGAAAGAACAGGTTGTTTGGATAAACTTTATTACGATGGGCTGAGAAATGACTTACACACTACGCACGCTTCACTTATTCGCGTTAGTTTTCCTGGTGGGAATCTGGCTAAGCGGTTGCGAAGATGCCGCAACGAGTGGTGGTGCGCAGAATGTGCCACCAGGGGGAAAATGTGCCGTCGAAAAGGACTGTACACCTGGAAATATCTGTGTGGACGAAATCTGTGTGGCCAGAGATTCGGTAAACAACGGCAACAATCACAACAATGGTGATGCAGACACAGGCCTGGACGATACCGGCGGCGATGATGTCGGTAGCGACGACGATGCCGGTGAGGATTCGGATACCGGTCCGGTCGAGCCAGAGTGTGAAGTCGAAGTCAGTTGCGCGGCCGAGGGGATGGAATGTGGTCAGATTCCAAACGGCTGTGGCGGCATCAAGTCCTGTGGAACGTGTGCGCAGAATGAGTATTGCGGTGAGGGCCTGGATCACGGCAAGTGCATTGCGATTGCGTGCGTACCGCAAGGCCCGGAGCGTTGCGCGGCGGAGGGCGTGCAGTGCGGCGCGATTTCTGATGGCTGCGGCGGTTCCATCGATTGTGGAACGTGCTCGGGCAATACCGTTTGCGGTAATGGTCCGACGCGCGGTCAGTGCATTGTGCCGGAAGCCTGCGTGCCAAAAACGACCTGTGAGGGCACACGTTTTGAGTGCGGTCCGATGCCGGATGGTTGTGGCGGATTTGTGCAGTGCGGCGGTTGTGCAGTGGGCGAATCCTGCAACGCCGGTATGTGTGAAGCTCCGGTCTGTGTGCCCAAGACGGCCAATGATTTTCCCCATGTAGAGTGTGGCGTGGTCGCCGACGGCTGCGGCGGATTTGTGAATCTGAACAAAACCTGCGGCGCCGGCAAAGTGTGCGGAACGGGCGCTGAGCGCGGTAAGTGCGTCGAGCCGGTATGCGTCCCGCTGACGGCGCAGGATTATCAGGGCATTGCGAACTGTGGTGCGGTTTCGGACGGTTGCAACGGTACGATTGAGCTCGGTAATCCGTGTCAGGCTCCGGAAATCTGCGGTGGAAGTGGTGTAGCCAACCGCTGTGGCGCGGACAACCGCGGCCCGGACTGTGAGGGATTGTGCCAGAATCAGGCAGTTTGCCCGGGTGGCGGCGCAACGGTTGTGCGCGGAACGGTGTATGCGCCCAATGGAACTCTGCCGGTTCCCAATGTAACGCTATATGTTCCGAATATGCCGCTGAACCAGTTGCCGCCGATTGATGACTCAGGCGCAACGTGTCTGCGTTGTGAAGATGAAGATCTTGGAAAAGTTCTGGTTGGCGCCGTGAGTGATAAGGCCGGGAACTTTGAGTTGCGGCATGTGCCTGCTGGCGTTGAGTTCCCGCTTGTTATTAAGACAGGCAAGTGGCGTCGTGTGGTGATGATTCCTGCGCAGAATGCCTGTGGAACGTCGGTATTGCCGGCACATCTGACCAGTCTTCCGAAGACGCAGGGAGGAGCAACAGGACACGATAATATCCCCAAAACTGCCATCTCAACGGGTAGTGTCGATGCGATTGAGTGCGTACTCCGCAAAATCGGCGTTGCGGACAGTGAATTTACGCAGCATACGCAAAACGGACGGGTACATATTTATCGTGGCAATGGTGGATTTGCTCCGGGCGTATCCGGATGCAGCACCTGTAGCGATGGTAATCCGAACAATAGCGCGTGTACGACGAATAATAATTATTGTAGAAACCAGCTTGCTACGAATCTGTTCTCAGACGCTGCCAAACTGGACAGTTATGACATGGTTGTTTCTGACTGTGAGGCGAGTGCAAATCGAACCTGGCGCTCGGCCACAGACCGGACGAATGTGCTGAACTATGTCAATAAGGGAGGACGCTTTTTTGCTTCTCACTTCGGATATATCTGGCTCGATCAGACCAATGGCTTAAAGGAAAGTGCTTCCTGGGGCGGAGGAAGCTCCCCCAGCTCTACGATTGCTTATGTGGATGAGTCTACGCCGCGGGGACAGGACTTTTCGTACTGGCTCGATGTGGTTGGAGCAAAATATTCTGTCAATGGTGCCGGCGGTCAGAGTCAGGTTTCGATCAGTGCTCCGAGAAACTATGTCACGGCTGTTCATGGGAAATCTGTGCCCTGGGTTTATACGGTGCAGGGAGCTACCGGCCATCAGGGAAATAGCTCGGTTCAGCAGTACACCTTCAACACGCCTTTCAATGCCGCTCCGGCGAATGAGTGCGGGCGCGTGGTTTATAGTGCATTCCACGTAACCGGAAACTCCCCCAATAACCAAAACTTTCCGGCATATTGCAGTACAGGGGAGCTGACGGCTCAGGAAAAAATTCTGGCCTATATGCTTTTCGATCTGGGTCAGTGTCTTTCGGACGATGGTGGTCCGCCGCCGATTCCGGTTTGTAATCCGCGCAGCTGTGAAGACATCGGTGCGGTCTGCGGTGCGGCCGGTGACGGTTGTGGCGGTGTGATTCAGTGCGGCACGTGTCCGGATGGTCAGGCCTGTGGTGTGGGTGCTCCGCCCAACCAGTGCGGTGGCGTATGTCGTCCGATTTCGTGTGAAGAGCACGGCGCAAACTGTGGTGTGATTCAGGACGGCTGCGGCGGCACGCTCAATTGTGGAACTTGCCCGAGCGGACAGAGCTGTGGTGCCGGTGGTGCAGTCAATGTTTGCGGTTGTGAGCCGCTCTCGTGTGACGACCACGGTGCGCAGTGTGGCACGGTTTCGGATGGTTGTGGCGGCACGCTGGAGTGCGGCGCTTGTGGACCGGGTCAGGCATGTCAGCAGATCGGTGGTGTGAACCAGTGCGTGGGCGAATGTGAACCGCTTAGCTGTGATGCTCACGGCGTTTCGTGCGGTACGGTAGCGGATGGCTGCGGCGGCACGATGAACTGCGGCAGCTGCGAGGCTCCACAAACCTGCGGCGGCGGTGGCGTGCTCGGCGAGTGCGGTGTGACGTGTGAGCCGCTCTCGTGTGACGACCACGGTGCGCAGTGTGGGCCGGTATCGGATGGTTGTGGTGGCACGCTGGATTGTGGCGGATGCCCGGAGCTTGAAGTCTGCGACAACATGCAGTGCGTCATGCCAGCCTGTAAGCCTGCCGGCAATTCCTGCATCGACTCTCGCCAGTGCTGCAGCGGCGTTTGCGCGATGGGTGGCGGTGCGAGCGAAGGTGTCTGCATCAGCACCTGATGCTCTGAACAAAAGCGGGCTGTCTGTTTAAAAGTCCGTACGTCTTGAAACGCCCTGCCAGTCTTTTTGTGATATTGAAGACTGGCAGGGCGTTTTTACTTGGAGGATGCGTGGATTGAGGATGCTGCGATGGGCGAGTTGAGCACGCAAGAAGTGATCCGGGGGCAATTTGAGATTTTGCGAGAGCTGGGCAGCGGGACGCAGGGGCGAACGTTTCTGGCCCGGGATCGTGAATCCGAAAAGCAAGTAGCGCTCAAGGAACTCAGTCTGCAGTGGGCCGTGGATTGGAAGTCGGTGGAGCTTTTTGAGCGGGAGGGGCTTACGCTGCGGTCCTTGCGGCATCCGTCCATTCCGGGGTTTGTGGAGACTTTTCATCTGAAGGACAGCTCGCGATTTTTTCTGGTGCAGGAATGGATTGCCGGTGAGAATCTGCAGGCTGCGATTGATCGAAAGGAACGGATGGGGGAGGCGCAGGCGCGGGCGCTGTTGGAGGAAATGCTCGGAGTCCTGGAGTACTTGCATGGACTTTCGCCGCCGGTGATCCACCGCGATATCAAGCCGTCCAATATTATGCGTCGGGCCGAGGAGGAGACGCATGTCTTGATCGATTTTGGTGCGGTGCAGGCGCTGGTTTATGACGAGCAGGGCGGATCGACGGTTGTGGGGACGAGCGGATATATGCCGCCTGAGCAGCTCATGGGGCGCGCGTGCGAGGCCAGTGATTTGTACGGGCTGGCGGCGACGATTGTGCACTGTGTGACCGGAATTCATCCGGCGCAGCTGCCGATGGTGCGGATGCGCTTGCAGTTTCGCGAGCTCGCGAGTTTGTCGTCTGGATTGACAGATATTTTGGAGAAAATGCTTGAACCGTCGCTGAAAGCGCGGTTTGAGAATGCGGGCGAGGTGCGTGCTGCGCTTGAGAGCGGACTGGTGGTCGCGGCGGAACGGAATTTGCCCGTACCGTCCCGGACAAGTCAGGAGGTTTCTGCGGAGCTTCAAGCCCTGATGCAGGCGCAGCCGATCAGCACCCGACACAGCGTGATCCATATCGATCATGAGAAAATGACGGTTACCTTTCCGGGCGTACCGGTACGAAAGCTTCCGCGTTTGGGCAGTCCCGGTATTTTCGTGGTTCTGGGGTTGGCGGCAGGCGGGTGTTTTCTCTGGCCGGAAACAATGATCTGCACGGCGATAGCGCTATTGTTTGTGATGATTCCTCTCGGGGCATCTCTGCTTGGAACCCGCGCGAAAGTGAGCCAGGATCAGGTTTTGGAGGTGTCGAAAGAGGGGTTCAGGTTTTTGCGCGTTGCTCGCTACAATGGCACGGATGCGTATGTGCAGTCGGGCGATATACGGATACCGTTTGAGGATGTGAAGCAGATCAAGATTCAGGGCATGACCACGCAGAAAAGTTTCTGGGAACGCGAGTTGGTGTTCGAGACGGTCGCTGGTCGGAAATATCGGCTGGGTGCGGGCAGTGGCGTCCGGGTGGACCGAAGAGTTCCTAAGGAGACGGACCTTTCGTGGTTAAAGGACGTGATTGCGACCTATGCCAGAGATTCATACGGCAGGGATTTTGAGGAAGGTTGACGATTGAATGAATCGGACATGGCAGCCAAAGTGCAAGCGGAAGTCGAGTTGTTACAGGGGCGTTATGAGGTCGTGTGCGAGCTGGGCCGTGGCGGTCAGGGGCGGATGCTGCTGGCTAAAGATTACCGCACACAGCAAATGGTTGCTGTCAAAAAGCTCGACGTTGGTCATGTGGAAAGCTGGAAGGCGATTGAGCTGTTTGAGCGTGAATGCACGGTTTTGCGCAGCCTGAACAATCCGGCAATCCCGGCGTATATCGACTCGTTTTCGGTGCAGCATCCCGACGGGGCCGGCGTAGAGTTTTATCTGGTGCAGGAGTTTGTCGAGGGACAGAGTTTTGCGCAGTGGATTGAGCAGGGGCTGCGCGTCGAGGAAGATTTCGTATGGTATTTTTTGGAGGAAATGCTTCGGGTTTTGCAGTCTTTGCATGAGCTGTCGCCGCCAGTGCTGCATCGGGATATCAAGCCTTCGAATATTCTGTGGCGAAACGATGGTCGGTTGATGCTGGTGGATCTCGGAGCGGTGCAAGCGACGGTTCACGAGGGGGGCGGCTCAACGATTGTGGGCACGAACGGCTATATGGCGCTGGAGCAGCTGATGGGGCGCGCGTGTGCAGCGACGGATTTATATGCCTTGGGGGCAACGGTCGTGCATTTGCTCAGCCATCGGCATCCGTCGGATTTGCCGGTGGAAGATATGGCGATGGTTTTCAGGCCCTATGTGAAAGTTTCCGAGCCGCTGGCTGAATTTCTGGACGGGTTGTTGGCGCCGTATCTGGAGGATCGTTTTTCTTCGGCTGCCCGGGCATTGGAGCGGCTTAACGTCATGCGCAGTACGATGATTTCTGTGCGGGGAAGTGTGCTCGAGGTTCGGGAGCGGGCGGCCGAGAAGCCGCGCAAACGCAAGACTTCCATCAAGGTGTCGAAAGATGGCGGGATGCAGATCGGGATCGCGACCGGGCTCATGCAAAAAGCGACGATGCTTCTGGGAGTTTTTCCCGTGGTGATCATTGCGTTGGTGCTGATTGGCACGGCGACTTCCAGTCCTGCCGAGCCGCGGTTTGCGAAATATGATGGGGCAGGCGTGGAAAGGCCGCGCAGTCGTGGACTGGGGCTGAATTTGCTGCTGGGCGGAGGAGGATTGCTATTGTTTGGGGTGGTACCCGTGCTTTTCTACTATGTGGCTTCTTCGAAAAAGTTTGTTCTGAACGCCCGGGATGGGAATTTATCGTTGCGGGGGATGTCCGACGGTATCTCGTTTGAGGATATTGAGATGATGGGAATCCGGACTATTCAGCAAAGCGACGGCGGAAAGGCTCGAAGTCAGGGTAAGCAGGGGGAGCATGTGATGTTTATTCAGAGTCGAGAAGATATTGTTGAGTTTGGCTGGGAATTGCCATTGCAAGAGCAACAATATGTCCTGGGTGAACTTCGAGCCTATGTGGATGACTATCAGCGTCAGCAATCCGAACGGTGAGCGGGGATTATTCCAGGGGGGTTAGGAAGCCGGGGCATTTTTCGGCCAGAACGGCGCAGGCGGGTGGCGCGCTGTTGAGGGCTTCGACGCCAGCAAAGAGGCCGGGGTCGGTGACGGTAGCGACGGTAAGGGCGTCGCAGGTGGGAAAGCGTTTCAGGAAATCTGCACCGAATTCGTTTTGAGCGGTCAGGCATTGCTCGGTTTCAGCGACCGTGGCGGTGCAGGTGGCGGGAAAGATGCTGATGTCGGTCATGGGGCCGGTGGAGGCAATCTGGCCGATGCACAGATCGCGTGACTGGATGCAGGCTTCCTGCACCAAGGCGTCGGTGTTCAGGGTGTTCAGCACGGGGCCCAGGCTGAGGACGGCAGCGAAGGTGCACATGGACTGGTCGAGCGATTCTTTCGTCATGCCGGGAGGAACGTGCTGATTGGTAGCATCGAGTAGTTGTTGTTTTTCCTCATCGGTCAGATCACCGATTTGTTTGGTTTTTTCCAGGCCCGAGGAAAACGCTTCGCCTGTGGGTGCGGGCTCTGGAGATTCTGCAGGAGCGGGGCTTTCGGCCTGGGGTTCAGGTTCGGTTGTGGGCTGGCTTTCAACGGCAGCCGGCGAGGCGGCTTGCGGAGGCGTTTCTTTGTTTTTGCACGCGGAGGTGGATAGAAACAAGGCGCAGGCCAGCAGCAGGATAAGTTTTGGGGATGAGATGTGCATCGTCAGACTCTCCGAAAGGGCACAGAAGGTGTGCTGAAAATTTATAAAATAAGTTCGTTGCAAAAATTGGTATCGCTATGCAAAAAGTGTCACCGCAGTTCGTTCACAAAAACCCGTAAGAGAAAGGAAAGATATGCGAAAAGCAATCAAGATTGGTATCGTCGGTTATGGGAACCTTGGTCGGGGCGTTGAACGAGCATTGAGACTTCATGAGGATATGGAGCTTATCGGGATATTTACGCGCCGCGATCCAGCCGAGATTGAGCCGGTATTTCCGGAAACTTCGGTGTACCATATGGACGAGATTGTGCAATTTCGCGCGCGTATTGATGTTCTGATCTTGTGCGGCAGCTCGCGCGATGATTTGCCCACGCAAACGCCGCAGATGGCAGCATGGTTCAATACGGTTGATAGCTTTGATACGCATGCGAAGATTCCGGAGTATTTTGAGGCTGTGGACAGGGCGGCGAAAGCGGCAGGTAAGATCTCGATGGTTTCGGTGGGCTGGGATCCGGGGCTGTTTTCTCTGGAGCGCGTGTACAGCGAGAGCATTTTGCCGAATGGCTCCACGTATACTTTCTGGGGGCGCGGTTTGAGCCAGGGGCATTCTGCCGCAGTACGTCGTGTCGAGGGAGTTCAGGATGCCGTGCAGTATACGGTTCCTAATGAAGCGGCGATGGCGAGTGTGCGAGCCGGCGAGAATCCGGAGCTTACGACGCGGATGATGCATCGGCGTGAATGTTTTGTGGTGCTGAAAGAAGGCGCGGATGCAAAGAGCGTGGAGCAGGCTATTGTGACCATGCCGGATTATTTTGCGGATTATGACACGACGGTGGAGTTTGTGAGCCAGGAGGTTCTAGACCGCGATCATGCCGGAATGCCGCACGGTGGCTTTGTGATTCGCAGTGGAACGACGAGCACAGGAACGCGGGCTACGGTGGAATTTGGTCTGAAGCTTGGCAGCAATGCCGAGTTTACGGCGGCTGTGCTTGTGGCGTACGCGCGTGCGGCAAATCGAATGCATGCGCAGGGCGTGGTCGGTGCGCAGACGGTATTGGATGTGGCGCCGGGATTGTTGTCACCACATAGCGCTGCGGAATTGCTGCGCTGGGTGTAATGCTGCGGCACTCGAGTATTTACTGCACAGGCGCGTCTGCACGGGCGCGTGCGCTTCGCATGGTGCGTTACTCGAGTGCCTTTTGTCTTTTTGTTTATCCGGCAGCATGGGGGGATTCGCTGTGATCCCGGCCGGTGCTTGCGACGGCGGCATCGAAGGTGGATTGGAGAAAAGAGAGCAGGGTTTCGTCAGGGTTGGGGGCGTTCTGGACGGCCGCGTAAGGAAGAATGAATTCGCCGAGTTCGGAGTGCCAAAAGGCGGCCCGGGGGCGAACGGGGTATTGTGAGAAACCGGGCGGGTTGGGATAGGCGTAGGCATAGAAGGCGGGTTCACCCAAACCCATGCCGGGCCAGAATCCCGCGCTGGAGAGTTCTTTGGAGTAGGCTTCGGCCATGACATGGTCGGGAGTGTTGGGGATTCCACCGGGGTGCGGAGGTGCGTCGTTGCCGGAGAATCGGGTTGCGGCAAGATCCATGGCGCCCCAGAAGAAGTGGACCGGGCTGGCTTTGCCGGTAAATCGAGCGCGAAATGTTTTGAAAACACGATCGGCCTGGACGAATGCTTGCCAGAGATTGTGGATAGCCTCGGCGTCGTAGCTTGCGTGGGTGATATCGTTTTCAAAGGGGATGGCCGTGGCGACTTCGACGGGACGGGTGAAAATTTTGACGTGAATGTCGAGTGCGTGAAGCGCACGCATGATTTGCTGGTAAAAGGCTGCGACGGTCATGGGTTGCAGGGCAAAGTGGTGGCCGGAGCCATTGGAGGTTGTGATGCGCAGGGTGTGATCGATGAAATCGAAGTCGATGCTGAAGGTGTCGCACTTCCAGGGGATGGGTGAAGTGGTGAGGCCACGCGAGGTGACGTAGAGTGCGCAGCCCCAGCAGTGGTTGAGGGCGGGCGCAAGTTTCAGGCGGATTTTTCCGACGATCTGAAGCCACATATGCAGAGTTTCTGCGGAATCGAGCCAGGTTTCGAGTGGTTGGAGAGCTGGCCAGCTGTTGTCGGCTGTCATGAGGTAAACCCGGTTGGAAGAAGAGAACGTAGAGGTTGCTGACATGCTTCGCTGTCAGTCTGGAAGGTAAACGCAGCATTTCGGGGCTAAAAATTTAGCCGTATGCGGAGTGATTGGATGAGGTTTCGAAGGGCAACACAGGTGTGGAATCAGTTGGCAGGTCATGGATGGACGGTGTTGCCGACGTTGCGCCATGATCTGGCGCGTCGTGCGGCGCCGGTAGCGGTGCGCTGGCAGACGGAGATTGAGGATGTGTTGGTCGGGCGCGTGACGCTTTCGGGGATGTATCGCCGGGAGCCGGATGCGCGCGGTCTGGTCGTGGTGTTGCATGGTCTGGGCGGGAATGTGCATCGGTCCTATTGCGTGGCGGCGGCGCGCGCCGCGGCGGCGGAAGGGTTGTCGTGTTTGCGGCTTTCGATGCGGGGCGCAGACGATGTGGGCTGTGATATTCACCATGCCGGGTTAACTGCGGATGTGGCTGCAGTGCTGGCGGACGCGAGGTTTGCGCATTACGAGGATATTTATCTGATGGGTTATTCGCTGGGCGGGCACGTTGCGCTGCGCGGAGCTGTAGATCTGGTCAGTGAGCGGCTGCGGGCGGTGGCTGCGATTTGTCCGCCGATTGAATTGCGTGGTGTGCAGCAGGCGCTGGATCGGCCGGCGTGTGCGATTTATCGGCACTATATCCTGAAGGGATTGAAGGATATGTACCGGGGAATTGCAGCGCGGGGGCCGGTTCCGACGCCGGTGGAGCGCATGGAACAGGTGCAAACGCTGCGTGAGTGGGATGCGTTGACGGTGGTGCCGCGCTTCGGGTTTGCGAGCGTGGATGATTATTACCGGCAAGAGTCGGTAGCGTCTCGGATAGGGAACTTGCAGGTGCGGACGCTGGTGGTGGCGAGTCCGCAAGATCCGATGATTCCGGCCGATGGACTGAAAGAGGTGTTGCCGAAGGCCGGGTCGGGGCTGGAAGTGCGCTGGGTAGAGGGTGGCGGACATGTGTTTTTTAGTCCGCGGGTGGAGCTGGGGCTTACGTATGGGCCGGCGGGCACCGGGATTGAGCGCCAGATCATGCGCTGGCTGGTTGGAGCGGTGAATACGTCAGGGGATCCAGCGCAGGCTGAAGGTGAGCAGGACGAGTAACAAATTGATGCTGAGGCCGGCGATAATCCAGATGCGTGCATTCGAGAATTTTTGGGAGGCGATGGCCACGCCAATAAATAATGGAAAGGCAATTAAGATGTGGCGTGGCAGCGCCATGTAGGGGCCGTGGGCGCCGTTGTAATAGCAAAGAGAAGCAATCAAGATTCCCAGGCTGTAGAGGATTTCGGCCGTGGTGAAGCGGCGCGCATGGCGCATCAAGGCTGCGATCAAAGCCCAGCCAAAGACCAGGTCGATGATGCGCTCGAGTTCGTCGGGCGACTGGTAAATGAGTTTGAGTTGGCCCCAGAGCGGTTGCCAGGGCCAGGCAAAGTGCTGGCCTTCGGCAATGTGATTGGCCTGGCGCGAAACCAGCACCAGATGGACATACTCGGTGAGGCTGTGGGCCTGCGTCCAGTCGGTGTCGGATAGAAATATGATACGGTAGACAGAATAGCTGAGGTATCCAAGCGGCGCGCTAAGAACGGTCAGCCAGGCATACAGTGGCAGCGAGGATGTTTTTCGGTATTGCCAGAGATGCCAGAAAATCGGCAGTGCCAGCACAATGCCTTGCTGCCTTGTGAGGGCGGCAAGACAGGCCAAGACTCCGACCGAGAGCCACTGGTTGCGGTGCAGCGCCCACAGGCAACTGAGCGCGAGTAGAACGAACAAGGCGTCGGTCCAAAAGCCAAACCATAAAAACGTGCCGGGCAAAAGCAGCGCAGCCCAGGCCGTGCGCCGGGCGAGTTCGGGGCCGTGGACTTCTGCGACATAGCGGGCAAGGACCACGCAGAGGGCGGTCGGGATGACGATGGCCAGCAGGCTCATTGCAAGGCCGACGTCTCCTCCCAGCACTGTAGCCAGACCGCGCACCAGCATTGGATACAGCGGATGAAAGGCGGTTGTGCCCAGTTCTGGATCGTAGCCATTGGCGGCAATATCAAAAAAGTAGCCCGGGTCGCGGCGAATCCAGGGCGTAATGAGCGCACGGTGCAGCCATTCGGGCAGAATGATGCGTGTCAGATAAGCGCTGACGTCATAGGTTTCGAGGAGGCTGGCCAGATAGGCTACCAGACCATAGACGCTGCGGAGGATCAGGACGGCGCAAAAGGCAGCTGGCCAGGTTTTTAGATCCCAAAAAGCGGGCGTGGTCTTGGGTTCGGGCATAAGGGACTCGAGAAGGGTGCTACAGGCTGTGGGTCTGGCAGTGATGAAGTGATGACAATCACTGGTTTTATCATCACCGCCTTTGCCGGACGAAAACAAGTGAAAATGGAATGTTGACCGGGAGACAGATTGGGCGTCAGGCACGGCAGGATCTGTTATAAAAGGTTCGGCGCACGTGAATTTGTGTTGAACGAACTATGAAGTGGAGGTGGTACGATGGGCCGGCAGGAGGTTGTGGTCATGGTGCACGGGATGGGGCGCACGAAGTTGTCGATGCTCTGGCCTGGTAAGGTGCTGGAGCGGCAGGGGTACCGGGTTGTGAATTGGGGTTACACAAGTACGCGGTGGACGTTGCCGGAGCTGGGCGAAAAGTTGGCGGATTTTTTGATGGGAATGGAGCCGGATTCTGCGGAGCGCGTGCATTTTGTGGGGCACAGCCTGGGCAATATCCTGGTGCGTTGGGTTTTGATGAATCGACCGGATGCGATTCAAAACATCGGGCAGCTCGGGCGCGTGGTGATGCTCGCGCCGCCCAACCAGGGATCCATGGTGGCCGATAAATATGCGGGGATTCTGGGGTGGTTGCTGGTGCCGATTCGGGATTTGCGAACAGCCGAGGATAGTACCGTGCGCGGACTGGCGTGTGATGCGGTCGATTGTGAAGTGGGGATTATTGCCGGAAAATACGATGGCAAAGTTACCGTTGAGGAAACGCAGTGGACGGCGGCAAAAGCGCATGTGGTGGTGCCGGCGGCGCATACGATGATCATGAATCGTGCGGATGTGCACGAGCTGGTCGTGCGATTTTTGCGAACCGGCGATTTTTGATTTTTTGATTTTTGAGATGTGCTGCAAAGTTTGCGGTCTACCAGCCAAAAACAGGGGGCAAATCCGGCCGGGTGAAAAGTTGCTCAATAAACAAAAATCCCCGGAGGGGATCCGGGGAGGGTCGGCGCGTTTTCCAGAACGCTAACAGGGAAGGAATCGGTTGGATTACTCTTTCCAGAGGATTTTCCAGGGCTGTTGCTTGATGATGCGGAGCAGTTCTTTCATGTCTTCGTAGATTTCTCGATCTGCCAAAAGGGCGCCCACGGTGCCTTCGCCGGCGGCGATCTTGGTCACGATTTGTTCGCCGTCTTTTGCGATGGTGACCAGGCTTTCGCTGCTGGTGTGGAGGTTGTCGACGGCACTGCCGATTTGAGCTTCGCGGCCGACGAGGATGCGCTCGGCGGAGTCGGTGATTTTACGCGTGCTGCTGAGGGCTGCGGTGGCGTCTTCCATGAGCGGATCGAAGCGGTTGTCGAGCTTGCCGGCGATGTTGCGGGCGCTGCGGGTTGCGGTCTGTGCGTCGCCCAGGATTGCGCGGACTTGTTGGCCGTCTCCCAGAACGGTGTTGAAAGTAGCCAGCAGTTGATTGGCTTGTTCCGTGGTGATGCGCAGGTTGTCGATGGAGGCATCGAGGTTTTCGCGGTTTTCTCCGACCAGGCCACCGACGTTTTTCATGAAGTAGGTGGTGCTGGTGACGAGTTCGCTGGTGTCGATATCGGGATCGTCGAGCATGTCGACGACGATGTCGAGCAGTTCCGAGGCTTTGGCGACGATGAGCTCCATGCGGGGCGGATCGACGCCGCGCAGGATGTCGCCGGCGGCTACGGGCTGTGCGTCAAAGGAGGCCGTGGCGATTTCGATGTAGGGTTCGCCGAGCAGTCCGCGGGTAGTGATGTAGAATTTGCTGTTGCGGCGCACAGAGTCCTGGTAGGTCGGATTCAGGCGCAATGTCACCTGAACAGCGACTGCGTGAAGGTTGCTTTCGGCGGTATTTTCGTTACGGATAAATTTCAGGCTGCTCACGCTTCCGACGGTAATTCCCGCGATTGCAACGTCCGCGCCTGGCTTGAGTCCTGCGGCATTATCAAACTGCACGTGGAATTCCAGGCCATCGTTAAACGAAAAATCTCCGAGGATCAGAACGAAGGCGGTCAATAATGCCAGCGAAAAGAGTACAAGAGCGCCGACCTTGACTTCGATGGCTGTTTCTTTCTTCTGCATGATCGTGGATTTTCCAAAG